>DATBEN010000001.1:0-4745 GCA_036276055.1 Caulobacteraceae bacterium
CGTCGAGGATCCGGCGGGAAAGCTCGCTGCGTTCTCGGTGGCCAAGGTCGTCGAGGCCGTGCAGCATCCCAACGCCGACCGCCTGCGCGTCTGCCAGGTGGACACCAAGGACGGGCGCAAGGAGATCGTCTGCGGCGCGCCCAACGCGCGGGCGGGCCTGACGACCATCTACGCCCCGATCGGGACCTACATACCCGGCTCCGGCATCACGCTGGAGCCCCGTCCGGTGCGCGGGGTCGTCTCCAACGGCATGCTCTGCTCGGCCGCCGAGCTGGAGACCGCCGAAGAGTCCGACGGCATCCTCGAGCTGGCGGACGACCTTACGGTCGGCGCACCCGCCGCCCAGGCCCTGGGGCTGGAGGCGGTGATCGACTTCGAGGTCACCCCCAACCGCTCAGACTGGCTGGGCGTGCAAGGTATCGCCCGCGACCTCGCAGCAGCAGACCTCGGAACCTTCATCGACAAGCCGGTTCCGCCGGTCGCGGGCGCCTTCCCGTGCCCGATCGACATCCGCCTGCCCGCGCCCGAGGCCTGCCCGGCCTTTGCGGGTCGGCTGATCCGCGGCGTGCGCAACGGCCCTTCCCCAGCCTGGCTGCAGGCCAGGCTGAAGGCGGTCGGCCAGCGCTCCATCAGCGCCCTGGTGGACATCACCAACCTGCTCTCCCTGGACCGCTGCCGGCCCTTGCACGTCTATGACGCGGGCAAGCTGGCCGGCGGCTGGATCGAGGCGCGCCTGGGCCGCGAAGGCGAGAGCCTCGCCGCCCTCGACGGCGAGACGTACCAGGTGACGCCCGCCATGTGCGTCATCGCCGACGCCTCGGGCGCCATCGGCCTTGGCGGGGTGATGGGCGGCCTGAGCACGGCCTGCTCGGAAGAGACCACCGACGTCTTCGTCGAGAGCGCCTGGTTCGATCCCCTGCGCACGGCCCAGACCGGCCGCGACACGGGCATCGTCTCGGACGCCCAGTACCGCTTCGCCCGCGGCGTGGATCCGCGGTCCCTGGTTCCCGGGCTGGAGCTGGCGACCCGCCTGATCCTCGAGCTTTGCGGCGGCGAGCCTTCGGAGGTGCTCTTCGCCGGCGAGGCGCCAGCCGATCCCGCCCCGATCGAATTCGACCCTGCCTATGTCCGCCGCCTCTCCGGCCTCGACGTCAGCGCCGCGCGGGTAAACGAGATCCTCGGCAAGCTCGGCTTCCGGGTCGAGGGCAGGCGCGTGCTGCCCCCCTCCTGGCGCCGTGACGTGGACGGCAAGGCCGATCTCGTCGAGGAGGTCGCTCGCATCGAAGGCTTCGACGCCCTCCCGGCCGAGCCTCTGCCCCCCATGCCCCGCGCCATCGGCGGCGCGCTCACCGTGCGCCAGTCGCGCATCCGCGCGGCCCGCCGCGCCCTGGCCGCCGCCGGCTACCAGGAGGCCCTGACCTGGTCCTTCACCGCGCGCCGCAACGCCGCCCTCTTCGGCGGCGGCGACGCGCGGCTGGTGCTGGCCAATCCCATCGCCTCCGACCTCGACACCATGCGCCCCTCCATCCTGTCCAACCTGGCGGAGGCGCTCGGCCGCAACGCCCGGCGCGGCTTCCCAGGCGGGGCCCTGTTCGAGATCGGCCCAATCTTCGCCGGCGACGAGCCGGGCGACCAGAGCACGGCCATCGCCGCAGCCGTCGATCCGCGCGGCCCGCGCCGCTGGGACGGGGCGGACGGCGAGGCCATCTACGCCCTCAAGGCCGACCTGATGGACCTGTTGGCGGAACTGGGCGCGCCCGTGGCCTCCCTGCAGGTGGTCGAGGAGGATGAGACGCCCTGGTGGCGACCCGGCCGGCACGCCCGCATCAAGCTGGGCGCCAAGACCGTCCTGGCCGACTTCGGCGAACTGCACCCCCGCGTCCTCTCCGCGCTCGACGTCGAGCCCGGCGTCCTCGCCTTCGAGATCTATCTCGAGGCGATCCCCGAGCCGAAGAAGAAGGCGGTGAAGACCAAGCCGGCGCTCAAGCTCTCACCCTTCATGCCGCTCACCCGCGACTTCGCCTTCGTAGTGGACCGCGCGCGGCCGGCCGGCGACCTCGTCCGCGCCGTCGTCGCCGCCGACCGCAGCCTGATCGCCCAGGCCCGCGTGTTCGACGTCTACGAGGGTCCGGGCGTCGAGGAAGGCAAGAAGTCAGTCGCCGTCGAGGCGACCATCCAGCCGCTGGACAAGACCCTCACCGACAAGGAGATCGAGGCTCTCTCCGCCAGGATCGTCGCCTCCGCGGCCAAGTCGGCCGGCGCGACCTTGCGGAGCTAGGCGAACGATTCTTTTGAACCACTGGGCTCACCAAGCACACCAAGAATCAATAAGGCGCGCTTCGCGCGCGAAATAGCCAACCCTGCAGGGGCAAAAGCAGACGTCGGCGGATCACGTCTTGGTGTCCTTGGTGAGCTCGGTGGTTAAATCCTGCTTTCCGCCACCCCCATGTCTACGCATGTCTCATTGACGACATGTCGATGACACGACACTGGGTCACACGCTTGGCCCGTGTTCCTATCCTTCTTCCCTCGCCCGCGCGTCTTCTTCCCCTCGGCGTTCCTCTGGATCGTGCTGTGCGCGGTCGTGTGGAACCTGGGCGGCAAGGATTGGGGCGCCGCCATCGGCCTGCCGCAACTCCCCCACGGCCAGGCCCGCGTGATCGGCGTCTCGCTGTTCTGGTCGAAGCCGTTCCTCTGGTTCTACCTCTACTACTGGGCCTCGGTCGGTCTCTTCGCCAGCGCCTGGCGGCTGATCGCCCCGCATCCGTGGGCGAGGTGGTCGGTCTGGGGATCGGCCCTGATCGTCTTCATGAACTGGCTGCAGGTTCAGGTCACCGTCGCCATCAACGACTGGTACGACCCCTTCTACAACCTCGTGCAGTCGGCGCTGAGCCACACGGGCCACGCGAGCCTCCCCGCCTTCTACAATGAGCTCGTGGTCTTCGCCCGCATCGCCCTGGTGGCGGTGACCGCGGGCATGCTCACTCTCTTCTTCGCCAGCCACTACGTCTTCCGCTGGCGCACGGCGATGAACGACTACTACGTCTCCCATTGGGCCCGACTGAGGACGGTCGAGGGCGCCTCCCAGCGCATCCAGGAAGACACCATGCGCTTCTCCAGCACCGTGGAGGACCTCGGCGTCAGCTTCGTCAATTCGGTGATGACCCTGATCGCCTTCGTGCCGGTGCTGCTGGTCCTCTCGCGCCACGTGACCCGTCTGCCTCTCGTCGGTCACGTCCCGCACGCCCTGGTGGTGGCGTCCCTCCTCTGGTCGATCCTCGGCACCACCTTCCTCGCCCTCATCGGCGTGCGCCTACCCGGCCTGCAGTTCCGCAACCAGCGGGTCGAGGCGGCCTATCGCAAGGAGCTGGTCTATGGCGAGGACAATGCGGATCGCGCGCGGCCGCCGACCCTGAAGCAGCTCTTCGCCAACGTGCGGCAGAACTATTTCCGCATCTACGTCAACTACACCTACTTCAATCTCGGCCGGATCCTCTACATCCAGGCCGACACGATTTTTCCCTACATAGTCCTGGCGCCCACCATCATCGCCGGCGCGATCACGCTGGGCATACTTCAGCAGATCCTCAACGCCTTCGACCAGGTCCGCTCGTCCCTGCAGTACCTGGTCACTTCCTGGACCACGATCGTGGAGCTGGCCTCGATCTACAAACGCCTGCGCGCCTTCGAGCACGCCATCGTCGGCGACCCCCTGTCCCCGATCGAAGCCACCGTAGACAATCCGGGACTCGCGGGAGGTCCAGAAGCCGTCCTTCACCACCAAGCTTGAGTGAATCGTCTTTGGTGTCCTGGTGTCTTGATGGTGAGCCTCTTCACCGCGCGCGCGCCCGGTGGGTGATCATCGCGTCGTGCAGGCGGCGCACCTGGCGGCTTCCCGTGCTCACGAACAGGAATGGCAGCAGGCCGTGCACGAGGCAGGCCAGGGCGGCAAGCGCCAGAGCGCCGGAGAAGCGTGTCGCTGTCCCCAGGTGTTCGAGATAGCTCTCCCCCACCGACCGGGGATGTTCGCTGAACGCCCGCGCCAACCCGTTCACGCCCGCCTCCAATTCGTGACGATGTAGGAAGGCTAGCCGCGTCCAGGCGGGATGTTGTCCCAAATTTTACCTCGACGACGCGGATTCGTGGGATGTACGTTTGATCTCATGGCCCATCGTCTCATTCTTGATTCCATAGACCGCCGGATCCTTGGAATCATCCAGCAGGACTGCACCCTCTCGGTCCAGCAGTTGGCCGAGCGCGTGGGCCTCTCGGCCAATCCCTGCTGGCGACGGCTCAAGCGGCTGGATTCGGAGGGCGTGATCCGCGCCCGGGTGGCCGTGCTCGATCCAGAGGCGCTGGGCCTCTCGCTCACGGCCTTCGTGGCCATCCGAACCAACCGCCATGAGGCCGCGTGGCTGGAGGCCTTCGCCGCCGCAGTCGCGCGCATTCCCGAGATCGTCGACGCCCACCGCATGAGCGGCGAGGTCGACTACCTGCTGAAGATCCTGGTGGCCGACATGGCCCACTACGACCGCGTCTACCGCCGCCTGATCGCCGACGTCCCCGGCCTCATCGACGTCAGCTCCACCTTCTCCATGGAACGCCTCAAGTCCGGCGCCCCGATCGACGTCACCGCGCTGGGGTGAGGCGCGCTCCCGGGCGGGCGCCGCCTTGACCACGGAGACGCGGAGGCCCGGCCCGAGCTAATGCCGCTCGGCTTCGTCCGTAATGCCGGCGGGGAGCGG
>DATBEN010000002.1:0-52097 GCA_036276055.1 Caulobacteraceae bacterium
GAAACGTCAAAAGATATCGACTTGCGCTGTCGAGGGGGTGAATTCACAGAACCGTCTCTTATCGCACACATTGACTTGCAAAGTGCAATATCCCATACTTCTCATGTGACCGACGCCGCCACCGCCGAAGCTCCCGATCCCGCCAACGCCTTCGCGCGGCTCTCGCGTGCGATCCGGCTGACCGTCGCGCTCGAAGCCCGCACCGACGAGGCGCTCCGCGCCTTGCGTGCGGGCGTCGCTGCAGAAGGCGAAGCTTCGCGCGACCAGGCGCGCCGGCGCGCGACGGCCGAGGCTCTGACGCGGAACAAGGCCCGTCGCGACACGGTCGAGCGCCTGGTGATCGAGGCCGCCGAGCGGGAAATTGAGGACGACGAGGCGCTGTGCGGCGTCTTCCAAGCCCTCGATGAGCGCCTGGACGACGACGCAGTCTACTTCCATCTGGACCGTCTGCCTCTGCGCGAGACGGTGGAGCGGCTGTGCGCCGATCTGGAGCTCACGCCCGACTGGAGCCGGTGGGAGGGCGAGGGGTGGACGCCACAGGCGCCGTTCGCCAGGCCAGCCGCCTCGATCTGGCGCCACCCGAGCCGCACGCCCCTGCGGCCGCGCGACGCGGGCGCGACGGACAGCCCAATCGCGCATCGGCGGGAATGAGCGGCCGTTTCAGCTCCGCTCAGCGCCCCTCACTGCAACGGCGCGCAGACCTCTTCCAGCCACGCCCGCACCTCAGGTTCGACCTGCGGTCCGATCACGGCCAGCACCCTGGCGTGATAGGCGTCCATCTGCGCGCGCTCCTCGTCCGTCAGTATGGCGGTGAGGATCAGGCGCCGGTCGATCGGGGCCAGGGTCAGGGTCTCGAAGCCCAGCATCGGCCGCTCGCCGCCGGGGATCGTCCTGGCCTGCGTCACCACCTGCAGGTTCTCGATGCGGATGCCGTAGGCGCCTTCCTTGTAGAACCCCGGCTCGTTGGAGACGATCATCCCGGCGCGCAGGGCCACGGCGTTGGGGACCTTGGCGATCCGCTGCGGCCCCTCGTGCACGCCCAGGTACGAGCCCACCCCGTGTCCGGTGCCGTGGTCGTAGTCCAGGCCCGCCGACCACAGCGGCAGGCGCGCCAGGGCGTCCAGCGCCGAGCCGGGCGTGCCGGCGGGGAAGCGCACGCGGGCCAGCGCCAGGTGACCCTTGAGCACCAGGGTGAACCGCTCGGCCATCTCCTGGCTGGGCTCACCCATGGCCACGGTGCGGGTCACGTCGGTCGTGCCATCCAGGTACTGGCCGCCGGAGTCGACCAGGAGCAGGGAGCCCGGCTCGCTGCGGCGGTTCAGCCGCCGGCTGGGGCGGTAGTGGCAGATCGCCCCGTTGCTCATCGCCCCGGCGATGGTGTCGAACGAGAGGTCCTTCAGCGCGCCGGTGGCCTCGCGGAACGCCTCCAGTTTGGTCACCGCCTCCAGCTCGTCGGGCATCGCGACCTGGCCTTCGGTGGCCAGCCAGTGGAGGAAGCGGGTGAGGGCGGCGCCGTCGCGCGCGTGGGCGCGGCGCGAGCCCTCGATCTCCACGGCGTTCTTGCACGCGCGGGGCAGCACCGTCGGATCGGCCGCGCGCACCACGCTGGCGCCGGCGCGCTCCAGGGCCTCGAAGTACCAGGCCGAGGTGAGGGCGGGGTCGGCGAGCACCTTGGCGCCCTTCAGCTCGGCCAGGGCCGGCTCGAGGTCCGCCGACGTCTCCAGCCGCACCTCGTTGCCCAGCCACGCCGGCAGCTCCGCCGTCACCTTGTCCGGGTCGAGGAACAGGCGCGCCTGGCCGTCGGCGTTCAGGATCGCCTGGCCCAGCGGCAGGGGCGAGCGGATCACGTCGCCGCCGCGGATGTTGAACAGCCAGGCGATCGAGGCCGGGGCGGTGATCACCGCCGCCTGCGCGCCCTGGTTCTCCAGCGCCTTGCCGATCCGCGCGCGCTTGGCGGCGGAGTCCTCGCCGGCGAACTCCACCGGATGGGGAACCACCGGCGCCTTGGGCTGGCCCGGCCGCGCCTGGCCCCAGGCCTGGTCGAGCGGATTGGGCGTGACCGGCGCGAGCTGGGCGCCCGCGCTGGCCGCCGCCTCGCGCAGGCTCGCTAGGGCGTCGGGGCTGTGCAGGCGCGGATCGTAACCGACCTTCCAGCCGGGCCTCAGCGCCTCGCGCAGGAAGGCCGGCACGCCGCCTTCCACCAGGTCGCGGATCTCGAACACCTCGCTATCGACCTGGTCGCGCACCTGGATGGCGTAGCGCCCGTCGACGAAGACCGCCGCCTTGTCCTTCAGGATCACCGCCGCCCCGGCCGAGCCGGTGAAGCCGGTGGCCCAGGCCAGGCGGTCATTGGCCTTGGGCAGATACTCGTTCTGATGCTCGTCCTCGTGCGGTACGAGGAATCCGTCCAGGCTCTGCGCCTCCATGGCGCGGCGGATCAGGGGCGTGTGCTCGCGGCCGAAGCTGGGATCGGCGGTTTCATCGAAGGTCTGGCGCATGGGACGAACTTATGCATTCCAGGGGTCGAAGGGAAAGCCGGCTCGCGCCTTGACCGTGCAAAGCTCCACGTCGAGTGTGCGGATATGAGCATTGCCGAACCGCCGATCGCCTATGTCCCCACCGTCGGCGTGCGCCGCATGGTCGAGGCTCCGGTGGTGCGGGCCACCCGCAAATCCCTCGAAGGCTACGGCCGCCTGGTGGACGATCCGGCGTCCTTCCCGATCGAGATCGTCCGCTGGCCCGCGCGAAACTGGCGGCCGGTGGATACGAACTCGGGCGACCAGGGCGGGGTGACCCAGGGCCGCTTCGACATCGCCTGGCGCGGCGAGGTCCTCTTTGCGCGCAACCACGCCGTGGGCTCGTCCTACCTCTTCGGCTGGTCGACCTGGCCGGAGGAGGCGAGAGGCGAGGGGGCGGCCGGCCCGCGCGAGCGCGCCCTCATCTGGCGCGCCAACTACCACCCGGACGGCGGCCAGCTGGTCTTCCCTCTGGCCGGCGAGAGCTTCGTCGTCCCGCTGGCGCTTCCAGGCGACGACGTGACGCCGGAAAGCTTCGTCGCCTTCCGCGTTGAGGGCGGGCGCGGGCTCTACATCCACCCCAACATCTGGCACGGCCCCTTCATCCCCTACGCCGACCAGGCCGCCTTCCACGACCGCCAAGGCCGCGTCCACGCCCGGGTCTCGGTCGACTTCGCCAAGGAATTCGGCTGCTACCTCTCGGTGCCCCTATCCTGAGTCCCTCCCCAGACGGGGAGGGACGGTCCTCACCGCCGCAGCACCAGCGTCGCCCACGCATCCCGCCCGATCCGCCGCTCCAGCCGGAACCCCCGCGACCGGTACGCCGCCAGCACCATCCGCGCCTGCGACCGCAGCAGGCCCGACAGGATCACCGTCCCACCCGGCCTCAGCGCCCCGCGGATGTCTTGGGCGAGACCCACCAGGGGCCGCACCAGGATGTTGGCGAAGACGAGATCGTACGGCGCATGAGCGCGCACCAGGGCGTTGCCCAGCCCGTTGGCCGCCACGAAGCGGCTCCTGGCGTGGTTCACTGCCGCGTTCTCGCGGGCGATCCGAACCGAGACCCGGTCGATGTCCGTGCCCACGGTCACCGCCGATCCCGTGCGATCGGCGGCGATCGCCAGCACGCCGGTGCCCGTTCCCACGTCCAGCACGCGCGTATAGCGGTGGGCCTTGAGCAGCCGGTCATAGGCGATCAGGCAGCCCACCGTCGTGCCGTGGTGGCCCGTGCCGAACGCCGCGCCGGCCTCGATCCTCAGATTCACCGCATTGGGCGGGACCCGGCCGCGGTCGTGCACGCCGAAGATGAAGAACCGGCCGGCCCGCACCGGCGGTAGGCCCGAGAGCGCCATGGCCAGCCAGTCGGCGTCCGCCAGCGCCTCCTTCGCGACGCGCAGGTCATAGCGCGCCAGGTGCGTGCTCAGTCCCGCCGCCTCTTCGTCGGTTGTCGGATAGGCGTCGATCCGCCAGACGCCGGCGTCCTCGTCTTCCTCGATGATCGAATAGGTCGCCCCCTCCAGCGCCGGATCCCCCTCCATCGCCGCCGCCGCCGCCTCCGCGATGGCGCGCGGCCCGCGCGCCACGATCTGCACAGGCTGATAGGTCATGCGACTACCGCGCGCGCCGAAAGCACACGGAGCGCCGGCGTCCTCGCCGGCATCTCTCCGCCACAGCGGCGTAAGTTGGTTATCCCATTCGGCGCGTCGGCGGAGAGTCCGCTTGCCGGCGAGGACGCCGGCGCTCCGTGTGAACCTGCGAAGGCGAGGGAGGAGAAGAGCATCCCCCCTCAAACCCGCCGGGCTTCGCTAAGGCAAGAGCGCCCGTCAGGCCGCGATCAGGTGCTTGGGCCGCCGCAGCTCTTCGGCCAACCCTTCCCCCATCAGGTCGATGAAATTCTCCGCGTAGAACCGCTGCGCCGCCGCGGCCGGCGTGCCGACCAGCGAATCCCCGAACCGCTTGAGCGGATTGCGGCCGCCCTCCACGTGCGGGAAGTCGGAGGAGAACAGCATCACCTCCTCGCCCGCTTCGCGGATCAGCCAGCCGGCGTCCTCGTGCGGGTAGGGCGTCACGCGCACCTGCCGGCGGACGATCTCGCTGGGCCGGGCCGAGAGGCGGTGCAGCCGCTCCTCGTTCTTGAAGAAGGCCGCGTGGGCGCTGTCCATGAACTTCATCCAGCCGGGGACCCAGGAGGCGCCCAGCTCGATCGCGCCGAACTTCAGGCGCGGGAAGCGGTCCGCCACCCCGTCGATGATCAGGCACGCCAGCGTCTGCATCACCGAGCCGGGGATGGCCATGAAGCTCACCGAGGTGAAGTTCTCCTCCCCGCCGTGGAAGTCCTTCACCCGCGGCATGCCGTTCTCGAAATAGGCCGGCTCCAGCTTCTTCTCCCCGCCGACGTGGAACAGGATCGGGATCCCCGCCTCCTGCGCCCGGGCCCACACCGGATCGAACGCCACGTGGCTGGGCGAATGGCCTGGCGGGACCTTCGAGGGGATCATCAGGGCCTTGGCGCCCAGCCCGATCGCCTCGCGCGCGGTCTGCGCCGAGCGTTCGAAATCGATCAGCGGAATATAGGCCGTCGCCAGGAACCGCCGGTCGACCGAGCAGAAGTCGGTCATCATCCGGTTGTGCGCCTGGGCCGCGGCGTAGGCGAGTTCCACCGGCCCGCCCTCGTCCAGGCCGAAGTTGCCCAGGCAGAAGGTGGTGAACACCAGCTGGCTGGCGAAGCCCAACAGGTCCAGGGCGGCCGGCCGGTCCTCGCGGCGGAAAGAGCCCAGGGCCTCGTAGTTCTTGCGCAGCAGGATGTTCTCGGCCGCCCCGGCGCGGAACTCGGCGTCGTCCTGCTTGCGCCGCGCGCCCTGCGACCAGCGCCGGTCGCCCACCTTGTGCTGGTAGTAGGCGAGGTCGTGATAGGCCTGCAGCCAGCGCTTTTCGAAATAGGGGTCGAGGCAGTCCTCGAGCTCCATCAGATGGGAGTCGGCGTCGTGCACGAGACGGTCCTGCACGTAGGGCATGGCGGTTCCTCCGGTCGTTGGGGGCATTTCACTCCGGCTCGCGCGGCCAGACAAGCGATCGCGGCGATGCTTGCCGTGCTGGTCGCGCCCGCCGCGGCCGCCGAGGGCCAGCCGGCCCAGGCGCAGCTCGCCGGTCTGGAGACGCAGCTGCTCGCCGGCGGGAGCGCGACGGCGATCCTGGCGGGGTGGTGCGCCGACCACCGCCTGGCCGATCCGCCCCGCATCGTGGCGCTTCGCGAGCCCGGGGCCGCCGCGCCCGCGCCGCCCGAGGTCCGCCGGCGGCTGGGCGCGGGGCCGGGCGAGACGATCGCCTACCGCCGCGTGCGCCTGGCCTGCGGCGAACGGGTTCTGTCGGAAGCGGACAACTGGTACCTGCCCGCGCGCCTGACGCCGCAGATGAACGATACGCTCGGCCACACCGACACCCCCTTCGGAGCGGTGGTGAAGGCGCTTGATTTCCATCGCGTAACCCTGGCCGCCCGGCGGCTCTGGCGCGGTCCGGCCGGAGGGCGCGCGCCTGCGCAGGTGCTGACGATCGAAGCGGTGCTGATCAGCGGCGCGGGCGCGCCCTTCGCCGTCGTGCGCGAAACCTATCGCGGGGATCTTTTCGCCGCTCCGGTCGCGGGGTCCCGTGGAAAGTAGGCGCGCTGCGCGTCGAAAGGCCGCGTGGAGCGTCACGGTCGCGCTCTATTTCGGCGCTTACATATTCGGAGTTGTGTCGTGGTGCGGAGGCTGGCCATGAAAGAGCCGGCAATGCCGAAGGTCGCCGCATCACCGCTCCCCGCCGGGGAGCGGGGGGACCTCCGGCGCGCGAGATCTTTCGCCGATCGGGTGATCTTCTCCCTCGCCCGGGAGGGGCTTCCTCCCGTCCTGACCTATACGCTCACGGCGCTGTCGATGCTCGTGGCCGCCGCCCTGCAGCGGCAGCTGCCCGTCTACCACGGGCCGTATCTGCTGCTGTTCCCGCCGATCTTCATCTCCTCGATGGCCTTCGGCCTGGGCGAGGGCCTGCTGAGCGCGGTGATGGCCACGGTGCTTGCGGCCGTCTTCTTCATGGACCGCGGGCCGGGCCACCTGCTCACCGCCTCGCAGACCACCACCTCGATCCTCTTCCTGGTGTTCTCCAGCCTGCTGGTGGCGGTGTGCGCCGCCTTCCGCAGCGCCGCCCTGCGCCAGTCTACCGAGCTGGAGCGGTACCAGATCCTGCGGGCGGAAGCCGAAGCCAGCGCCCGGGCGCTTGCCGCGAGCGAAGAGGCGCTGCTGGCGCTCAACGAGACCCTCGAAGTCAAGGTGACCGAACGGACCGCGGCCCTGGAGGAAACCCAGGAGGCCCTGCGCCAGTCGCAGAAGATGGAGGCCCTGGGCCAGCTCACCGGCGGCGTCGCCCACGACTTCAACAATCTCCTGGCCGGCGTCATCGGCGGCCTGGAGATGGCCCGCGCGCGGCTCGAGCAGGGCCGCCAGGGCGAGGCGCCGCGCTATCTCGACCTGGCCGAGGACGCGGCCCGCCGCGGGGCGGCTCTCACGCGGCGCCTGCTCTCCTTCTCCCGGCGCCAGGCCCTGCAGCTGGAACGGCTGGACCTGGTCCCGCTGGTTGCGGGATTCCAAGACCTCATCGGTCGCACGGTCGGGCCTGGCGTCTGCGTCGACGTGCGCTCGCCTGGCGATCTGTGGGCCGCCTTTGCGGACCGCAGTCAGCTCGAGAACGCCCTGCTCAACCTGGCGATCAACGCGCGGGACGCCATGGACGGCCGGGGCTGTCTGTCGATCGACCTGGCCAACGTCTCGCTCAGCGAAGCGGAGGCGGGTCACCGCGCGCTCCCACCCGGCGAGTATGTGCGCCTCACGGTCGGCGACACCGGCTCGGGGATGACGCCGGAGGTGGCCGCGCGCGCCTTCGATCCTTTCTTCACGACCAAGCCTGCAGGCACCGGGACGGGCCTTGGGCTGTCGATGATCTACGCCTTCGCTCGCCAGGCCGGCGGCGGCGCGTGGCTGGAAACGACGCCGGGCCTGGGGACGAAGGTCAACCTCCTGCTGCCGCGTCTGGCCGCATCGGCGGACGAGCCCGCCAGCGCGCCGGCGCGCGCGGCTTCGCCGGACGGGGAGGGCAAGACCATCCTTCTGGTGGACGACGAGCCCTCCCTGCAGACCGTGCTGGCCGAGGCGCTCGGCTCTGCGGGCTACCGCGTGCTGGTCGCCTCCGACAGCGCCGACGGCCTGGCCCATCTGAGGGGCGACGATGGCATCCAGCTGGTGATCTGCGATCTCGGCCTGCCGGGAGCAATGAACGGGCGCCAGCTCTTCGAGGCGGCCCGCCAGGCGCGGCCGGACATCCGCGTCCTCTTCATCACCGGCTTCGCGGCGGACGAGGCCGACGCCATGCTCGACCCCGAAATGCCCCGCCTGGCCAAGCCCTTCGACCTCGACACCCTCAACCGCGCCGTCGCCGACGTCCTCGCCCCCTGAGGCGCCCGTCAGGCGTCGAGGAACACCGGCTCGCGCTTCTGCAGGTTCGACATCACCGCCTCCACCTGGTTGGGGCTGCCGATCAGGGCGGACTGCTCGACGCTCTCGGCCATCAGGCCCGTGGCGTGGTCGGCATGGGGAGCGGCGTTGAGGAGGCGCTTGGCGGCGCGGATGGCGTCGGGGTTGCGGCCGGCGATCTCGCGCGCCGTCTCCAGGGCCTCGGCGCGGGGGTCGGCGCACACCCGCGTGGCGAGCCCCAGCGTCAGCGCCTCCTCGCCGGAGAAGATCCGGCCGGTGAAGGTGAGGTCGCGCACCACGTCCTCGCGCACCAGGCCGCGCATCAGTTGGGTCCCGGCCATGTCCGGCACCAGGCCCCACTTGATCTCCAGCACCGCCAGGCGCGCGTCCGGGGCGACGAAGCGCATGTCGGCGCCCAGCGCCACCTGCAGGCCGCCGCCGAAGGCGACGCCGTGCACCGCGGCGATCACGGGCACGGGGATCTCCCGCCAGACCCACGCCGCGTACTGCGCCCGGTTGGCCGGCCCGTGCGTGCGCGCGCCCAGCCCCTGGTTGGCCTCGGCGCCGGGCGCGCGTCCCTGGGCCATGCGGCCGAAGTTGCCCATGTCGAGGCCGGCGCAGAAGGCGCGCCCTTCGCCGGAGAGCACGACGGCGCGGACGCCGGGCTCGCCCTTCAGCCGCTCGCCCGCGGCCACCAGGGCGGCGAACATCGCCTCGTCCAGGGCGTTCATCTTGTCCGCCCGCACCATGCGCACGTCCGCGACGCCCGCCTGGATCTCGATCCTGACCCGCTCTTCCATTGCCGCGCCTCCTTGTGCGTCGCCTATCCCACAGGGTAGCTGACCCCGCGGCTGTCAACGGCCGACTTGGAGGCGCCAGCCCTGAAGATCGTCCTGCAGTACCGGGCCAGCCGCGGCTTCCGCGCGCAGATCGACGCGGTGTTCGGCACTGGGACGGTTGAGGTGATCGACGAGACGGATCGCGCCGCCTTCGCCCGCAGCATGGCCGATGCCGACGCCCTGCTGCACGTGCTCGAACCGGTCACGGCCGAGGTCGTCGCGGGGGCGCCCCGCCTGCGCCTGATCCAGAAGCTGGGCGTGGGGGTGAACACCATCGACCTCGAGGCCGCGCGGTCGGCCGGCGCGAGCGTGTGCAACATGCCGGGCGTCAACTCCGTCGCCGTGGCGGAGATGGCGCTCGCCCTGATGCTCGCCGTGCTCCGGCGGCTTCGCTACCTCGACGCCGCCACGCGGGCCGGGGAGGGGTGGCGGCCGGACCTGGACGTGCTCGACACCACCGGCGAGATCGCTGGCCGGACGGTGGGCCTGCTGGGGTTCGGCGGCTCGGCCCGCAGGCTCGCGACCGTGCTCGACGCCCTGGGCGCCCGCGTCGTCTACACCGCCCGCGCAGCCAAGCCGGACGTCCCCTACGCCTTCCTGCCCCTGGACGACCTGTTGGCCGAGGCCGACGTCGTGTCGATCCACGTGCCGGTGGAGGCGAGCACGCGAGGGCTGATCGGCGAGGCCGCCTTCGCCCGCATGAAACCCGGAGCGGTCCTGATCAACACCGCGCGCGGCGAACTGGTCGACGAGGCGGCGCTCGCGCGGGCGCTGGCGAGCGGACGCCTCCGCGGCGCCGGTCTGGACGTCTTTGCCGGGGAGCCGATCGGCGCCGACCATCCCCTGCTGGCCTTCCCGCAGGTGGTCGCCAGCCCCCACGCCGCCTGGCTCACGCCGGAGACCCTTCAGCGGAGCCTGGTGGCGGCGCGGGAGAACTGCCGTCGGCTGGCGGTGGGCGAGC
This sequence comes from Caulobacteraceae bacterium, assembly GCA_036276055.1. Classification (GTDB taxonomy): domain Bacteria; phylum Pseudomonadota; class Alphaproteobacteria; order Caulobacterales; family Caulobacteraceae; genus Acaudatibacter. The sequence goes on from DATBEN010000002.1 coordinate 9,818, forward strand.
CCCTGCTCAACCGCGTCGTCTGACGCCCGGTCAGGACTTGGCGGTCTGGGTCCGCGCCGACCGCGCCGCGCGGGCGTTCGCCACCGCCGCGTCCAGGGCCTGCATGTCGTCGCCCAGGACGAACTGGTCGCCGACGATGAAGGCGGGCGTGCCCTCCAGGTCGAGCTTGGTGAACAGGGCGGCGTTAGCGGCGAGGTGGGCGTCGTCCTCATGCGCGGCGGCCGGCGCGAGGCCGGCCGGCCGGGCGCCCTTGGCCAGGGCGAGCCGATCGATGGTCGCTTCGTCCAGGCCGCGCGTGGACATGTAGGCCTGGTAGAGGCCGACGTAGTCGCCGCCGGCCTTCTTCACCGCCAGGGCGGCGCGAGCCGCGTGCTCGGAGACGGCGCCGAAGATCGGCATCTCCTTGAAGACGAAGCGCACGTCGGGGTGCTGGCGGATCAGGGCGACGACATTGGGCGCAGCATTGATGCAGTGCGGGCAGCGGTAGTCGTAGAACTCGGTGACCGTGATCGTCCCACCCGGATTGGCGACGAAGTCCCGCGGGTCGTGCTCCAGCGCGGCGCGGACGGACGGCAGCGCCTTCTGCGCGGCGTGCTGTTCCTCCGCGTCCTGGGCGGCGAGCTTGGCCTCCAGGCGCTGCGTCGCTTCCTGCAGCACTTCGGGGTGCGCCAGCAGATAGGCGCGCACGCGCTGGCCAAAGGCCTTGTCGTCGTCACTGGCGGCGAGGCTCTTCTGGCATCCGGCGATGGTCAGTGCGCCCGCGAGGGCGAGGAGGGGGACGATGCGTCTCAACCGGAGACCCCGAGTTGCTTCAACTGCTCGGGCGTGGGCTTGGAAGCGAGGATGATGTCGGTCGCGCGGCGCCACTCGGGCGTTCCCTTCTTAAGCAGTTCACGGGCGTTGTAGGCGAAGGTCCGGGCCTGCAGCAGCTGGCCGAGGTAGAAGTTCTGCTCGGCCGACGCGAGGCGCGCCATGCCCGCGTCGCCCTTGCCGTCATAAGCCTCCGACAGCAGGCGCCACGCCAGCGGATCGTCCGGCTCGACCGAGAGGGCGCGGCGGATGTGCAGGATCGCCTCGTCGAACTTGGGGATGGTCCCCTCGGCTGTCAGCGCCTGGGCGAGGTTGATCCGCAGAAGGGGCGCGTCCGGATCCAGCTCCACCGAGCGGCGGTGCGCCGGTTCAGCCTCCTTGGCGCGCCCGGATTCGAAGAGCACCTGGCCCTTCAGCTCCCACAGGAACGGGTTCTTCGGGTGATCGGCGATCAGCCCGTCGATCTGCTTGAGCGCGGGCTCCACTTCCGTCGCGCGATACAGCGCGATCGCGCGAGCATAGCGGGCGGGGAAGGATGCGTCCTCGGGCGGGTAGTCCATCATCACCTGGCCCGAGCTATCGATGAAGCCCTCGAGCTTCGCCTTCATGATCTCGAACTTGGCGATCGCCTGGGGCGAGTCGGTCACGTAGTAGTGGGGCTGGCGCTCGACGCGCACCTTCAGGGCCTCGATGCGGTCGTCCGACAGCGGGTGGTCGCGGAAGAAGGGGAACTTCCGCTCGTCGTCGAACACCTCCTGGTAGCGATAGGTGTCGAAGAACGAGACCAGTCCCCGACCGGACATTCCCGCGTTCTCCAGATAGGTCGCGGCGGCCTGGTCGGCGCGGGACTCCTGCTCGCGCGAATAGGTGAGGACGTTGAGTTCGCCAAAGTAGGTCGAGGAGAAGACCAGCCCGGCCGCCGCCTCCGGCGCGCCGGCGAGGGCGGCGAGGACGCCCAGGCCGATGGTCAGCAGCATCGGCGCCAGGCCCGCCTTGGTGAAGTCCCCCGAGCGCGCGAGGTGCCCGCCGGCGACGTGGCCCGTCTCGTGGGCGATCACCCCGATCAGCTGGTTGGGATTGTCCGTCTTCAGGATCAGGCCGGTGTAGAGGAAGATCTGCTGGCCGCCGGCCGAGAAGGCGTTGACCTCGTTGCTCTCCACCAGGTGGATCTGCACCGCCTTGGGATCGAGGCCAGCCGCCTTGAAGATCGGATCCGCCTCCTCGTGCAGGATCTGCTCGATCTCCGTGTCGCGGATGATCGAGACTCCCTGGTCGTCCTGGGCCATCGCCTGGCTGACCGGCGCGAGGATCACGCCTGTCATGGCGATGGCTGAGACGGCGAGCCGGCCGGTGGCGAGGAGGCGGGGCATGATCAGGCGGACCGCGTCATGATCTCGTCCCTTGCTCCCTCCTACGGATCGGGGGCGATTTCAGGGCTTTCAGGTCCCCCGGCGCCACCAGCCGCGACGCGGCGCCGTCGGGGGGGTGACGATCTCGGCCGGATCGGGCTCGCGCGGCGCCGCTTCGGCGGGCGCAGGTTCGGGCCGAAGCTCGACGACCTCGGCGGCCGACGTCTCCACGACAGGTTCGGCGGCCCGGGTGGGCGTCTCGCCGCCGGGGGGGCTTTCCGCCGGTGCGGGGATCTCCAGAGGAGGCTCCTGGCCCGGCATCTCCTGCGGGGTCTCGGGCCCGGGCTCGGACTCGGGCTCCGGCGACGGCGTGTCGGGAGCGCCCTCCGGCTCGGCGCCGGCCGCGCCGCGTCCGCGGGCAGTGGACCGCCGGCGGCGCGTGCGGGCCGGCTTCTCCTCCACCGGCGGCAGCTCCACCCAGACATCCTGCATCGGTCCCTCGTCGATCGACGCGGCCATCAGATCGGCCGGCGGTCCTTCCGCGATCGCGACAGGCTCCTCCCGCATCTCGACAGGCTCTGGGCGTGAGGGCTCCGCGGCGATGGCGGCTGGCCTAGGCGCCTCCGCGATCGGGACCGAGCGCTGCTGGGACGGACCCCGCCACTCGTAGGGATTGTCGCCGCTCAGGCGCGCGGGCCAGGCCCACGCGTAGGCGTCGTGCGCCTGGCCCTCTTCGCGCGTGCGGCGGCCGCCGCGCCGGCCGCGGCGGCGGCGGCGAGGATCGGCGTCGGCGGCTTCGGAGCTCGCGGGCGCGGCGACTCCGCCCTCGGCGGGGCGGCCTTCGTCGCCCCGGCGTCCGCGCCGGCGCCGTCCGCGCCGGCGGCGCCCGGCGCCTTCCTCATCGTCGCGGCTATGGCCAGCGTCGACGGTCTCGACCTCGAGGTCCTCGTCCTCGTCGTCCTCGAGGCCGGCTTCGACGTCGTCGAAGGATTCGGCGAAGGCCTCGTCCTCCTCCTCTTCCTCGAGCTCGATCTCGGCGTCGACCTCTTCGTCCGTGAGATCCTCCACCGCCGGAGCACCCCAGGCGTGCTCGGCCTGATAGGGGGTGTCGGAGACCCGCTCGACCTCGTGGTCGGCATGCGCCAGTGCATCGTCCAGGGTGACGTTGACGAAGACGCCGTTCAGCACCGCCAGGCGCGTGAGGTACTCGCGCTTGGTGTTGAGGATGTAGAGGCCGACGTCCTTGGGCACGCGCAGGCTGATCTCGCCGCCGCCGTTGAGCCCCTCGAGCTCCACCGCACGGAGCGCCGCCAGGGCGCTCGATTCCACCGACCGGACGCGGCCGGCGCCGTTGCAGTGCGGACAGACGTGGGTGGTGCCTTCCAGTATGCCCGTGCGCCGTCGCTGGCGGCTGATCTCCATCAGGCCGAAGGCGGAGATCTTGCCCATCTGGATCCGGGCGCGGTCCTTGGCCAGGCAATCCTTCAGCGTCTTCTCGACCGCCCGGTTGTTCTTCCCCTCATCCATGTCGATGAAGTCGATGATGACCAGGCCGGCGAGGTCGCGCAGGCGCAGCTGGCGGGCAGCCTCTTCGGCAGCCTCGAGGTTGGTCTTGAGCGCGGTGGCCTCGATGTTGCGCTCGCGCGTCGCCCGGCCGGAGTTCACGTCGATCGCGACCAGGGCCTCGGTCTGGTTGATGACCAGATAACCGCCGGATCTGAGGGGGACGACGGGCGAGTAGATCTGTGAGAGGTGCTCCTCGATCTTGTTCGCCACGAACAGCGGCGCGGCGCCACGATAGAGCTGGATCTTGCTGGCTTGCGACGGCATCAGCATGCGCATGAACTTGCGCGCCTCGCGGAAGCCGGCCTCGCCCTCGACCCAGATGCCGTCGATGTCCTTGTCGAATAGGTCGCGGATGGCGCGTTTGACGAGGTCTTCTTCCTCGTAGATCAGCGCCGGCGCGATGGAGTGCAGGGTCGTGTCGCGGATCTGGCTCCACGCCCGCGACAGGTACTCGTAGTCCCGCTTGATCTCGGCCTTCGTGCGCTTGGCGCCCGCGGTGCGGACGATCAGGCCCATGCCTTCCGGGACGTCCATGTCGGCGACGATGCCGCGCAGGCGCTTGCGGTCGGACGCGGCGGTGATCTTGCGGCTGATCCCGCCGCCGCGGTCGGTATTGGGCATCAGGACGCAATAGCGCCCCGCCAGGGAAAGGTAGGTCGTCAGGGCCGCGCCCTTGGTCCCCCGCTCTTCCTTGACCACCTGCACGAGCATGATCTGCCGGCGCTTGATCACTTCCTGGATCTTGTAGCGGCGCATCAGCCGCCGGCGGCGGCGCGCGATCTCCTCGTCGACCTCGTCCTCGTCCTCGCCGCCGAGGGAGTCGGTCTGGTCGTCGGCGGAGGCTTCGCCGTCGGACTCCTCGTCCTCGTCATCGTCTTCCTCGGCCTCGCGCAGCAGGGCTTCGCGATCGGCGTGCGGGATCTGATAGTAGTCGGGATGGATCTCGTTGAAGGCGAGGAACCCGTGGCGGTTACCGCCGTACTCGACGAAGGCGGCCTGGAGACTCGGTTCGACCCGGGTGACTTTCGCCAGATAGATGTTGCCGCGCAGCTGCTTCTTGGCGCGGCTCTCGAAGTCAAAATCCTCGACTTGATTCCCATTGAGGACGACGACCCGCGTTTCTTCCGGGTGGGCCGCGTCGATCAGCATTTTCTTCGGCATGTAATATGGCTCCGGGGCGCCCGCCCGACCTCGGGTCAAGGCGCCAGCTGGGGGCGCGCACGCGTGCGGCGTCGACCGGCCGCTCGCCGCGCGCATTCGCACGGCTGCGGATCGGGGACGGACTGGAGGCGGCGCGGCCCATGGTTCTGGTTCTTTCGGACGCGCTCTCCACACCTTGCGAAGAGCGCGCGTGATCGGTGCGATCGAGCCAAGCAGCGCTGCTCGACGGCCGTGAGGCGAAGGAGCATCGCTGGAAACTGGCACTGATACGCGCTGTGACAATAGGATAGCCGCCAGCGGAATGGAAGGCGGGCCTTGCCGAAGAACGGCGCCCATTTCGGCTCCGGCGCCGCACCCCCCTCCCGAAGACAAGACGCCTTAACCCTTTGGCTACGCCGCGCCGGCCATAAGCGCCGGTCAGTCGCGCGCAGGAGTTTGTGTCGAGCCGATGGGCTTTGCCTGGGGCAAGGTGTGGGCCGCCTTCGCGATCGCCGCCTGCGCGGCGGCCGCGCCGATGACGCGCGCCCTGGCTGACAACTTCGCCCCGGCCTCTGCGGCCGCCTTCGGCGTGCGGTTTGGCGGGGACGAGACGCGGACCCGGCTCGTCCTCGACCTCGGCGACGCCTCGCCCGGGCGCGTGACGGTCGTCAAAGGCGAGGGGCGGCTCGAACTTTATCTTCCCGCGGTCACGGACGCGAGCGGGGAGGGGGCCGGTCACGGCCTCGTCCGCAAATGGAGCGCGACAGCCGCCCCTGATGGCGCGCGGGTTTCGATCGACCTTGCTCCCGGCGCATCGATAGAGCGGCGCTTCGCCATTCCGCCCTCCCTGGAGGTGGCGCACTGGCGGTACGTCGTGGATCTCGTGGGCGGTGATCCCATGGCGGCCCTCCTGGGCGGCCGCCCGCCCGCTGCGCCAGTCCTGGCGCAGGTCGCGCCGCAGGCGCCCGCGCAGAGCGTCGCCCTGGCGGACGCCGGTCGGGGCAAGGCCTTGGCGCCCGAGCTCTATCCGTTTGTCCCCGCGCGGGCAGCCAGTCCCCCCCCCGTCCGGGCCGCCGCCCCGCTCGAGGTGCGCACGCCGAAGGTCATCGTCATCGACCCTGGTCACGGCGGCAAGGACACCGGTGCGCAGAGCCTCGTGCTCAACGAGAAGGACATAACTCTCGCCGCCGCCCTCGCGCTGAAGGCGCGGTTGGAGCGATCGGGTCGCTATCGCATCGTCCTCACCCGCTCGGACGACACCTTCATTCCTCTGAACGAACGCGTGCGCATCGCCCGCGCGGCCAAGGCGGACCTGTTCATCTCGCTGCACGCCGATTCAGCAGGCCAGGATCCGACGCCCCACGGCGCCACCGTCTACACGCTCTCCGACCACGGGGTGACCAGGGTCAACGAGGTGCTTGGGCCGCACGAGTGGTTCGCACGCGCGGGCGACAAGCACGCCGACCCCGCGGTGGGCCAGCTTCTGCTCGACCTTACCCAGAGGAGCACGCTCAACCGATCCGCCGAGTTCGCCGGCCTCCTCATCAATCACATCGGCCGCAGCGCGGATCTGGTCCCCCGTGGCCATCGCGACGCGGGTTATTTCGTCCTTCTGGCGCCCGACGTGCCCGCGGTCCTGCTGGAGATGGGCTTCGTCACCAACCCGGCCGATGAACTTCGGCTGACCGACCCCGAGCAGCGCAAAGATATGATGAGCGAGGTCGGAGACGCCATCGACGACTACTTCGCCCCGCACCCGCAGGTTGCCGAAGCGGGCGGATCGCCTTGACTTCGCCGGTCGGCGCTGACGTGACACGGCGATGAGCGAAAACGAGCCGAGGGGCGGCGCGCCTCACCTCCGCCGGGTGCTGGGACTGGTGTTCGGCCTCGCCGTCGTGGTGGGCGGCATCATCGGGTCGGGCATCATGCGCGCGCCGGGGGTCGTGGCGCTCGGCCTGCACAGTGTGCCCCTGACCCTGCTGCTGTGGGCCGCCGTAGGCGGTGTCGCCATGGTCACCGCCATGCCCCTGGTGGAGGCTGGCGCCGAGATTCCACAGGCCGGCGGCAGCTACCCGATCGCCGCGCGCGCATTCGGCCCCACGGCCGGCTTCATGACCGGCTGGCTGACCTGGCTGCAGTACACCGCGTCCAACGCCTTCATTTCCGTGGTGTTCGCCGAATATGTCCATCGCCTGGGACTGGCGGGCGAGGTTCCCAAGGCGGTGCTGGCGATGGGCCTGATCGCCGTCATGACGGGCGTGAATCTCACCGCGACCCGGATCAGCGGAGGCTCGCAATCGATCGCCAGCGCCATCAAGGGCGGAGCGTTCGTGGTGGTGGCGATCATCCTGTTTCTCTCGCCGCGCGCGCCGGCGAGCTTCCATCCGGCCCAGGCCCACGCCGCTCTCGCCGGAGCGGCGGCGGTCAGCGCGATCGTGATGGCCGTGAGGGTGGTCTACCAGACCTACGCGGGCTGGGACGGGGCGATCTATTTTGGCGAGGAGGTCCAGGACGCAGGCCGCAACGTCGCGCGGGCGACCTTTGGCGGCATCGGCCTGGTGACCCTCGTCTACCTGCTGGTCAACCTGGCCCTCTTCCATGTCGTCAGTCCCGCCCAGATCGCCGGGTCCGAGCTGGCGGTGGGCGATGCGATACGGGTTTCGCTCGGGCCGGCCGGCGACCTCGTCGTCACCGCCATCGGCGCGATTTCCCTGGCGGCGATCGTCAACCTGCAGATCATGGCCGCTTCCCGCATCACCTTCCGCATGGCGGCCGACGGCCTGCTGCCGGCAGGACTCGCCAAGGTGACGCGCGGCGGCTCGCCCTGGCGCAGCGTCCTTGCGGTGGCGGCGACGTCGGCCCTCTTCGCCGGCTCGGGCAGCTATGAGCACATCGTGCGCATCTACGCCCCGTGGAGCATCGGCAGCATCCTGATGATCTGCGTCTCGAGCATCGCCCTGCGGTACAAGGAGCCGGATCTGCCGCGGCCGTACCGCGCGCCGCTGTTCCCCTGGCTGCCGGCGCTCGCGACCCTGGCCCAGGCGGCGCTGATCGCAGTGGTGGTCGTCGACGACCCGGCGTCCGGGCTCTGGTCGGCGATCGTGATCGCCGCGCCCCTGCCGATCTTCCTCTGGGTCTCGCGGCGGCGCCGTCTGAACGCCGCCGCCTGAGGCGCGCTTCACCGCCCCAATCCCCGGGCGTAAGCTGGCTGGACACCTACGCGCGTTCGGGAGGCGCCGGATGGACCAGGACCTTGGCCACGCCCCGCGACTCTATGCGGACGAGGACCAGCCACTCGAGGTACGGGTCGAGGATCTCTTCGCCCGCCTCACTCTGGAAGAGAAGGTGTCCCTGATGGCCGGCGCCGCATCCTTCACCCTCCACGGGGTGGAGCGCCTGGGCGTGCCGCCGATCCGCATGACCGACGGGCCCACCGGCGTGCGCTCCAACGAGGGCGACCCGGCGACGGTGTTTCCGGTGGGCGTGGCGATGGCCTCGACCTGGAATCCGGAGCTGGTGCGCGAGGTCGCCGGAGCCATTGCGCGCGAAGCCCTAGCCCTGGACAACCAGGCCGTCCTGGCGCCGACGATCAACATCGTGCGCACGCCCCTGTGGGGCCGCAACTTCGAGACCTTCTCGGAAGACCCCTTCCTCACCGGCGCCCTCGGGACCGCCTATGTCGAGGGGCTGCAGGATCAGGGGGTAGGGGCCTCGCTCAAGCACTTCGCGGCCAACAACCAGGAGCACGGCCGGATGACCGTGAGCGTGGAGGCGGACGAGCGCACCCTGCGCGAAATCTACCTGGCGGCGTTCGAGACGGTGGTGAAAGCCGCCAACCCCTGGACCGTCATGGCGTCCTACAACCGCATCGGCGGCCTCTACGCCACAGCCCACCCCTGGCTGTTGCGGGAGATGCTCAAGGGGGAGTGGGACTACGACGGCGTGGTGGTGTCCGACTGGGGCGCGGTCCATGAGACGGTCGGGGCGGCCGTGGCCGGCTGTGATCTCGAGATGCCCGGACCGCCGGCCTGGTTCGGAGACAAGCTGCTGGCCGCGGTGCGGGACGGCCGCGTTCCCGAAGCCGTGGTCGACGATTCCGCCCGCCGCCTCGTCCGGCTGATCCTTCGCACCGGCGTCCTGGACGGCCGCGCCCGCCCGCCGGGCGAGCTGCGGTCGCCGCGCCATCGCGAGATCGCCGCGCGCTCGGCCGAGGAAGCGGTGATCCTGCTCAAGAACGAAGGCGAGCTCCTGCCGCTCGATCCGGCCGGGATCCGCAGCCTCGCCGTTGTCGGGCCCAACGCCGCGGTGCGGCGCATCCAGGGCGGCGGATCCTCACAGGTCCGCGCGGCGCGGGAGGTGTCGCTGCTGCAGGCGATCCAGGACGTCCTGCGCGATCAGGCGGAGGTTCGTCACGCCGAGGGCGGCGACAACGAACCGGTCCCGCCGCACGCTCGCTCCGGCTTCTTCAGCATCGACGAGGCGCGCAGCGCCGCCGGCTTCACGCTCGAGCGGTTCGCGGTGCGCAGCCTGGGGGCGGAACCGTTCGAGATCGTCGCCGAACGCTCGATCGGCCGACTGATTTCGACCCACAACCACCTCGATCGGGAGATGGGGCTGGGCGCGCTGCGCTGGAGCGGCTGGCTGTGGCCGGAGCGCAAAGGCCGCCATGAGATCGGCTTGCGCGCGGCCGGGACTGTGCGCCTTCGGCTCGGGGGCAAGGTCCTCATCGACGAGACCACCCCCGGCGTGATCGACTCGCTGGACTTCTCGGGGAGCCTGGTCCCGCGGCGCGTCGTTCCGGTCGATCTCGAGGCCGGCCGCGGCTATCCCATCGTCGTCGAGTATGTGCGCCCGCCCGTGGAGGAGCTGCCGCCCTGGGAATACCTGGGCCTGGGCCTTCGCCAGCCGCGCGGGTCGCCGGAGGAAGCGGCGGCCGTGGCAGCGGAATGCGACGGGGCCATCGTGGTCATCGGCGCGGCCTCGGTAAGCGAAGGGGAGGGCTACGACCGGGAGGACCTCGAGCTGCCCGGCGATCAGAATGCGCTCGTCGAGGCGGTGCTTGCCGCCAATCCGCGCACGGTAGTGGTCCTCACCAATGGCGCGCCCTACGCCCTGCCGTGGATCGATCACGTTCCGGCGGTCGTCGAGGCCTGGCTCGGCGGCGAGGAGGGGCCGCACGCGACCGCGCGTATCCTCTTTGGCGCCGCCGCGCCTTCAGGACGGCTCCCCGTGAGCTTTCCACGCCGGCTGCAGGACACCCCCGCCCACGGCTGGTATCCCGGCGAGGCGAGCGTGACCTATGGCGAAGGGCTGTTCGTTGGCTATCGCCACTTCGACCGGGCGGCGGAGCCGCCGCTGTTCGCCTTCGGCCACGGCCTGACCTACACCCGCTTCGCCTACAGCGACATCGATGCGCCCGAGATGGTTCCGGCCGGCGCTGCGGTGGAGGTGTCCTTCACACTCAGGAACATCGGCGAGCGGGCGGGAAAGGAGACCGCGCAGGTCTATGTGCGTCCGCGCGGGCCATCGGTCGAGCGGCCGGTCAAGGAACTCAAGGGTTTCGCCAAGGTGGCCCTCGAACCGCGTGAGAGCCGCCGAGTCACCGTCGCCCTCGACGCGCGCGCCTTCTCCTACTGGGACCCCGCCCGCGCCGCCTGGGTGGCCGAACCAGGCTCCTACGACATCCTCGTGGGCTGCTCGGCCGCCGATACCGAACTTCAGGCGACGGTGCGCCTGGAGGACTGAGTGCTCAGCTCCGGTCGACGACCTCCCAGACGCGTTCGACGGGCCGGCAGAGCACAGCCCCGCGCGGCGTGACGACAAGGGGACGCTCGACGAGCACCGGATCGGCGATCATCGCCTCCAGGATCGCCTCGTTGGTCGCCGTCTCCAGCTTCAGATCCCTGGCCAGAGGCTCCTTGCGGCGGAGGATGTCCTTTGGCTCGAGACGCGCGCGGGCGAGGATCTCGTTCAGCGTGCCGCGCGTCCAGCCGGTCTTCAGGTACTCCACGACCTCGGGCTCGATCCCCGCGTCCCGCAGCAGGCCCAGGACCGTCCGGGACGTGCTGCACCGCGGATTGTGGTAGATTCTGACCGTCTTTCCCTCGGACATCCGCCCCTCCTTCGCTGCCCGTGATCGGGCGAAGCGGCTAGCGCGTCGCCCTGGTCGGACGCAAGTCGGGGAGACGCGCCGCTCACGCGGGTGTGATTCCGGCGATCGAACAAAGTAAAGCCCGAAGGCGAACAGGGCGGAGCCAAGCGCCCCGGATCTGCGTTTGCTAGCGCGATAGGCGGATCGGCCGCCATGGGATGGCTACGCAGGAAAGTAACCGATGGGCATAATCACTTGGTTGGTGCTGGGCCTGATCGCCGGGTTCATCGCCAGCAAGATCGTCAACCATACAGGGTCCGGGGTGATCATGGATATCATCCTGGGTGTCGTCGGGGCATTCGTCGGCGGACTGATCTTCAACTTTTTTGGCGCCAACGGTGTGACCGGATTCAATATCTATAGTGCGATCGTGGCAGTGATCGGGGCCGTCGTGGTCCTCTTCATCTACCACGCGCTGATAGGCCGGCGACGCATCTAGCGATCGTTACTCCAGGGGGCTAAGAACCCAGAGGCGGCGGCGCCAGATGGCGCCGCCGCTTTGCGTGAGGCCTGACGCCGGGCCGGGATTTGACCTTGGAGATGGGGGATGGCGGGCCGGCAGGCCGTTCTCGGAATCGAGGATGGGGCCTTCTTCCACGGGGTGCGCAAGGTGTTTGCCGGCGTCAGCTTCCTGCTGGACGACGCGCGCACCGCCCTCGTGGGCGAGAACGGCATCGGCAAGTCGACGCTGTTGCGCTGCCTGTCCGGCGAGCTGGAGCTCAACCGCGGCAAGATCGTCCGGTCACGCGGCCTGCGGGTGGGCTATGTCCCACAGGAGGTTCCGCCGGATCTGCTCGGCCTGACCGTCCGGGAGGTCCTGGGGCGTTCGCTGGAGAGGGTTGGCGCCGCCGGAGAGGACTGGCGCGTCGACGTGCTCCTGGGCGAGATCGGCATGGCGCCCGAAGTCGCCGACGGGTCGTTCTCGGCCCTGTCGGGGGGCTGGCGGAGGCTGGCCCTGATCGCGGGGGCGGCGCGGCTCGAAGAGCCGCACATCCTCATCCTCGATGAACCGACCAATCACCTCGACCTTGGGGCGATCAACATCCTGGAGCGCTGGTTGCTGGAGGAGTTCCAACTGCCGATGCTGGTAGTCTCGCACGACCGCGCCTTCCTCGACCGGGTCAGCACGCGCACGCTCTTCCTCCGCTCGGACGGGGCCCATGTCTTCAAGACGCCCTTCGCGGAGGCGCGCGAGGCGCTCCTGCGGCGCGATGCGGCTGAAGCGACGCGCCGGCGGGTGGAGGAGAAGGAGATCTCCCGCCTGCAGACGGTTGCGGCCCGGTACCATGCGTGGGGCGTGAAGAATCCGGCGTTCCACAAGCGTCAGCGTGCGACCGAGACGCGGATCGCCCATCTCGAGGCGGCGAAGACCAATGTCCACGTCGCCCGCGAACGGCGACTGGAGATCGCGGACGCGGGCCTGGAGGCGAAGGTCGTCCTTCGTGTCTCGGGGCTCGACCTGATGACGCCGGACGGCGCCCGCAAACTGCTTTCCATCGACAGCCTGGCGATCGCCGCGGGTGACAGAGTGGCTCTGCTAGGCCCCAATGGCGCGGGCAAGAGCACCCTGCTCACAAGCCTGGCGCGCGCGTTCGCCCCGGGCGCCTACTATGATCGGTCGGCCACGATCCGTTTCAATCCGGGGGCGCGCCTCGCCTATTTCGACCAGGCGATGACGGGGTTGCCGCTCGCCTCCAGGCTGATCGACTACTTGCAGTCCGTCGCGGGCGTGACCGAACGCGATGCGGCGCGGCAGCTCGCTCAGGCCGGCTTCGCCTTCGCCCGCATACGCGAGCCGATCGACGTGCTCAGCTTCGGCGAGCGGGCCAGGCTTCTCTTCCTCCGGCTCAAGCTGGAGTCGCCGAACCTCTACATCCTGGACGAGCCGACCAGCCACCTGGACATCGAAGGGCAGGAGGCCCTGGAGAGCCAGCTCGACGAAGCCGAGGCGGCCTGCATCTTCGTCTCCCACGACCGATGGTTCACCCGCGCGGTGGCGACGAGGTTCCTCGAGATCCGTCGCGGACGCCTGGTCGAGGTCGACAGCCCCGAGCCGTTCTTCGAGGCCCAGACGGCGTGACTCGAATCGGTGAAACGAGCGCCTAGTCACAGGCGCTATTTCGTGGTCTCCCGTGTCTTCGTTCCAGATCGAAGGTCAATCGCGACGTCGGGCGTGGCCCGGCGTCGCCGTGCGGCCGGAACGGAGGCGCGCGATGCAAGGCAGGACCGTCGTGATCACTGGCGCCACGTCCGGAATCGGCGCCGCGGCGGCGGCGGCCCTGGCCCGCCGGGGCGCCCGCATCGTCTTCACGGCGCGGGACGATGCCAAGGCGAAGGCCACGCTGGCCGATCTCACCCGCGCCAACCCGGACGCGGCCCACGACTTCGTCATCGCCGACCTCACGACCCTTGCGGCGATGCGGGAGGCGGGGAGGGCCCTGCTGGCCAAGGCGCGGCGTATCGATGTCCTCGCCAACAACGCGGGCGCGATCTTTCAGACTCACGAGCTGACCGCCGACGGCCTGGAGAAGACCTTCGCCGTCAATCACATGGCCTATTTCGTGCTGACCCAGACGTTGCGCCCGGCCCTGACCCCGGATGCGCGCATCGTCAGCACCGCATCGGGGGCCCACGCCGCGGGCCGCCTGGACTTCGACGACCTTGCTCTGGACGGCGGCTATTCCGCCTTTCGCGCCTACGGCCGGTCCAAGCTTTGCAACATCCTTTGGACCCGCGAACTCGCGCGCCGCCTGGAGGGGACGCGGATCACCGCGAACTGCTTCCATCCCGGCGGGGTCAACACCCGCTTCGGGGACAACATGAAGGGTCTAGCCCGCTCGGCTTTCGGCCTGCTCAAGCGGTTCATGCTGAGCCCCGCTCAGGGCGCCGACACACTGGTGTGGCTGGCGGCGTCCGAGGACGCTGCGGGACTCTCGGGCGTCTACTTCGCCAAGCGCCGCTTGGCCCAGTCCTCTGCGGCGGCGCGAGACGACGCAGCGGCGCGCCGCCTCTGGGACGTCAGCGCCCGCCTCGCCGGCGCCCCGGCGACGGTCTGAGGCTGTGGAGACGCGGGCTCAGCCGCGGTTGGCTGGCAGGGCCTTCCAGTGGAACTCCCGGAGCGGGCAGACCCGATCGGCTCCGTCGCGCAGGTCCTTCAGCCAGGCCCGACCGTTGGAGAGGCTGATCACCCGATAGATCGGAAACCCGCCCGCCTCCGCGGAGATGAGTTCGCCCTGGCGGACCTCGCCCTCGTCTGCGCGGTCAAGGTAGACCCATTCGATCTCGCCAGCTTCGCCGGCCATGGACGTCGTCTCCTCAAGCGGCCGGATCCGAACAGGCCGGCCTGACAGGTGTTGTGCGCTCCCAGCCCTTAAGTCTGAGTGAAACCCTTGTTCAGCCGCCGTTCACCTCGGGACGGCTCGGCGGGGCTCCGCGCCTTGACAGGAGCGGGACCGTCGTGGCCCTTGCCCCGCCTTCAACCCGTTCGCTGACCCCGGTATTCCCGTGACCGCCCCGAGCCACGCCTATCGCACCCACACCTGCGGCGCCCTGCGTCTGGCCGACGCGGGACAAAATGTGCGCCTGTCAGGGTGGATTCACCGCAAGCGCGATCACGGCGGGCTGATGTTCGTGGATCTGCGGGACCACTACGGCCTCACCCAGCTGGTGACCGACCCTGCGACGCCGGGCTTCGACGTGCTCGAACGCCTTCGCCCCGAGAGCGTCATCCGGATCGACGGCGAGGTTGTCGCCCGGTCAGCGGACACGGTGAACCCCGGCCTTCCCACCGGAGAGGTGGAAGTGCGCGTGCGCCACGTGGACGTGCTCTCCGAGGCGGCGGAACTGCCGCTGCCGGTATTCGGCGAGCCGGATTACCCGGAGGACATCCGGCTGAAGTATCGCTACCTGGACCTTCGCCGCGAGACCCTGCACCGCAACGTCGTCCTGCGCAGTCGGGTGATCGACTCCATCCGCCGCCGGATGGTCGATCAGGGCTTCCTGGAGTTTCAGACGCCGATCCTGACCGCCTCGAGCCCCGAGGGAGCGCGCGACTTCCTGGTCCCGTCGCGCCTGCATCCGGGGAGCTTCTACGCGCTTCCCCAGGCGCCCCAGCAGTTCAAGCAGCTCCTGATGGTGGCGGGCTTCGACCGCTACTTCCAGATCGCCCCGTGTTTCCGCGACGAGGATCTGCGCGCCGATCGCAGCCTCGAATTCTACCAGCTCGACGTGGAGATGAGCTTCGTCACCCAGGAGGACGTGTTCGCCGCGATCGAGCCGGTGATGCACGGCCTCTTCGTAGAGTTCGCCGAGGGCAAGCGCGTGACGCCCATGCCGTTCCCGCGCCTCCCTTACCGCGAGGTGATCTCCAAGTACGGCACGGACAAGCCGGACCTGCGCAACCCGCTGGTCATGCAGGACGTCGCCGAGCACTTCCGCGGCGGGGGCTTCGGCGTCTTCGCACGCATCCTGGAGACGCCCGGGCGCGCGGTGTGGGCCATTCCGGCGCCGGGCGGCGGGTCACGCGCCTTCTGCGACAGGATGAACAGTTGGGCGCAAGGGGAAGGCCAGCCGGGTCTGGGCTACGTCTTCTGGCGCGAGGGCGACGGCGAGGAGGGCGGCGCCGCGGGACCCATTGCCCGCAATCTCGGGCCCGAACGCACCGAGGCGATCCGCGCGCAGCTCGGCCTTGGCGTCGGCGACGCCGCCTTCTTCGTCGGCGGCGATCCCAAGACCTTCTACAAGTTCGCCGGCGCCGCGCGCACGAAGGTCGGCGTCGAGCTATCTCTCATCGACGAGGACCAGTTCGCCTTCTGCTGGGTGGTCGATTTCCCGATGTTCGAGATGAACGAGCAGACCAACCACGTGGATTTTTCGCACAACCCCTTCTCGATGCCGCAGGGCGAACTGGCGGCCCTGAACGACAAGGACCCGCTCGAGATCCTGGCGTATCAGTACGACATCGTTTGCAACGGCCATGAACTGTGCTCGGGAGCGGTGCGCAACCACCGTCCGGACGTGATGCTCAAGGCTTTCGAGATCGCGGGGTACGACCGTGAGACGGTGGAGCGCGAGTTCGCCGGCATGCTGAGTGCGTTCCGCCATGGCGCGCCCCCGCACGGGGGTCTCGCGCCCGGAATTGACCGGATCGTCATGCTGCTCGCCGGGCAGACCGCCATCCGCGACGTCATCGCCTTCCCACTGAACCAGCAGGGCCAGGACCTGATGATGAACGCTCCCTCGCAGGCGCGCGACGCGCAGCTCAAAGAGCTCAACATCCGCCTCGCGCCGGTGTTGAAGGGGTAGGGGAGCCGCCTTTCGAGGACTTTGTCCCATGCCTCGCGTGAAAACGTTTCCAAGGCGCAAGAGGTCAAGCCTCCTTCGGCTGATCGCCGCCGGGTTGGTCGCCACATCGGTGATCCCTGCGACCGCGGCCCTGGCCCAGTCCGCGGACCTCGCCGCGGGCTTCCAGGCGCTGCAGCGTGGCGACAACGTCGAGGCGGTGCGCCTGATCAGCCGAGCGCTCGACTCGGGAGGCCTCACGCCCGCTGAGCAGGAGAGCGCCTACGTGCAGCGAGCGCGGGCCTCGCTGGCCACGGGCGACGCCGCCGATGCGCTCGACGACGCGCGCAAGGCGCTCGCGGTCAACCCCAACGACGACGCGGCCGCGGGCGTGCGCCAGAGGGCGCAGGTCGCCCTCGACTCCCATCGTCCCCAGGGGCAGCAGGATTCGTCACAAGCGGCTGCGGCGGTCGCGCTGAACAGCCGCGCGAGCGCCAAGAGCGCCGAGATCGCGGCCGAGAATGCGGCGACCACCAAAGCCTACAGAGCCGCCGAGGCCAGCTATCACCAGAACCTGACCCAGTATCAGGCCGATCGGCAGGCGGAACAGGACCGCTACGCCGCGGCCCAGGCCGCTTATCACGCGAAGCTCAAGGCGGACGAAGAGAAGCGGCAGGCGGACCTGGCCGCCTGGAAGGCGCGCGCGGCGGCCTGCAAGAGGGGCGACCGCTCGAAGTGCGCGGCGAAATGAGGCGCTGAACCCCCGTCCCGCATGGGGACCTTGGCCTTGGCTGCGATCTCACTCAGCCCGGTGGAAGACGACGACGCCGTGGAAGCCGCAGGTACGGACGTCGCCAAAGGCCTTTGGCAGGCGCGTGGCGTGGTCGGCGCAGGCGTCGGTAAGCTGGTCCTTCTTCAGCCCCACGGCGCCCGACAGGTCTGCGCCCATGATCATGGCCCCGCGAAAGTTCGCCCCGGCGAGGTCGGCCTTGTCGAAGCGCGCCCCGCGCAGGTTGGCGGTCGTAAGGTCGGCGTCACGCAGGGAGGCTCCGCTGAAATCGACGTTCTGCAGGTCGGCACCGATGAGGCGCGCCCTGTCGAATCGCGCGCCGTGCGCGTCCGCGTTCCGCAGCTCCGCTCCCTGAAGCGAGGCCCCCATCAACCTGGCGTTGTGCAGGTCGGCATCGTCCAGTTCGGCGCCCATGGCCGTCACGTCCTCCAGGATCGCATTGGACAGGTCGACATGACGGAAGATCGTCCCGGGCATGCTGGCCCCGCGCAGGTTGGCGTGAGAGAAGTCGGCGCCGGTGAAGTTGGAGCCCAGCAACATCGCGCCGCGCAGGTCGGACCCCACCAGCGAGGCGTTGCGGAAGTCGCCTCCGATGAAGTGGGCGCCGGTCAGACGACGGGCGGCGAGGTCGCACCCGACGCACGCACCGCCGAGGGAGACGATCCGCGGCACCGGCCGGCCGTCCTCGGCGCCCGCGGCGTTCCGGGCCATGGCGCCAGCCAGGATGGCCGCCACGGCGAGGATGCGGATGACGTGGGGTGGGCCGGTTCGGCGCAAGGATGGCTTTCCAATCGTCGGGAGGCGGAAACGTCCATTGGAGGCCGGGAACCACCTAGCGCCACTTAAAACGAGGTAATGTCCGGCATTGACGCGCCGCCCCTTCACGGAAGGAGGCGGTCAGCGTCTGCGCGCCAATCATAGACGGCGGCCAGGACCGCTTGGACTGACGGTCGAACCTTGAAGCCCTCCTCAGCCAGCTTGGCCTGGATGATCCCTTTGGGGGATATGACGAAGCCGATCTGTCGGAGTTCAGCGAAGTGGATCAGCACGCTCGTCGGGTCATAGCTGATCGCCGCAAGCCTATAGCCTCGCGCTTCCAACGGGGCTTGCGCGTCGCGGAAGTCGATCAGCTGCCTCTGGCAATAGGGACACCACTTCGCCGATCGGAGGAACAGCAGGACAATGCCATTGTGTCCTGAAATGTCGGACAGCTTCACCGGCTCGCCGGCGACATTCGTAGCGTGCAAGGAAGAAATCTTGGTTCCGACGGTGGGACCGACGTCGAAAGCAAGCGCGGCCCCTGCCCAGAGCAGAGCCATCGCCGCGAACATTGCGGCGGGATTGATCAAAAAACTCCCGTCCTCCCGCTCTCGGCACGCAGGCGGTCCTGTTCAATAGGCTGTGCGGGCTACAAGCGCCGATATGAGGTCGACGATCTGATCCGGGCTGTCTTCCTGCAGGAAATGGCCACCCCTCAGTGTGGCGTGCGGCTGATTGCGCGCGCCAGGCACTCTCTCTTGAAACGCCTTTTCGCCGCCTCGGGTGACAGCATCGTCACCACTGAAGGCTGTCACGAACGGCTTGTCGAAGCGCGCGAGCACCTCCCACGCCGCCTTGTTCTCGGCGACCGAAGCCTGTTCGGACCTGATCGGGACCAGCACCGGAAACTGGCGTGCGCCTTCCTTATAGGACTCGTCAGGAAACGGGGCGTCATAGGCGGCGATTTCCGCGGCGGTCAGATCTCGTATGCAGCCACGGTTGACGATCTCGCCGATCGCCAGTTGCGGAACCGACTGGCTGAACTTGAGCCAGGCCGCGAAGCCTTCCGACCAGCCTGTGCCGATCGGTAGGCCGGTATTGGCCGCCACGACGCCGGAGAAACGCTCCGGAAACGCCGCCACGAGGCGCAGTCCGATCAAACCGCCCCAGTCCTGGCAAAACAACGTCGTGTTCTTCAGATCGAGCGCCGTGAGCCATCTCGTCATCCAATCGACGTGGCGCTCATAGGTGTACTCACTGCGCAACGCGGGCTTGTCCGAGCGCCCGAAACCGATCAGGTCCGGTGCGATGACCCGATGCCCGCGGGCGACGAGACCGGCGATGACCTTTCGATAGAGATACGCCCAGCTCGGCTCCCCGTGCATCAGCAACACCGGCGGCGCCTCGCGCGGGCCTTCATCTACATAGTGGATGCGTAGCAACGCACCCCCGCCGTGAAGCACGTGGTAACGCGGCGCGTAGATCCAATCGGGGAGCCCGTCGAACCGCTCGTCGGGCGTTCTCAACACTTTCATGGTCATCTGCGCTCAGTTCGCCGCCGGTATTCCCAGCCGCGCCAGGGCCGGCAGGAGCTCGTCGGGATCGGGCCGTCGGGTGTAGTCCGGATTGACGTCGGCATAGACGATCACGCCATCGCCGCCGATGAGATAGCGAGCCGGCATCGGCAAGGTCCAACTAGCCTCGTCGTTGGCGATGGCGAGATCGTTTCCAAATCCCTTGTAGATGGCGATCAGGTCGTCGGGCAGCCGGAACCGAAGTCCAAAGGCCGCGGCGACCTGATTGCCAGGATCGCGTAGCACCGGGAAGCTCAGGGTGTTATCACGCTGGGCCTTGCGATTGTTGGAAACTGTCTGGGGTGAGATGGCGACCAAGGCCGCGCCCCGCTTGCGCAAGCCGCTCGCGGCCGCTTCGAGCGCCTGCAGGTCCATGTTGCAGTAAGGACACCAGACCCCTCGGTAAAAGGTGACGACGAGTGGCCCCTCGGTCAGCAGGTCCGCCAGGCGGTGGGTCCGGCCATCGGGGTCATTCAAGGCGAATTCGGGCGCCCTATCACCGACCTTGAGCGCGCGATCCGCCTGGCCAGAGGCGATCAGATCGTTCGTCGCCTTGTGCATGATGGCCACCACTTCGGGCGGGGCCTTTTTTCCTTCGAACTGCTTCTTGAAGGCATCGAGTTTGTCCTGGAGTGTCATGGGTGTCCTTTACCAGTCGGGCGCACACTGTGCAGGGTAGAACCAGATCTTCGGCCGAACGCCAAAGATAGAATATGTCACTGGACGCCAACTATAATTCCGTCGGAGAGCCACGTACTTAGAAGTTGACTCGCGGCCTGCACGGCGCCGCTCTCGTCCACTTCGTCGATTGCAATCCTGCAGATCTCGCCGAATGAAAACTCTGCCATGGCCAGCCGGAGCGCGCGCGCTTCGGTGGGCGCAATGGTCTTGAACTGTGGCGAAAGCCCCGCTCGCCAGACCCGGATGGTCGTGGCGCTGGGCAGGCGCTCAGCGGGCGGCGGCATGGTTCCCGTGGCGAGCGCCGACCAGATCGCCGCGCAGTTGGTCTGAACCAGGTTGAGCGTCAGGGTTGGAACGAAGCTGAAGACGGCCTGATCCCAATCGATGTCGGCCAAGCCGGCGGCGTCGATGGGATCGCAATCGGCGGCCCCGAACGCCCGCCGCAAGGTCCAATCCAGCCAGGCCAGTTCGGCAACCTCTGGGTCCTCTGGATAAATCGTCGCGAGGGTTGCGCCGAAGCGCTCGCCATAGTCGCTGAGGGTCCAACTGCGGGGCGGATTGGCCTCGACGTAGGCCCGCGCGGCGTCGTCGAAGGCGTCGTCGCCCAGCCAGGCGGCGAGCTTTTCATAGGTATCGCGCAAGCAATCGATCAGCTGGGCGCGGTAGGCATTGTGGTAAACCGCCAAGCCGGCCGTCGAATCGCCGTGCATGCGCCGGGCCGAGATGCCTGCGCCATTGAGCAAATGATCGCGCATGGCGCGCTGTAGAGCCAGGAGGCTCATGCTGCACCTCGCCAAGCCGCGGCTCGCGATCGGGCGATGGTCAGCTCGCTCAACAGTTCATCCAGAGGCGGAATATTGTCGTCGCGCTCTATCATGGTCGCGACGGGACCCATCTTTCGTGCAGCGGCCTCGTATAACGCCCACACTGGATCGGGTACGATCTGGTCATGCGTGTCGATCAACAGGCCGCCGCGTCCGGCGCTGTGGCCGGCGAGATGGATTTGGCGCACGCGATCGGCCGGCACGCCTGCGATGTAGTCCATCGGATCGAATCCGTGGTTCGTGCCGCTGACATAAATGTTGTTCACGTCCAGCAGCAGGCTGCAGCCGGTGCGACGGCAGGTCTCGGCGATGAATTCCCATTCGGTCATCTCATCATCCGCAAACAGCAAGTAGCTGGACGGGTTCTCGAGCAGCAGCGGGCGTTCCAGAACTTCCTGCGCGTGTCGGACATTGCGGCACACGACCTCCAGCGCCTCCTCGGTATAGGGGAGTGGCAACAAGTCGTGTGAATTGAAGCCGTCGACGCCCGTCCAACAGAGGTGGTCGGACACCCACAGAGGGCGCACCCGGTCGGCGAGGGTTTTCAAGCGAATGAGGTAATCCTCGCGCAGCCCATTCGCGCACCCGATGGACATCGAGACCCCGTGCATCGCGACCGGAAAGCGCTCGCGCACGGCGTCCAGGATGCTCAGCGGCCGCCCACCGGCGACCATGAAGTTTTCCGAGATGACTTCGACGAAATCCACCGGGACGGGACGAGAGAGGAAGTCTTGATAGTGCGGCGGGCGAAGACCGAGACCGAAACCATGAAATGGCGTGGGATGATGCATCGGACCGGACCCTGAACGAGGGAGAGGGGAACCCGGCGGGCCAAGGGCCCGCCGGGTTCCGTCGACTAGCCTTGCGGCGCCGTGGTCGAGCCGTGTTCGGCAGCGCACGCCTTGGCCGACAGCGACTTGAAGCCTTGGCCCTTGCAGCTGTTCTGACCCTTGCAGTCGTGATTGCCGGACTTGCAATCCGACTGGCCCTTGCAGGAGTTGACGCCAAAACACATGACCTTGGCGGCCGCGACTTGCTGATTGGCGGCGAAGGCCGAGGTGGAGACGGAAACACTGGACAGGGCCATGATCGCGGCGGCCGACGCGAGCGTCGCCTTGGACTTCAGGTTGAGCATTGAAATAACCCTTTGGAGAGATTTGGCTTGCCGTGTTGGCTTTTGGTGCTTCGTCCCGCGCCAGGCGCCGGTTACAGGCGCTTGGCGCGGGACGCTTACTGGGAGGGGAATTTCTGCCGGCGCCTCGGATCCCTCGATCGCTCCGCACCCGGCCAGGCCGCTCGATTAGTTCGGCGCCGTGGCGGAGCCGTGGGCCGCCGCGCACTGCTCCGAGGTCAGATCCTTGAATCCCTGACCCTTGCAGCTGTTCTGGCCTTTGCAGTCGTGATTGCCGGACTTGCAGTCCGACTGACCCTTGCAGGAATTGACTCCGTAGCAGGGCGCCACGGCGGACGATTGGTCGCCCGCGGCGGCCGCAGGGGTTGAGAACGAGACGCTGGACAGGGCCAGCATCGCGGCGGCGGAAGCGAGCGTTACTTTCGACTTGAGGCTGAGCATTGGAAATGCCCCTCGAGGATGGTGGGCGTGCCGGGTTCGGCGTGGACTCGTTCTTGAGCGAGGGGCCACGGGTTACAGTCGATCCGCGGATTCGCCGTCGTCACCACCGCAGCAGCACTGGGCCCAGCAGGGCGCCGATCGCGGCGACCCCCGCGATCCCGAGCGAATACCAAGCCACGATGAAGCAGGCCGAAGTCTCGGAGCACCCCAAGGCATAGAGCGCCGCCGCCGACGCCCCGGACGCCAGGCCCGTCGCCGCTCCCGTCAGCCTGAGCCGCGTCGGCGCGGCTTGCCGAATCCTCCACATCAGCACCGCCAAGATCGGGATGGCGATCAGAAGAATGCGACCGGGACAGCTGAGCCAGGTGTGGCCCAGGAAAAGCGACAGCCACCCCCAGACGGACGTGTGACACAATTCCGAGGTCGCCATGCCTATCAATAGAACCGTCGAGAAAATCGCGATGCAGCTGCTCATCGGCACGCGTTCAGCGGGTACGGCGAGCGCTCGCGCGGCGAACAGGCTTCCGACGCAGATGGGGGCGGTGTAGAGCCATTTGGCCCACAGCGCCCAACCGTGCGCGGCGATATCGAAGTTCAACCACCCGCCCAGGCCGAAGACGAGAATGAAAAGCGCCAGCGCGGCGCCAAGGGTCCAACTGACCATGATGCCGCGGCCAAGTACGGCCGGAGATGCGGGCCGGAGGTCCTCGACGAGCGCGTTGATCAGGTCGTCCGTGCGCACGGGTAATCTGCCTCGATCGGCCGGTCATGACGGGGTTGAAAGACGCAGGCCTTCTACAGGGCCATTCGCTCCCCATACCCCCGGGTTACAGCCGACCGCTGACGAGTTCGATTTCCCAAGGTCCGCCTCGATGTAACCGCAAGGATCAGGCCGCCGAACTGGCTGTCGTGGCCCGCGATGAATGCCTCTTGGGCCACCGGGCGATGATCGCGCCACCGCATCTCTGCGGCGCAGTCCGACAGGCGACACCAGGAGAAGATCCGTGACCTATACAAAGACCTCAGCCGCCCTGGCGGCTGCGCTCGTTGCCTCGCTTGGGGCCAGCCTCGCGCACGCCCAGGGCGCTCACCCGGCGATGGAGAAGTGCTACGGCGTCGCCAAGGCCGGGCATAACGACTGCAAGGCCGGCGCCGGCACCACCTGCGCGGGCACCTCGAAGGCCGACTATCAGACGAACGCCTGGAAGCTCGTGCCGGCCGGCACCTGCGTCCACATCAAGACGCCCAAGGGCCACGGTTCGCTGACCTCGTCCTAGGGATCCGGCCATGATCGTCACGGCAGGCCTGGGGTTCAAGGCGCAGCATCTCGACGAGGCGCTGGCTTGTCGGGCCGCAGGACTTTGGTTTGAGGTGCATGCGGAAAACTACATGGTGGATGGCGGTCCGCGACTGGCCGCGCCCGCCATCGGCGAAGACGACGTCGATCAGCCGCCGTCGATCGTCAACCGCGCGTGTGGTTGCGTCGCGAGCGCGGCGTACAGTTGATCGGCCTCGCCATAGTCGGCCTGCGGCCGCACGCCATGGGCGGCCCCAATCGCGACGGCGACGGCAAGCGCGGCGACGCGCAAGAGCGACGAAAGCGGAACGGAGTTGAAAGCGGGACATGGCGAGGGGCCTTGGCATGGATGACCTACGACCTTCGCCCGCGTTTCGCGCCGACTTACAGATCCCTGACAACAAGGGTGCGGCCGGTGCGATCACCAGCGTGCAACGATTGGAAGAACGATCCGTGCGGCCGCGGCGCTGAGCGCGCAGGCGAGGGTGTACCAGACCGTGACATAGAGCGGGTCATCGTGAGGGCAGGCGAAGGTGAACACGAACGCCGCCCAAGCCGCGGCTGCGATCCCGCTCGCAAGGGCCGTGCCTGCCCGATGGGTCGGCGCACCCGCGCGCATGAAGACGCCCAGAGCCGCCGTGACTGGCGCAGACAACAAGGCCACCTTTATCAGACAATCCACTCCATCGCTCCAGTCGAGGCGCTGGATGACGCCGATCCGACCCGATGGTCCATGCAAAAAAAGCCCGCCAATCAGGTACAAAGCGAAAGCGGCGACGATCCACATCAGCCCGCGCCGCGGCGAGACGGTCGGATCGAAGGACGAAATGGCCGTCGCCGCACCCAAGCCCGCAACCAGGCCAAAGCTGGCCAGCCTCCACCAAAACGCTGGCGTGGTTTGGGCGACTTGCATCAGATGAGGCCGCGCCTGGCCAAGGGCGAGCCACAAAGTCAATTCGGCAAAGCAGAGTCCCGCCAACATCATCGCTTCGAAATAAGGCCGTCGCGGCCGAACCGGTTTCAGGTCGGACACGAGCCCGTTGAGGAAGTCATTCATCGTGGCCTGCATTTCTCGCACCCATCGCGAGGCGGGCGAGACCTCGGTGGATGTTCACCTTGACCAAGGAGATCGACTGCCCGGTGTGTTCAGCCGCCTCCTCGATGCTGTAACCCTGGATCTTCACCAATCGTATGACCTCCGACTGCGCGGGCTTCAATCCGCCAAGAAGCGCATCGAGAACTGTGGCGCTCACGACTGCCGTCTCATGATCGTCCACCGCAATGTTGATACTCAATACTTCGCTGGGCGTGCGCTTGAGCGCGCGTAGCCGATCGATCCATTTGTAGCGCGCGACGGCCGCCAGCCACGGCTCGAATGGTCGCGCGGGGTCATAGGTGTGGCGCTTCTGGTGGATTGCGAGCAGGGCGTCCTGTGCGGCGTCGTCGATCATCGATGGAGGGAGCCTGCGCCGGTAATAACGACGCAACCAAGCACCAACCTCCTCCAACAAACGGCGGTAGGCGCCGCCGTTTCCCTCTTGGGCGGCGATCATCAAGCCTCGCCAGTCGCTCTCGGCCATGCCGCCTCCGCGATGGATTCGCGCCCGCCGAAGTCTGACGACGCAATGGCGTTCCGGGTCAGAGGGGCTTGAGCGAATGCCACGTTCGTCAGTAAATACGATCGGGTCGGGCGCCTGGTTACAGCGCCACTTCGCATCGTCTGTAACTGGGCGTGCCGTGCCCGCGCGTGGTGGCAGTCGGCCGGACTCGTGTAACCGGAGCTCGCCACTTGCCGAACAAGGGGAGGCCATGCTCAAGGGTCGCCCCCATCTTTCTGTTGGGTCGTTGCAGCGCCTCGCCCAGGTGGCTGGTCCAGCCACGTGCTGGCGATGGCTTCTGGTCGTGTTGGCGTGGCTCGCCCTCGCGTCGGGCTCAGTTGCGATCGCTGGACAGGGGGCAGGGTGTCACTGCCCGACGGCTTCCAACCCGGCCCAGGCCGCTGGCCAGTCTCAGACGACGGGCAAGAAGGCCATGCCCTGTTGCGACCATGGCAAAGGGCGCTGCGCCTGCACGTGGGGAAACTTTGTGGCCGCACCGCTTCTTCCCCCTTCGCTGGGGGCCCCGCATGCCCTGCGGACCGTCGCTCTGACTCCTCGTCCGCAGGAGCGGTGGACCTCGGTTGTTCCGGGCGCCGAGACGCCGCCCCCCAGATCGGTCGCCTGAAGACGCGGATCGACGCGTCGGGGAAGCTTGGCCGCCTAACCCTTTCAGGTGGTCCAAATTGCAGGCGTTTTAACGGGTAAGTTTAGCAAAACACGCCCGGGTTTCAGGGACCAATCCTTGTTGTGGACCAGCCTTTCCCAGAGTTGCAGGACTCCGATCCTTGTGCTCTGCATTTCGATGCTCGCGTTCCCTGGCGCCGTGCTTGCCCAGGCAGGAGACCTGCAGGTCCCTCCCGGGCAGGTCGCCCTCAAGCTCAGCGGCTTCGAAAACCTCGATCTTGCCGACGCGACTGGACTGGGCGGCGGGGCCGGCGCGGAATCCGAGATCGAGCTCGGGCCGCAGTACCGTACGCCGTCAGGGATCACCCTGGCGGGACGCGCCGTGTTCAACCTCCAGGCTCGCAGCGCGCTTGGCGGGTCGGCGTCCGCGTGGGCGCTCAGCGCGCCAGAACTGAGCTTGTTCGCAATCGGCCCTTTCGGGCGCATCGAGTTTGGCGATCGCGCCGGCTTTCCACAGAGCCTGATCGGTTTTACGCCGTCGGAGATCGCCTTCACGGCCGCTGAGTTCGGTCCGGACTCAGGTGTCCGACTCGACCCGAACGGGGGCCTTCCCACAGCGTTCCTCCCCGCGGCGTTGGCGGGCCGGATCGGCCGGCTGACCTATCTCGGCTATTCGGCGCGTTTCTACGACGATAGATCGCCCAAGCTGATCTATCTGTCGCCGCGCTCGCGCAGCGGGATTTTTGGGGCGATCTCGTATACCCCCCGCACCGCGGCTGACGGCGGCGGGTTCCAGCTTGCGAACGGGGAACGTCCGCTGGCGGCCACCCTAGCCAATTCCCTCAGCCCAGACGTGTTTCGTAATGTTCTGCAGGCGGCCCTGGTGTGGAATTACCGCACGGCGTGGCTGGACCTCTCCGCCGGCGTCACTGCGTCCGACGCCGCGGCCGCGATCCCGTCCAGGCTGCAGACGACGGCCACGCTGCGCCGTTCGGACTCACTCGGTCCTGGCGTATCGGCGACCTTCTTCGACACTTGGACCCTTGGGCTCAGCGGAACCTATGACGGCCTGTCTCAGGCCCGCCCGGTCGCTGGAGGCAAGGGCTTGGCCAAGCCCTACGGGGTTGTCGCGAGCCTGAACTATGTGAATGGCCCGTGGGTGGTGGGCGGCTACTACCAGCACGCGGTCGGCGACACTCCGCCTGCGACTGGGTTAGGCGAGGGCGCGCCTTCTGCGGATACTACGGTCGCGCTCCATCAGGACACTGTCGACGTTGCCGAGCTCGGCGCTTCCTATCTACTCGACAAGAACCACGACCTGCTGGGGCCAGGACATTACACCGATGTGAAGGTGTTCTCGAGCGTCTACACATACCGCTTCCGAGGGGGAGGCGGCATGGATCTCGCCCCAAGACTGCAAGGCGCCGTCTTTATCACGGGCGTCCGCTTTTCCTTCTTTTAGGGACGCCCCGTTTACCGATCCGACATCCATTTCTCTCTCATCAACGCAAAGGAGCAATCTCGATGAGCAAGTCCGACCTCACCCGCAGACTCACGGCCGCAGGGATCGCCGCTGCCGTAGCCGCCGCCGCCGCCCAGGTGTCGGCCCAGGTCAACGTTCCCAAGCCGAGCTACAAGTTCGAGAAGTGCTACGGCGTGGCCAAGGCAGGGCAGAACGACTGTTTCAGCCCCGGTCATAGCTGCGGCGGGACCTCCGCGAAGGATCGGGATCCCGGAGCCTGGATCTACGTGCCCGCCGGCACCTGCAAGAAGATCGCCGGGGGCGACACCAAACCGGTTGGATCGTGAAGGGCGAGCCGATGTCCGCAGCGCAGAACCAGCCCGCGCCTCTCGGGCCGCTGGCAGGGGTGGGCCTGCGGGCGCCGCACTACGATCACTTCGTGGGTGGCGACGACCTCCCGCAGGTTGGATGGGTCGAGGTGCATGCGGAGAACTACTTCGAGCCTGGCGGCATACGCCGCCAGGTCCTTCTCGAAGTCGCCCAGCGCTACCCGGTCAGCCTCCACGGCGTGGCCCTGTCCTTGGGGTCCGCCGAGGGCCTCGACCCGAACCACCTTGACCGTCTTGCGGCGCTTGCGGCGGACGTCTGCCCTGTGCTGGTGTCCGAGCACCTAGCCTGGAGCCGGGCGGATGGGATCTACTACAACGACCTCCTGCCGCTGCCCCTGACCGAGGAGACGCTCGATGTGGTCTCCGCCAATGTCGAGCGAACACAGGCGCGCCTGGGCCGCCCCATCCTGGTGGAGAATCCCTCGGGTTACATGCACATGGAGGGGGCGACCTTGGAGGAGGCGGCCTTCCTTTCCCGCCTGGTCGCGCGCACGGGCTGCGGGCTGCTGGTCGACATCAACAATCTATACGTCAGCGCCTTCAACCTGGGGGTCGATGCAGACGCCTGGCTGGATGCTGTGCCCTCGACCGCCGTCGGCGAAATCCACTTGGCCGGCCACGCTCGCGAAGAGGCCGGCGACAGCGTGCAGCTGATCGACACCCACGGCGCACCTGTGGCCGAGGCGGTATGGAATCTCTACGCCCGCGCCATCGACCGGTTACGACCTCGCCCGACCTTGATCGAATGGGACAGCGCGCTGCCCCCGCTGGAAATCCTGCTCGCCGAAGCCGCTAAGGCCCAGGCCTTGCTGGATGTCGCCTAATGGGCCATGCGTCCGCGTTGCTTCGGTTTCAGCAGGGTTTCGCCGCACGCCTGCTGGATCGCGACCGCGACATTAATGATAGGCGCCCGCCGGGCTTGGCCATTCATTGCAGCAATGTTCGAGTTTCTCTGCGCCAGGCGCTGGTCACGACCTTTCCTGTGGTCGGTCAGCTTGTAGGCGAGGGGTTCTTCCAGGGGATGGCCGACGCCTTTGTCGAGGCCCAGCCCCCGCGCGTGGGCTGGCTGTCCGCCTACGGCGAAGGCTTTCCCGATTTCATCGCCAGTTATCCAGCCGCCCAAACTCTCGGTTATCTGGCTGATGTTGCCCGGATCGAATGGGCGCGCGTGCACGCCGCCAACGCTCACTTCGATCCAGGACTGGACCTAAAGGTCCTGGCCGCTCTGCCGCCTCACCTCCTCGACCAGGAAGTCCTGACGCTTCCCGCCGGCGCCAGCGTGATCGCCTCGCGCTACCCCGTGTTCGACATCTGGCGGGCGCATCAGGCGGGCAGTCTTCAGCACGAACTGCAACGAATCCGCCCCGGGGCAGGGGGGCAGACCGTTCTCGTCACCCGAATCGAACCGTCGGCCACGGCCGCCGGCGTCCTGGGCCCCGGTGACGCCGCCTTGCTTCTGGCGGCGCGGCGGCCAAGCCCTCTTGCGTCGGTCTACGCCGCCGCTGTCGACGTGGACCCAAGCTACGACCTCGCTGCGGGACTTCGCCGTCTAGTCGACCTGAAGGCGCTATCGATTCCAAACGCCTTGGGCAGGACGCGGCCAACGGATGGGTCGCCGCAATGTTGTCGGCCTGACGGACACTGAGCAGGGAGCGCTCGTCGAGGCCGCAGCCTTCGAGGGGCGGGCCGCCTTCAGGACGCCTGGTGCGAACGCAGGGGTGAGGGGTCCAGACCTTGTGAGCGGGGGCGGGCGGTCTGGACCCCTCATGACCTTGGCCGGCGGGGAGCGTGCCGGCTTTGGTCAGCTCTTACGCGGGCAGCCCGGTTGAAGAACCGTGCTGGGCGGCGCGGGTGTTGGAGACCCGCTCGCCAGCTCGGAGGAGATGTCCGCATCAGTCAGGCTGAGCAGGGCGGCGACCGAAGCGACAATCCCGCTAATCATCAGATTCACCGGTGTCTTTTGACCCAAGGCCGCATGGCTGCTGTGCGACTTATGAGTTCTTTCGTGAGCCTGCCGGCGCCGGTTACACCCCACGCCGGGTGTCAACGTAACGTGAGGGGCAGGCGTCAAGCGGCTGGAGCGGCGGCCGATCAATGTAATTCCGCCCGCCACGCTCGCGAAAACGTCGCCGTGACCCAGTCGCCGACACTGAGCCCTGCATCATGTTCGCGATTAGATGTCCCGGACGCCAGAGCAGGTGGTTGAACAAATCCGTAGCGCGCCGCCGCCGCCAGCGCCCTGACCTAGCGGCTCTCGCTGGGGTGGCCGGCCGCGCCGCCCGGCCTCCACCGCTTGCGCCATAATAGCGGTAATGTCTGTTCGCTTGGACGCGCCGTGGCGCGAGTGACGGGACTTGAACCCGCGGCCTCCGGCGTGACAGGCCGGCGCTCTAACCAACTGAGCTACACCCGCGTTTCTTACGGCGGAGCGATCCGAGACCGGGTCGCGCCGAAGAGGGCGTCCAATACGGCCGGCGACCGGCGGCGTCAACGCCGTGTCGAACGCGCCCGGCGACCTTTGATGTGCGTTTGAACCGCGTGCCGGTTGGGTCTAAAGACCCCGCCCGACCCGCTCTTCAAGCCTAACAGGGAGTCCGCGTCCGCCGTGAACGCGTTCCTTCTTCAATATCTGCCGATCCTGATTTTCCTGGCCATAGCCGCGGCCCTGGGAAGCGCCTTCATCCTGGCGGCCGCGGTGGTCGCTCCCAAGGCGCCCGATCCGGAAAAGCTGTCCTCCTACGAGTGCGGCTTCAACGCCTTCGACGACGCGCGGATGAAGTTCGACGTCCGGTTCTACCTGGTCTCGATCCTGTTCATCATCTTCGACCTCGAAGTCGCCTTCCTCTTCCCCTGGGCCGTGGCCCTGATGCGCCTACCTCATCCGGAGGCGCAGTTCGCCTTCTGGAGCATGATGGGATTCCTCGCCGTGCTGACCGTCGGCTTCATCTATGAATGGAAGAAGGGGGCTCTCGAATGGGAGTGATCGACCCCAGAGGCCCCGCGCTCGGCGCCGGCCGCGCGCAGGTGGAGGGCTACGACCCGAAGCTGCACGATCCCTATTTCGACGGGATCCACCAGCAGCTGGCGGACAAGGGCTTCATCACCGCCGCCGCGGACGATCTCATCACCTGGGCCCGCACGGGCTCGCTGATGTGGATGACCTTCGGCTTGGCCTGCTGCGCGGTGGAGATGATGCAGGTGTCCATGCCGCGCTACGACCTCGAGCGCTTCGGCGCGGCGCCCCGGGGCAGTCCACGGCAGTCGGACGTGATGATCGTGGCGGGCACCTTGACCAACAAGATGGCTCCGGCCCTCCGCAAGGTCTACGACCAGATGCCCGAGCCGCGCTACGTGATCTCGATGGGCAGCTGCGCCAACGGCGGCGGCTACTACTACTTCAGCTATTCGGTGGTGCGGGGCTGCGACCGGATCGTGCCGGTGGACATCTACGTCCCCGGCTGTCCGCCCACGGCCGAGGGGCTCCTCTACGGGATCCTCCAGCTGCAGAGGAAGATCCGTCGCACCGGCACGATCGAGCGTTGAGACCATGAGCAACTGGCGTCTTTCGGACGAAGCCCTGGCCGAGATGGGCCAGCGTATCGTCGCCGATTCTGCGGGGACCATCTCGGGCTTCGAAGTGGCCTTCGGCGACCTCCAGGTCCACGTTTCCGCCCACAAGATCGTCGAGGCCCTGACCTTCCTGCGCGACGCGTCGGATCTGCAGTTCCAGCAGCTGATGGACCTCGCGGGCGCGGATTATCCCCAGCGGCCGCTGCGCTTCGACGTGGTGTATAACCTGCTGTCGCTGACCAAGAACCGCCGTGTTCGGGTGAAGGTGCAGACGGACGAGGACACGGCCGTCCCGACCGTGACCAGCGTCTACCCGAATGCAGACTGGTTCGAACGCGAGGCGTTCGACATGTACGGCATCTTTTTCTCTGGCCACCCCGACCTTCGCCGCCTCCTCACCGACTATGGCTTCCATGGCCATCCGATGCGGAAAGACTTCCCGATGATCGGCTATGTCGAGACCCGCTATGACGAAGAGCTCAAGCGGGTGGTGTACGAGCCGGTGAAGTCGGTGCAGTTCCGCAGCTGGGATTTCCTCTCGCCATGGGAGGGGGCGGACTACGAGAAGCCGGGCGAGGGCTACCCCTACGTCCTGCCCGGAGACGAGAAGGCGGAGCGCCGCTCATGACCGGAACCAACGCCCCCGCGGCGCCGACCTACATGGACCCGGAGACGGCCATCCCCGAGACGCCGGTCCGCAAGTTCAACATCAACTTCGGTCCCCAGCACCCCGCCGCGCACGGCGTGCTGCGCCTGATCCTGGAGCTCGACGGCGAGCTGGTGGAGCGCGTGGATCCGCATATCGGCCTGCTGCACCGCGGCACCGAGAAGCTGATGGAGGCGCGGCCCTATATCCAGACCACCGCCTATTTCGACCGGCTCGACTATGTCTGCCCGATGAACCAGGAGCACGCCTATGTGCTCGCCATCGAGAAGATGATGGGGCTCGAGGTCCCGATCCGCGGCCAGCTGATCCGCGTGCTCTTTTGCGAGATCGGCCGCGTCCTCAATCACCTGATGAACGTCACCACCCAGGCGATGGACGTCGGCGCGCTCACTCCACCCCTGTGGGGCTTCGAGGAGCGCGAGAAGCTGATGGTGTTCTACGAACGTTCGTCCGGTGCGCGCCTGCACGCCAACTACTTCCGCCCCGGCGGCGTGCGCCAGGACCTGCCGCCGCCCCTGATCGAGGACATCGCGACCTGGTGCGAGACCTTCCCGAAGGTGCTCGACGACATCGACGGCCTCATCACACCCAGCCGCATCTTCAAGCAACGCAACGTCGATATCGGCGTCGTGAGCAAGGAGGAGGCGATCCGCTGGGGTTTCTCCGGCCCAATGCTGCGGGGCTCGGGCGTGGCCTGGGACCTGCGGCGCAACCAGCCCTACGAGTGCTATGACGAGCTGGAGTTCGACATCCCGCTTGGGGTCCACGGCGACTGCTACGACCGTTACCTCTGCCGCATGGAGGAGATGCGCCAGTCAGTGAAGATCATGCGCCAGTGCTGCGATCGTCTTCGCAAGACACCCGGCCTCGTCCTCGCCGACGACCACAAGGTCACGCCGCCTCGACGGGGCGAGATGAAGCGGTCGATGGAAGCGCTGATCCACCACTTCAAGCTCTATACCGAGGGCTATCACGTGCCCGAGGGCGAGATCTACGCCGCGGTCGAAGCGCCCAAGGGCGAGTTCGCCGTCTATCTGGTGACGGACGGCGGCAACAAGCCGTACCGCTGCCACATCCGCGCGCCGAGCTTCGTTCACCTGTCGGCTATGGACTGGATGAACCGCGGGCACATGCTAGCCGATGTCTCCGCCATCCTTGGATCGCTGGATATCGTGTTCGGGGAGATCGACCGGTGAGCGTGCGCCGCCTCGCCAAGGAGCAACCCACCTCCTTCGCCCTCAATGAAAAGTACGCCGAGGAGGCGAAGGCCTGGATCGCCAAGTTCCCGCCCGGCCGGCAGCGCTCGGCGGTGATCCCTCTGTTGTGGCTGGTCCAGCAGCAGGAAGGCTGGGTGCCCGAGCCTTCGCTCCGGGTGGTCGGGGAGATGCTCGACATGCCGGTGATCCGCGTGCTCGAGATCGCCACCTTCTATACCATGTTCCAGCTCGAACCCGTGGGCAGCGTCGCCCATGTGCAGGTGTGCGGGACCACCCCATGCATGCTGCGCGGCGCCAATGAGCTGAAGGCCTGCCTGGAGCAGCGCATCGGGCCCAAGGACCATCGCTCGGCCGATGGCCGCTTCTCGTGGGAAGAGGTCGAGTGCATGGGCGCCTGCGCCAACGCGCCGATGGTCGCCATTCATGACCAGTACTACGAGGACCTGACGGTCGAGACCTTCGGCCAGCTCCTCGACCGCTTCGACGCCGGCGAGCATCCCGAACCCGGCTCGATGATCGGTCGGCACGGCTCGGCCCCCGAGGGCGGACCCGACACGCTCACCGACCCGAGCCTCTATGACGGATCCCGCGCCAAGCCGATCGAGCGGCTGCCGAACCTGCCGGCGCCGGCAAGCGCCTGATGAACGAGGAGGCGCGGCGCGCTTATGTAGCGGCTGTCCGCGCCCACTCCCGGGGCCTGCAGACGGCCGGCTTCGTGGGCTGTCTGGTCGGCGTCCTGGTCATGCTGTCGGGGCACTATGTGCGCGGCGTGCCCCACTGGATGGTCTATGCCGGCCTCGTCATCATCCTCGTCGGCTGGGCCCTGTTCGCCTTTGCGATCGTGCGCCGTTCGGCCTACGTGAGATCCCACCCCTTCGACCCTGACCGTTAGAAACGACCCATGCCCGGACTGCTCGAAGACAAGGACCGCATCTTCACCAACCTGCACGGCTTCCACGACTGGAGGCTGGAGGGCGCGAAGCAGCGCGGTGTCTGGAACGCGACCACCGAGATGCTGCGCCAGACGCCCGAATGGATCTGCGACCAGATCAAGGCCTCCGGCCTGCGCGGCCGGGGCGGGGCGGGATTCGCCACCGGCGTGAAGTGGACCTTCATGCCCAAGCAGGAGAGCGAGCGGCCGCACTACCTGGTCATCAACGCCGACGAGTCCGAGCCCGGGACCTGCAAGGACCGGGAGATCATGCGCAACGATCCGCACCGCCTGATCGAGGGGTGCCTGCTGGCCTGCTACGCCATGCGCGCGCACGACTGCATCATCTACATCCGCGGCGAATACCTCCTGGAGCGCGAGCGGCTCGAGGCGGCCCTGGCGGAGGCGACGAAGGCCAAGCTGATTGGCACGGGCAACGTCCACGGCTGGGACTGCCATATCCGCGTTACCCATGGCGCGGGCGCCTACATCTGCGGCGACGAGATGGCGCTGCTGGAAAGCCTCGAGGGCAAGAAGGGTCAGCCGCGCCTCAAGCCGCCGTTCCCGGCGGGCTCGGGTGTCTATGGCTGCCCCACGACGGTTAACAACGTCGAGTCGATCGCTGTGACGCCGGAAATCCTGCGTCGCGGCGCGGACTGGTTCGCCAGCTTTGGCCGGCCCAAGAACTCGGGCACCAAGCTGATGAGCGCCTCGGGCCACGTGAACAAGCCGTGCGTGGTGGAGGAGGCGATGAGCATTCCCATGCGCCAGCTGGTCGAGACCCACTTCGGCGGCATTCGCGGCGGCTGGGGCAATCTGAAGGCGATCATCCCCGGCGGCTCCTCCGTGCGCCTGCTTCCGGCCGACCAGTGCGAGGAAGCGCTGATGGATTTCGACGACCTCGTCGCGCGCAAGTCGGGCCTGGGCACAGCCGGCATGATCGTGATGGACAAGTCCACCGACGTCGTCGCGGCGATCACGCGCCTGTCCTACTTCTACAAACACGAGAGCTGCGGCCAGTGCACGCCCTGCCGGGAAGGGACCGGCTGGATGTGGCGGATCATGCAGCGCATGACCACCGGCGAGGCCGAGCCGAAGGAGATCGACATGCTCCTCGACGTCGCCAGCCAGGTGGAGGGCCACACCATCTGCGGCCTGGGCGATGCGGCGGCCTGGCCTATCCAGGGCCTTTTCCTGCACTTCCGCGGCGAGATCGAAGAGCGGATCGCCAACTACCGCAGCCGCCGCGCCAACGTGCCGGGGGCGACGCTGCTGGCGGCGGAGTAGCCTTCCGAGCGCCCGACCTTCCGGTCCACCGGCGTCCCGCCGGCTCTTGCCTTCTTGCTTGCCGCTGCGGCTGGTCAATCAACAATAGGTTTAGGAAAGAGGAAGATCCGGCGGACCGGGATGGGGGCATCGTGATCGATATCAACGGCATCGGCCACGTCCAGCTCAGCGTGACCGACTTCTCCGCCAGTCGGGACTTCTACCACTGGCTGCTGCACGAGACGTTTGGGATGACGATCCAGTACGACGCGGAGCGCGCGTTCTATTGCATCGGTGGGCGTACCGGCGTGCTGATCACACCGGCCGATCCCGAACTCTCTGCGGACGGCTTCGACCAGCGCCGGGTGGGGCTGCACCACCTGTGCTTCCGCCTTCGCTCGGCCGCCGACGTCGACGCGCTCCACGCCGCTCTGCTGGCGCGCGGCGGCGTGACCATCGTGCGTGCGCCTCGGCAGGACGCCTGGGCGCCCGGCTACTACTCCATCCTGTTCGAGGACCCGGACCGGATCCGCCTCGAGGCCAACTTCGTGCCGGGGCGCGGCAATCTCGACGTGATTGGAGATGGGCCGCCGCTCGACGGCAGAGACTTCGGCCGGTAGCGGCTGCGTACGGGGCTCGACGGAACGCAACTGTAGGAGTCGTCCGTCGGCGGCGGTATCGTCCGCACCGTGCGTTTCGACGACCGCTTCATCGAAGAGCTGAAATCACGTTTGCGCCTGTCCGATGTGATCGGCCGCAGCGTGAAGCTGCGCCGGCAGGGCCGGGAGTTCGTCGGGCTTTCGCCGTTCAACAAGGAACGGAGCCCAAGCTTCTTCGTCAACGACGACAAGGGGTTCTTCCACGACTTCTCCTCGGGCAAGCACGGCGACCTGATCAGCTTCCTGCAGGAGACCGAGCGGCTCAGCTTCAGCGAAGCCGTCGAGCGCCTTGCCGCAGAGGCGGGCCTGCCGCTGCCGGAACCGACGCCCGAGGCCGAGGCGAGGGGGCGTCGCCGCCAGGGACTCACCGACTGGCTCGACGCGGCGGCGGCCTGGTTTGAAGCGGAGCTGCGCCGGCCCGGTGGGCGGACCGCACGCGAGTATCTCGAGCGCCGGGGCCTGCCGGAGGGTGAGTGGTCACGGTTCCGGCTGGGCTTCGCGCCCGCCGGCCGCACTGCGCTCAAGGACTATCTGGTGGCGAAGGGCGCCCTGCCGGCGGACCTCGTCGCCGCCGGGCTGCTGGTGGCGCCGGAGGAGGGCGGGAGCCCATACGATCGGTTCCGCGATCGGGTGATCTTCCCCATCACGGACGGCCGGGGCCGCGTCGTCTCCTTTGGCGGCCGCGCGCTCGATCCGGCGGCGCGGGCCAAGTACCTCAACGGGCCTGACACCGATCTCTTCGACAAGGGGACCGTGCTCTACGGCCTGCCTGAGGCGCGCCGGCTGCTGCACGCGGGCGGCGAGGGCGCCGCGCTCGTGGTGGTCGAGGGCTACATGGACGTGATCGCCTGCCAGCGGGCCGGCGTGGCGGCGGTGGCCGCGATGGGCACATCGCTGACCGAAGCGCAGATGGAGATGCTCTGGCGCTTGCACCCCCAACCCACGCTCTGCTTCGACGCCGATCGCGCCGGCCAGCAGGCGTCGTCCCGCGCCATGGACAGGGCCATCACTCGTCTGGCTCCGGGGCGAAGCTTCCGCTTCGCCGTCGTCGCCGGAGGCAAGGATCCCGACGACATGCTCCGCGAGCAGGGACCAGTCGCCCTGTGCGAACAGCTCTCCAAGACCATCCCCTTCGTCGAGGCCCTCTTCCTGCGCGAGAGGGACGCCGCCAGCCTTGCGACGCCCGAGGGGAGGGCGGGCCTCAAGCAGCGACTACGCGCCGCAGCCAAGGCGATCGGCGATCCGGATCTCGCCGCCGCCTACCGTGAGGATCTTCTGCGGCGTTTCGACGCTGTAACCCGGGCGGCGGGACCGGCCGCGGCCGCTCCGGGAGCGCCGCCGGGCGGACGATACGGTTCACGGTTCGGCCCTGCGCCCCCCGGGCCGGCGAAACCCGCCGCCCGTGCCGCGGCCGATCGCCTCGCCAGGGGTCTCCATCCGGTCGCTGCGGCGCTGGCGTGGCAGGCGGTCGAAGACCCCGGCGTGGTCGACGAACACCTCGAAGCGGTGGAAGTCGGAGGCTTCGGCGACGCTTCGCTGAATGATTTGGCCAAGGAAATCATCCGACTGCGCCTTGATTCGGAGCACCTTGACACGCACGCCCTGCGCCGCCATCTCGCAGAGCGGGGATTTAGCGCTCTGTTGACTGACGTCGAACGGGCCGCCGCTTTAGCCGGCGCGCCATTTTTTCAAATGGACGTCATCCTCAGCGCCGCGAGATCTCAGTGGTCGTATGCGTTCGAAGTCATGAACAGGGTGACCGCGCTCGAGGAAGCGATCGCCGATGCCAAGCAGAGTCTTGGCGCGGGCGCCGGTTCTGCGGCGCTCATGACCTTGAAGCGCGAGCACGATCGGCTGAGACGCGCGATCTCCAGTCGCCAGATTTGGGGTCCACAACAGCCCAGCTAGCTGGGCGGCGCCCTCGAAATTCTCGGGGCGAACACCATATTCTTCGGTCGCCCCGCCAGGGCGGCCGTTCCGAACGCGGAGATATTTGAAGATGAGCGTATCAGCCGCCGCCGAGGCTCCCGAAACCGAAAGCCCCCCGGCGCCCGACGGTCCGCTGCTCGACCTTACCGACGCCGCGGTCAAGAAGTTCATAAAGCAGGCCAAAGCCCGCGGCTACGTCACGATGGACGAGCTGAACAAGGTCCTGCCGTCCGAAGAGATGACGCCCGACGCCATCGAGGACACGATGACCATGCTCAACGAGATGGGCATCAACGTCATCGAGGCCGAGGAGGAATCCGCCGAGGGCTCCGAAGTCGCCGTCCGCGAGGAGACGGCGGTCGCGGAAACCTCTGAAAAGCCCAGCGCCTACGACCGCACGGATGATCCCGTGCGCATGTACCTGCGCGAGATGGGCTCGGTGGAACTGCTTTCGCGCGAGGGCGAGATCGCCATCGCCAAGCGCATCGAGGCCGGCCGCGACACCATGATCCGCGGCCTGTGCGAGAGCGCGCTCACGTTCGAAGCGATCATGGTCTGGCGCGAGGAACTGGCGCAGGGCCGGATCCTGCTGCGCGAGGTGATCGATCTCGAGCAGACCTATGGCGGTCAGGCCTCGCAGGCCCTGTCTGAGGCCGCGGTCGCCGGCGAGGCGGAGGATGCGCGGTCCGCTTCCGAAGGCGACGACGAGGAAGGCGCCGCCCCGGGCGCCTCGGATGAGGACGACTTCGACGACGGCGCCGGCCCGACCATCAGCGCGATGGAGGCTGAGCTGCGCGAGGGCGTCATGGCCACGCTCGACGCCATCGCCCTGGAATTCGAATCCTTCCGCCGCCTGCAGGAGAAGCTGGTCGAATATCGCCTGCGCGGCGAGGACCTCGAGCAGGCCGACCGCCGCGCCTACGAGGCCGCCACCGGCGCCATCGTCCAGCACCTCAAGACCCTGCGGCTGAACAACAACCGCATCGAGGCTCTGGTCGAGCAGCTCTACGCCATCAACAAGCGCCTGATCGCCCTGGAAGGTCGGCTGATGCGCGCGGCCGAGACGCACGCGATTTCGCGGCCGGAGTTCCTCAAGGCCCACTTTGGCGCCGAGATGGATCCGAACTGGTGCGAAAAGGTCGCCGCCCTGGGCATGCGCTGGACGCGCTTCGTGGAGAAGGACGCCGGCCAGATCGCAGACCTCCGCCGCGAGATCGCCTCGCTGGCGATGGAATCGGGCGTGCCGATCGACGACTACCGCCGCATCGTCCAGACGGTGCAGAAGGGCGAGCGCGAGGCGCGCCAGGCGAAGAAGGAGATGGTCGAGGCGAACCTTCGCCTCGTGATCTCGATCGCCAAGAAGTACACCAACCGCGGACTGCAGTTCCTGGACCTGATCCAGGAGGGCAACATCGGCCTGATGAAGGCCGTGGACAAGTTCGAGTACCGGCGCGGCTACAAGTTCTCGACCTACGCCACCTGGTGGATCCGGCAGGCCATCACGCGCTCGATCGCCGACCAGGCGCGCACGATCCGCATCCCGGTGCACATGATCGAGACGATCAACAAGATCGTCCGCACCTCGCGCCAGATGCTGCATGAGATCGGCCGCGAGCCGACGCCGGAGGAGCTGGCCGAGAAGCTGGCCATGCCGCTCGAGAAGGTGCGCAAGGTGCTGAAGATCGCCAAGGAGCCGATCAGCCTCGAGACGCCGATCGGCGACGAGGAAGACAGCCACCTGGGCGACTTCATCGAGGACAAGAACGCGGTCCTGCCGATCGACGCGGCGATCCAGTCCAACCTGCGCGAGACCACCACGCGGGTCCTGGCCTCGCTCACGCCGCGGGAGGAGCGGGTGCTGCGCATGCGCTTTGGGATCGGCATGAACACCGACCACACCCTCGAGGAAGTGGGCCAGCAGTTCAGCGTCACGCGCGAGCGCATCCGCCAGATCGAGGCCAAGGCCCTGCGCAAGCTCAAGCACCCGAGCCGCAGCCGCCGCCTGCGCAGTTTTCTGGATAGTTGATCGGGAGGCGCGACAACGCGACTATAGAGACTCTGCCGGTCCTTCGATGGGCTGGCGCGAGCCTTCATAGGATTTGCCGGGGATGGGCGGAACGTCTGCGCGGAACGATATGGAGCCGCCGCCTCCTGGCCGGCCGACGACACGGGCAGAACTTATGGCGCGGTTGGCGGAACTCAGGCCGTGGCTCACCAGCCGTGGGGTGAAACGCCTGAAGCTCTTCGGGTCCTACGCTCGGGACCAGGCTAACGCGAACAGCGATGTCGACCTGATCGTCGAGTTTAGCGAACCGGTCGGCCTTGCGATGTTCTCGCTCCAGGAAGACTTGGCGGCTCGGTTGGGCGTCGAGGTGGAGCTCGTGACCGAGATAGGGCTCGCGCCCGACATCCGCTTCACCGCGCTGCGCGATGCTATTGATGCCTGACGAAGAGCGCCTGCGCCTCAAGGCCATCGCCGACCGGGTGCGGCTGCTTCGTGGGTGGACCGAAGGCCTGACGGAAGCCGATTTCCTGGCCGACGTGATGCTTCGCGATGCGTCCGCCTTATCGCTTTCGAGGAAAATCCGGAGGATGTTCCAGTGCTGATGGCGGCATGGCGAAGTCAGCATGAGTAACGGTCGCGGTGCGGACCTGGTCGAGGGAACGAGCGCCCGTGGTGCGGCGCTTCCGCTGTCCAAACTCTCGTGGCGCCTGCTGCCGCTGGTCGGGATCGGCTACTGCCTTGCGTATGTCGACCGGGTGAACATCAGCTTCGCCGCGTTGCAGATGAACGCAGATCTGAAGTTCAGCGCTACGGCCTACGGCACCGGGGCGGGCCTGTTCTTCCTGAGCTACGCGGCCTTCGAGATCCCGTCGAACCTCCTGATGGTGCGCGTCGGGCCGCGGCGTTGGCTTGCACGGATCATGGTCACCTGGGGCGTGATCGCGGTGGCCATGATGTTCGTCCGCACGCCGGTCCAGTTCTATGCGCTGCGCTTCCTGCTCGGCCTCGCCGAAGCGGGCTTCTTCCCGGGCGTGATCTACTACCTGTCGCTCTGGTTCCCCGGAGCCTACCGAGCCCGCGCGATCAGCCGGTTCTACATCGCCGCGCCGCTGGCCTCGGTGTTCATGGGTTCGCTGGCGGGGAGCCTGCTCGGCATGAAAGGCGTGCTTGGCCTTGCCGGATGGCAGTGGCTGTTCCTCATCGAGGGCCTGCCTGCGGTGGCGATGGGGCTCGTCTTCCTGCTGGTCCTGCCGGAGCGTCCCGCCTCCGCTGACTGGCTGTCGGCTGGGGAGAAGCGGGCCCTGCAGGATGCGCTCGCCGCCGACGCCGCTCCCTTCGCCCAGGCGGAAAAACCCACCGTGATCCGGGCCATCTTCAATGTCCCGGTCCTGATGCTCGGCGCGGTGAACGTCCTGATCCTCGGGCTCTTTTACGCCATCAACTTTTCGGCCCCTCTGGTGATCCGTGCGGCCACCCACTGGAGCGCGGGTCAGATCGGCGCCCTGGTGGCCGCTTCGGGGGTGGTCGGCGCGGCCTGCATGCTGATCTCGGGCTGGTCGTCGGACCGGGCGGGCGAGCGGCTTCTCCACCTCGCCATACCGCTATTCGGCGTCGGCGCGGCCCTGGCGGTCCTGGCCTGGATCTCGAATCCGACAGTCCTGGTGCTCTCTTTCCTGGCCTTCTTCGCCTTCTATTCCGCGGCGCAGGGGGTGTTCTGGGCGGCCACCGACCGGTTGCTGCCGCCAAGCTACACGCCCGTGGCCATTGCCGGAATCAACACTATCGGCATGATCGGCTCGTTCGTCGCGCCGATCCTCTGGGGCTGGGCCAAGGATGTCTCCGGGAGCTACGACCTGGGGCTGAGGCTCCTGCCGTTCGGCTTCGTCGTGGCCGGCCTCATCGTGCTGCTGCTTCGCCGCGCCGTGCGCCCCAAGGGCTCCTCCGCGCTAGAGCAAACTCCGACCAGACGGAACCGTCTGGTCGGAGATAATTTGCTCTAGATTCAAAAGCTTGAGCGCCGCCTGATCGCCCAACCAGTTCCCACTTGGGGGGACGGCGCTCTGGCGCTGGGCACAGTCGCGGAGGAGGTCTGATCGGGAAGGGGCCTACTTGCCCAGCGCCGCGTAGACGGCCTTCTGCCACGTCGGCAGGGCGAGGCGCGCGCCCATG
>DATBEN010000003.1:0-52077 GCA_036276055.1 Caulobacteraceae bacterium
CCTAACCCCCGACGTTGAGCTGAAGCAGACGGCGGACGTCGTGGCGCAGCTCGTCCGCGTCGGAATCCTTACCCAGGATCCGGGCCACGACCACCGGCCCGCCCGCAGGCCCGCGAACCTCATAGGCGGCGAGGCGGAAGCCGTTGGGTCCGGGCGTCTCAGACTGCAGGACGTAGTCGCGTCGGATGCCCGGCCCAGACTCGTTCACGCGGATCTGGGCTCCGCCCTCGTGCGCGTTCACCTTGACGCCCGCGCGATCGCCCGCGGCCACGGAGACCTGGGCCTGGCCGGCGCCCGAGCCGTGGTCGTCATTGGCCAGGACGTGCACCCCCGCTGTGTCCACGCTGGCCTGGCCGTCGTCGCGCGTGTGGATGTGGAGGCCGGGAAGGTCGATGTCGACGCGGTCATGGCCTGAAGGCGACGGCGCAGGCGTTCCGGCGTCGCGGCTGGCTTCGGGCACTTCGGACGCGAGCTGCGCCTCCATCGGCCGGAGGGTGACGTCGGGATCGGCGCCGTTCAGATCCACCAGCTGGAGCGTCACCGTGTCGCCGTCGTCCGTGGCGTAGACACAGCTCCTTGGGCTCTCCGAGCCGGGC
The DNA here is from genome assembly GCA_036276055.1 of Caulobacteraceae bacterium. Lineage (GTDB taxonomy): Bacteria > Pseudomonadota > Alphaproteobacteria > Caulobacterales > Caulobacteraceae > Acaudatibacter. The sequence goes on from DATBEN010000003.1 coordinate 597, forward strand.
TTCAGTTGCAGGTCGCCCTGCTCCTGGGGACACGTCAGGGCGGAGATCTGGCGCAGCGGCTTCCCGGCCGAGGCGTGCGGATGAGGGGGCGTGCAACCCGCCAGGGAGACAACCACAATACTCGCCGCCAGCACATACCTGCTCATATCAGCGTCACTCCCGCCCAGGCTTCATTGCCCAGCGGCGGGAGTTTCGATCCGGCGGTCGACCGCGGTCCAGTGAAAATACAGTAAGCCCCGGTCAGGATTGTCCCGGCCGAGCGCTCGACCCTTCCCGCCGCGCCAGGAAGGCGAGGCGTTCGAACAGCTGCAAGTCCTGTTCGTTCTTCAGGAGCGCGCCGTGCAGCGGCGGGATCAGCTTCGTCGGATCGCGCTCGCGCAAGGTGTTCTCGTCGATGTCCTCGACCATCAGCAGCTTGAGCCAGTCCAGCAGCTCCGAGGTCGACGGCCTCTTCTTCAGTCCCGGCACCTTGCGCATGTCGTAGAAGATGCGCAGGGCCTCCGACACCAGCTTCTGTTTGATGCCCGGATAGTGCACGTCGATGATCGCGCGCATCGTGCCTTCGTCGGGGAAGCGGATGTAGTGGAAGAAACAGCGGCGCAGGAAGGCGTCGGGAAGCTCCTTCTCGTTGTTCGAGGTGATGATCACGACGGGGCGCACCTTCGCCTTGATCGTCTCGTTCGTCTCGTAAACATAGAACTCCATCCGATCGAGTTCCTGCAACAGGTCGTTTGGGAACTCGATGTCCGCCTTGTCGATCTCGTCGATCAGCAGCACCGGCCGCTCGTCCGAATCGAAGGCGTCCCACAGCTTGCCGCGCTTGATGTAGTTGGAGACGTCCTTCACCCGCTCGTCGCCGAGTTGGCTGTCGCGCAGGCGGGTCACAGCCTCGTACTCGTAGAGGCCCTGGAGAGCCTTGGTCGTCGACTTGATGTGCCAGGTGATCAGCGGCGCATCGAGCGCCTTGGCGATTTCGTAGGCGAGGACGGTCTTGCCGGTGCCAGGCTCCCCTTTGATCAGCAACGGCCGCTCGAGCGCGATCGCCGCGTTAACGGCGATCTTCAGGTCGTCCGTTGCGACGTAATCGCTGGTGCCTTCGAAGCGTTTGGTCATTCGGGAGAGCTCCGCATCGAGGCGCCCCTGGCGCCCCTCGAACAGGTGTTCAAATCGGGAGCCACCCTAAAGACCACGCGCGGACATTCAAGCGCAGAGAACAAATCGTCCTTGCGTCAGTCCGACCCCGGATTGGACGGGAGCGCATCGCTGGCAGGGAAGGTCTCCTCGAGCTCGACGTCCCTGCGGCCGTCGCGCCGCGCGTCGCCGTCGCTCCAGTCGAAATCCTCGTCGTCGGGTCCGGTGGACTGCGCCTCGCTTTCGAAATCCGACGGCCGGCTATCGTCGAGCGAGACCAGATCGCCCCGATCGCGGGTGACCGGGCCGTCGTCGTCGTCGATTCCGTCATCCTCCTCGAGGAGGCTCTCGCGCTCCGATTCGTCCAGCTCGTCCGGATCGAAGTCGTCCGCGTCGTCGTCCTCGAACTCGTCGTTGTCGGCGTCGCCGTCCGCGGTCGTGACGTCGTAGACATTGCGCATCATGTCGAGCCGCGCGATGTCCTCGCCGTCTTCGGTCAGGTTGGTCTCGTCGAACGTCTCCGCCAGATCCTGATCGTCGGCGTCCTCATCCGGTTCCATGGCCATGAATCACACCCTCGTCTCCGACCGCTCAAACCCTCCGCCCGTGGCTTCGTTCCGGGCCGCCCGGGGGAGGCCGGAGGCGTGGCGCTGACCCTCGATGCGCCCGCGGACGCGGCGCGGCTGGTGCTGGCGAGCGCGAGCCCTCGTCGGCGCGAACTGCTCGCCCAGGCCGGCGTGACGCCGGACCTGATCGAGCCGTGCGACCTGAACGAAACGCCAGAGCCGGGAGAGGCGCCGCGGCGCTTGGCCGCGCGTCTGGCGCTCGCCAAGGCGCGCGCTGCGGCGGCGCTGCACGCGGACGCCTTCGTGCTCGCCGCCGATACGGTGGTGGCGCTCGGCCGCCGGGTAATCGGCAAGCCGGACGACGAGGCCCATGCGCGGGACATGCTCGGGCGCCTGTCCGGGCGCGGCCACCGGGTGATCACGGGGGTGGCGGTGCGCGGGCCCGACGGACGCGAGGCGGCGCGGCTCGCCGAGGCGCGCGTCCGCTTCAAGCGGTTCGACGGCGAAGACCTCGCGGCCCTCCTCGAGTCGGGCGAATGGCGGGGGGTGGCGGGAGGCTACCGGATCCAGGGCAGGGCGGGAGCCTGCGTGATGGAACTGGTGGGGTCCTACACCGCCGTCGTCGGCCTGCCCCTGTACGAGACCCTGTGCCTGCTGCGCGGCCTCGGCTGGCGTGGGCGATGAGCCAGCGCGGTCTCTTCCTGGATCTGGCGCCCGGCGAAAGGCGCGCGGTCGTGACCCTCGGCGGGCGGCCCGAACGGCTGCTGCTGGTGCGAGACGGGTCGGATCCCGCCGAGGTCCTCGGCGCGCGGTTGGTGGGACGGGTCCGGGCCCTCGACGCCGCCGCCGGCCTTGCGTTCGTCGACCTGGGCCAGGGGCGGGAAGGCGTGCTCAATCTGAGCAAGGAGACCGGCCGGCCCGTGCAGGGGGCGGCGGTCGAGGTGGAGATCCGGAGCGAGTCGCGGCGGGGAAAGTCGGCGACCCTGCGGGCGATCGGCCCTGCCGAGGGGGCGCCGCGGCTTCTCGCGCCCCCGCCCGGCCTGGAGGAGCGCCTGCAGGCGTTCGCGCCGGGCGCGGAGATCCGCCGCGGGGCCGCCGCCCGGGCCATGGCGGACCTCGCCCAGGACGAGGCGATGGCGTCGGACTTTCCGCTGCCGGGCGGCGGACGGATCTGGATCGAGCCCACGCGCGCCCTCACTGCGGTGGACGTCGACCTTGGCGGCCGTGCCCCGGCTCCGCCCAAGAAGGCGGCGCGCGCCGCCAACCTCGAGGCCCTCGCGGAGGCGGCTCGGGCCCTGCGCTTGAAAGGGCTCGCGGGCCTGGTGGTCGTCGACCTCGTCGGCCGCGCCCACGATCCGGCCGGCCTGTTGGCGGCCGCGCGCGCCGCGTTCGCAGCGGATAACCCGGGCGTAGCGCTGGGCGCGGTGAGCCGCTTCGGCACGCTGGAGCTGACAGTTCCGCGGCGTGCGCGGCCGGTGGTCGACGACTTGGTTGACGAAGCAGGGGCGCCGACGCCGCTCACCCTGGGCCTCGCCCTGCTCCGCGCGCTCGAGCGAGAGGCCGAGGCGGACCCCGGCCGTCGCTTCGCGGGCGTCGCGGCGGCGCCCGTCGCCGAAGCCGCCGGGGCGGCGCTGAAGCCCCTGAACGATCGGCTGGGCGGGCGCCTGGAACTGCGCGCGGAACCAGCGCGCGGTGGGGCGCTTTTCGAGGTCGTGCGCGCATGAAGACTCCCCGCTGTCCCGTCTGCGGCAAGCCGGTCGACCCCGCCTATCGCCCGTTCTGTTCGCGCCGGTGTGCGGACGTGGATCTGCAGCGCTGGCTCTCTGGGCGCTACGCCATCGCCGGGGACGCCGAGGAGGACCAGGAAGAGGGCGAACGAGGCGGGGAGGAGGACTGAGCGCGTCTTCTGGACAAGGGTCCGCCCCCTCTCTATAGACAGCGGCCCGCCCGAAGGGCCCGGCGCCTGGGTAGCTCAGTTGGTAGAGCAGCGGATTGAAAATCCGCGTGTCGGTGGTTCGATTCCGCCCCCAGGCACCACTTCTTCCTGTTCCGATTTCCTCGCCCCACGACGCCGCTCACGCGGACGCCGGCGCCGCCCGCGGGACGAAAAGGGCCGATCACACACATTAGTATGGAGCGCGCGACGCACTCTTCGGGAGGAGCCGCCGGCGCCCCTGAAGCCCTAGGGAAAGAACGTCGCACTCGTAATTCTACGAGGGATCGCCACGGCTTCGATTTCGACCAGAAGCCTGCGATCGTCCGGTGCGCTTCCGCGACAGCCTTTTCAGGATCACGGTCGCTATGCGATTTCCATAGGCGGCCGCTGTCTGTTTTCTAATCGCCGGGGGCCGACCGCATCGCCGGGCGTTTTTGCGGCGCTTCCAGGACCTGCGATCGAAATTGCTGCGCTGCACACTAAATCGGTCTACGACTTCATGGATTCTCTTACGTATTGGGCATTCAGCCGTTTTGCGGCGCAACATGACTGATGTTCCGGCAGGCGTACCGGCGCTATTCGCGGACGAAGCCGCCCTTGACGTTAAAAAAATCGGTTGCCAAAGGAGCCGCACGCCAAGTCTAACACGGCGGTAATCACGGGAGAGGCGCGCTTTGCGGCCGACCCCTACCCCACATGGTCGATCAAGCAGGAACCGGCGCCCTATGCTCGCAGTGAAACGAACCTCACCCATTGTCGCTCTGGCCGGCGCGGTCGCGCTGCTCGCCAGCGCGCCCGCCCTGGCGCAAAACGCCGCGCCGGCGGCTCCTGCTGCGGCCCCGGCCGCCGCGCCCGCAGCGGCTCCCGACGCCACCGGCGCCGACCAGACGGCCGCGTCCAACGCCGCCGAGACCATGAAGATCGGCGGTTCGGCCAACGGCCGTCTGACCCCGATCGTCATGTTCGAACAGGCCGACCTCGTCGTGAAGATCGTCATGATCGGCCTGCTGTGCTGCTCGATCGGCTCCTGGATGCTGCTGATCATCAAACTGGTGGAGTTCTCCAGCCTGCGGCGCTCGTCCGACCGCTTCCTGGAAAGCTTCCGGGGCGCCAAGTCGATCAACGAGATGGGGCGCATCGCCGAGTCCGAGGACTTCGCGGGCAACCCGCTGGCCGACATGGCCGCCGCCGCCGCCGCCGAGGTGGAACTTTCCCGCCAGGCCGGCCTCCAGGTCTCCGGCGAGCACCGCGGCTCGACGATCACCCGCGCCTCCGCCGCCATCGGCGCCGTTCAGGCCTCGCTGGCCCGCCGTCTCTCGGGCGGCATGCAGTTTCTCGCTTCGGTGGGAGCCAACGCGCCGTTCATCGGACTGTTCGGCACCGTCTACGGGATCATGAACTCGTTCATCGGCATCGCGAACACCAACACCACCAACCTGGCCGTCGTGGCTCCCGGTATCGCCCAGGCGCTGCTGGCCACGGGTATCGGTCTGTTCGCCGCCATCCCGTCGGTTATCTTCTACAACCTCTTCCAGTCGCAGATCACCGGCTACGGTTCGCGTACGGAAGGCTTTGTGGCGGAACTCCTGAACAGCATCTCGCGCCAGCTCGATAAGGGGGCCTGAGGAGGCGTATGGCCGCAAAGCTTTCCGGAGCCGGAGGCGGGCGCTACGACGTCAATCAGAACGCCTCGATCAATGTGACGCCCTTCGTCGACGTCATGCTGGTCCTTCTGATCATCTTCATGGTGGCCGCGCCCCTCGCGAGCGTGACCATCAAGGTCAACCTTCCACCGGCGCAAGCCAAGGCGGCCAAAGCCCCGCCGAAGATCATCTACCTGTCTATCAAGAAGGATGGGCGCGTGTTCGTGCAGGACGGCGCCTCGGATCTGGACACGCTGGGCGATGATCTGAAGGCGCAGGCTGGCGGCCGGGACCCGCAGCAGATGCGTATCTTCATCCGCGGCGACAAGGATATGGAGTACCAGGACTTCATGGCCGTGGTCGACAAGCTGCAGGACAGTGGCTTCTACAGCATCGCTCTGGTGGGCGAGGACAAGTCCGGGCTCAAGAAATGACAGAGAGCAATAGAGCCCCTCAGACGGCTGCGGACGTCGCGCACCCGGCGCACAACCCGTTCGACATGCCGCGTCCGCGGCGGAACAACGGGTTGCTGATCGCGATCGTGGTGACGCTCGGGCTGCACGCGATCATCGGCTACTACCTGTATCGGTGGAAATTCCACGCGGAGTTCGCACAGTACTCCGACGAGAAGACCAACGTGCAGGTGATCAAGCCGCCGCCGCCGCCGCCGCCGCCTCCGCCACCGCCGCCGCCACCGAAGAACCTGCCGCCGCCGCCGCCGGTCCAGCCGCGTCCGCCCGCGCCCGTTCCCCTGAACGTGCCCGCGCCGCCGCCGCTGTTCATCAAGCCGATGACGGCCCCGCCGCCGCCTCCGGCTCCGCCGGTCGTGGTGAAGGAAGCGCCGCCGCCGCCCAAGCCGTCGGTGATCACCAATCCGGACTGGCTGTCCAGGCCCACGGGCGACGAACTTGCCAACGTCTATCCCGAGCGTGCGCAACGGATGAACGTGTCCGGACGGGCCGAAATCAACTGCGAGGTCACCGCCAAGGGCACCGTGACCAACTGCAGCGTGGTTTCCGAAGACCCCAGCGGCCAGGAGTTCGGCGCCGCCGCCTTGAAGCTGACGCGTTACTTCAAGATGCGTCCGCAGACCCGGGATGGCACGCCGGTGGGCGGCGCCCACGTCAACATCCCGATCCGGTTCCAACTCGCCAGCCAGTAGGCGAGGGGACGGGACAAAGCGATACGACCCCGGGGGACATCCTCCGGGGTCCTTCTTTTTTGAGGGGGCATGGGCGGGTTCGGCGCGCTTGATCCGGCCGCCCTTCGCCAGTAAACCACCCGTCCCCGCACCGGGCCGCCTTAGCTCAGCTGGTTAGAGCGCTAGATTGTGGATCTAGAGGTCCCCCGTTCGAACCGGGGAGGCGGTACCACCCTCAAAGTGCGGATCCCTCTAGGTCACATCGCATCGTCCTGGCAGGGGCGGGCGCCTCGCGCTAGCGCCGACGAGGGCGATGACAGACCGCGACTGCGCACCATACTGCGCTTGGACGCCCGCCAGCTCTTTACGGCGCTTTGACCAGGTCAGCGTTGAACTCGCAACCCGACCCTACCGAAGATCGTCGATGACCACCTGCCGCCCGTGCGACAGCCCGCTGCGCCGCCCGCTCGCTACGGCGCCATGTGGAAGGCGCGCGTCGCGGGCGGCTCCGCTACCACCCGGGAGCTACACCACGTCCCGGGACGCGACCGTTTCTCATCTTCCGCTGTCCGCCATCGGACGGTCGAGAGCCCCAATGCACGATATATGCATTTTTGATTTGCAGCCGGCTCAGTAGGAGTACAAAAAGGTACACTCGTGGCGATGCCGTCGGCGCCGAGGAAGACGCCTTCGTCAAGCTTGTAATCGAACGCCAGCGACCCAAGGGAGAGTCTTCGGATGATGAAATCAATCCTGTACTCAACTCTCGTCACAGCGTCCCTTGCCATCGCTGGACACGCTTCAGCAACGTTCATAGTTGAACCGAGTCCAGCCGAGGGGTGTGCTCCAAGTCAGGGCTGCCTCCATTTGACCATGGCAAAGGATGCGTCAAGCTCGACAGGGACCGTACAGTCTACGACCGATGTCGTCGATATCGCTGTGGTCGGAAATTCAGACTTCGCGAATGGGTATTCCACAATCAAACCAATTACAGGCGGAACGCTCACATCTTTGACCTTCACGCCAGTGGACGACACTAATTTCTCGGATTTCTCATTCCGTGGGCAAGTCTTGAACGCAAGCGATGCTATCGACGTCACGGTGACGGATCAGAGTGGCACGCCTTTTTCGTTCTCGTTTACCGTCCCGACGGCTAACGCGGACTTTTCCCGGCTCGGCGTCATTTCTATGGACGGAGAGACGATCAAGTCGGTGGCGGTGACGGACTCCGGCGGATTCAAGGAGTTCAAGCAGATCGACTTCTCGCCGGCGGTCGTGCCGGTCATCCCTGAACCGGCGACATGGGCGTTAATGCTCATCGGCCTCGGCGCAACGGGTAGTATCCTGCGTCGCCGCGCCCACAGGCCAGCCGCTACGACCTGAACGTAGACGGCTCACCTCTGCGAGAACCTGGCCACTGGGTTGCCAGCGAGCCAGGTTTTCGTGCGAACGCCCCTCTAGCTGGTGCAGACGGCCAGAAGCTGCTCGGGGAATGACGTTCGACGCTCTTGCGGAGCGGCGAACGGCGCAGGTTCGGTCTTGGACAGTCAGGCGTGCGGTATATTATTCCATCAATAGGGTGGCCTCCTTCGCGCGCGCTGAGCTTTGGCGGCTTCGGTCCACCAAGCCAGATCGTCCGCGAAGCGGGGAAAGGCTCGTTGAAGCGCTGCGCCCGCCGCTCCAACAGGCTTGCCGTCTTCGTCGAGCGTTTCGTGGATCGGGCCGACCGTAAGGGTGCTCGAAATGACCACCATACCCATCTCTGACAGGGTGTTGTGCCAGGCGTAGCTCGACCTGGTCCCTGCCAGACGGCCGTAGGAGTAGCTGGCGATCGCGGCCGGCCGCCAGAACCATTCCTCCAGGAAATGGTCGGTCAGGTTCTTCAGGCCCGGCTGGACGCCCCAGTTGTACTCGCCCGTGACGAAGACGAAGGCGTCGGCCTGCCCGATCTTGGCCGCCAGCGTCTCCAGCGCTTCCGGAGCCGAGCCGGCCGTGTACTCCTTGTACATGCGGTCGAGCATGGGCAGGCCGACCGTCTTTGCGTCGATGAATTCCACGTCCTCGGTGCGGGCCCGCAGTCCATCCACGAGAAACCTCGCCAGCCGGATGCCTTGCCGGTTCGATCGGTATGACCCGTAAAGGATGAGGATTCGATGGCCCATGACCGGTCTGGCCTTTCCAACTGCGTTCCGTCGCCTGGCGAGGGCGAGCCTACATCGATCCGGGCGGCGTGCAGACCAAGCTTTAGGACGTGGCGCGCGCGGCTAGCCGGCAGGAGGCGGTTTTATAGAAGCAGCGGGGCCAAGAGGCCTGGGCCGAAGGGGCAGGCCCTCACACCACGTCGTGGGCGGCCAGTTCGCAGGGGTGCTCCGATTCCCCGGACTCGATCTGCAACGTCGCGTGGTGAACGTGGAAGCGGGCCCTGAGGTCAGCGCAGGCGACGTGCAGCAGGGAGTCGTCGAGCGGGCTGCTCGGCCGCACGAGATGGGCGGTGAGCGCCGTCTCGGTGGTGCTCATGCCCCAGATGTGGAGATCGTGGACATCGGTGACGCCGGGCAACCCGCGCAGATAGGCGAGGACGCCGGCGCGGTTCACGCCGGCGGGCACCGCATGAAGGGCAAGGTCGAGCGACTCGCGCATCAGGGACCATGAGCCGGCGACGATCACGGCGCCGATCGCGAGGCTCCCGGCGGGGTCGAGCCACGTCCAGCCGGTGAGAAGGATGAGGCCCCCAGCGACCACGACTCCCAGGGCGACCAGCGCGTCGGCCGCCATGTGGGCGAATGCGGCGCGGACGTTCAGATCGCCCTTGCGCCCGGACGCGAACATCATCGCCGTTGCGCCATTCACGACAACGCCTATGCCGGCCACCACCATCATGGTGGCCCCGCCTGTGGGACTGGGGTGGAGGATTTTCTGGATCGCCGCGAGGGCCACGGCGCCCGTCACGATCAGGAGGAGGGCGGCGTTGGAGAGGGCGGCCAGGATGGACGAGCTGCGCAGCCCGTAGGTGTAGCGATCCGTCGGCGCGCGCCTGACCAGCCAACTGGCGAACCACGCCAGGGCGAGGCTCAGGACATCGCCGAGATTGTGGCCTGCGTCCGCCAGCAACGACAGCGAGTTCGCCAGCAGACCGTAGGCCGCCTCTGCGACGACGTAGGCGGTGTTCAGGGTGATCCCGACGGCGAACGCCATGCCAAAGGAAGCGGGCGCGTGGGAGTGGCCGCCATGATTATGAGAGTGGCCATGGTGGTGATGGTGATGCCCATGACCGTGCGTGGGATCATGATCATGACCTTCGTGACCCGCGTGATCGTGGGCGTGGCGATCATGGCCGTCGTGGTGGTCTTGCTCGTACTCGGGGTTGGAAGACATCTTCGATCCGGCTGGTCGCGCTCGCGGCGATGATAGCTGCCGCGGCCCGATGCGACACGCGCCGTTTCGCCCCGGTCTGTTGACCTGCAGTCGGGCCCTCGCGCCTATGGGTCGGAATATCTGGAGGATTGCGGCGGATGTGGAGCCTGATCGGCATACCCGTGCTCGTGGGCGGGCTCCTCTGGAAGCGGGACCCCATATTGGTGGTCGCGGCGGCGGCCTTCGCGACGGGACTGGGCGGCGGACTCGATCCCCTCGCAGTGCTGAGCGCGCTGGGCAAGGCGTTCAACGACGCGCGCTATGTGAGCATCGCCTTCCTCGTCCTGCCGGTGGTCGGTCTTGCTGAGCGGGCCGGCCTTCAGGCGCGCTCCCGTGAGCTGGTCGGAAGGCTGAAGGCGCTTACCGTGGGGCGCCTCCTGATCGCCTATCTCGCGATCCGCCAGCTCAGCGCCGCAGTGGGAATGCTCTCACTGGGCGGACAGGCGAGCATGGTGCGCCCGCTGATCGCGCCCATGGCCGAGAGCGTGCTCGCACTGCGGGCAGGCGAAGGCGATGAGGCGCGTCGCCAGGAGGTCCGCGCCCAGGCTGCGGCCGCGGACACGGTCGGCGCCTTCTTCGGTGAGGACATCTTCGTCGCCCTCGGCGCAGTCCTTCTCGTCCAGGGCGTGCTGGAGGCGAACGGCCTCCACACCCGCCCGGCCACGATCGCCCTATGGGCCGCGCCGACCGGGCTCGCCGCCTTCATCATCCACGCCGTCCGGCTGCTGCGCCTCGACGCGCGCCTGGGGCGCGGCCGGCCAGCCGCTGCCGGGGACGCGGAATGATCCGGATCGAGGCGGCCTACGAGGTCGCGGGCGTCGTCTTCGCCGCGGCGGCGGCTTCGGCCGCCCTCTCGCGCCAGACCCCCCGCCGGCCAGCGGCGGTGTTCTTCGGCCTGATCGCGGTGAGCTTCCTGGTCGGCGACCGGCTCGGGGACCTCGGTAACGGAGTGCTGGTGCTCGCGCTCGTCCTGGTCGGAGCCTTCGGAGGTCTCAGGGGCGCGGCGGCGGTCTTCCGCACGCCGGCCTGGGCCGTCGGCGATCAGCGCCTTGGGAACTGGATCTTCCTGCCGATCCTCCTGATCCCCGCCGTTACCCTCGCCGGCACGTTCGCGTTTGGAGCGATCCGGGTCGGCGGCGCGCCACTGGTGGATCCGAAACAGGCCACCGTCGTCGCCCTGGCGCTCGGCGCAGTCGTCGCGCTCATCGCCGCCATGATCTTGATCCGGCCGCCGCTCGCGGCGCCAGCCACCGAGGGCCGTCGCCTCCTGGAGGGCGTCGGCTCGGCGGCGATCCTGCCGCAGCTCCTGGCGGCGCTCGGGGCGGTGTTCACCGTCTCCGGCGTAGGGCGAGCGATGCAGATCCTGATCGGCGCGGCCATTCCCCTCGACAACCCGTTCCTGGTGGTGGCGGCGTTCTGCGCAGGCATGGCCCTGTTCACGACGGTGCTCGGCAACGCCTTCGCAGCGTTCCCGGTGCTGGTGGCGGCCCTCGGGGCGCCGGTGATCGTCCACCGGCTTGGCGGCAACCCGGCCCTGATGGGCGCGGTCGGAATGCTCAGCGGCTATTGCGGCACGCTCGTCACGCCCATGGCCTCGTTCAACATCATCCCGGCTGCGCTGCTCGATCTTCCGATCGGCGCGGTGATCCGGGTCCAGATCCCGACCGCCGCCCTGGTCCTTGTCTTCAACATCGCCTTGATGTGCGCGGTCGGCTTTGCGAGGTGAGGCGCCATGCCGACCATCGATTCCGCGCTCGCCGAGCGCTTCGCCGCCATCGCCCTGGGCCATGTGGGGACGGAATATCCCAATGGGCTCTCCCTTGCGGTCTCGGGGCCCGAGGATCTCGCGACGCCGCGTGAGCTGCATCCGATCTTCTTCGGGAGTTTCGACTGGCACAGCTGCGTGCACAGCCATTGGCTGCTCGCGCGCCTGCGGCGGATCGCGCCAGCGCTGAGGCGGGCCGGTGAGGTCGAGGCCCACTTCGATCAGGCTTTCACGCCGGAGAAGACGGCCGGAGAACTGGCCTATCTGGCGCGACCCTACAGCCGCGGGTTCGAGCGGCCATATGGCTGGGCCTGGCTGCTGATGCTGCAGTCGGAACTCGAACGCGACGAGAACGCGGCCGGGCGACGCTGGGCGACGACGCTGCGCCCTCTCGCCGAGGCCTTTGCGACGCGGTTCAACGCCTGGCTGCCGCTGGCCGACTATCCGGTGCGTGCGGGTGTCCATTCGAACACCGCCTTCGCCCTGGCCCTGACACACGAGTACGCGTCGGTCGTCGGGGACGACGCCCTTGCGGAGCTGGTCACGACCAAGGCCCGCGACTGGTATCTCGAAGATCGCGATTGCCAGGCCTGGGAGCCGTCGGGTGACGATTTCCTGTCATCGGCCCTGGTGGAGGCCGAGCTGATGCGCCGCGTTCTGGCGCCTGCGGCCTTCGAGGCGTGGTTCCACCGGTTCCTGCCGCGCGCGGCCGATGGGCAGCCTGCCACCCTGTTTGAGATCGCGCGGGTCAGCGATCGGACCGATGGCAAGATCGCCCACCTGGACGGGCTAAACCTGTCGCGAGCCTGGTGCTGGCGCGGCGTCGCCCGGGCACTCGGCCCTTCTACGCCCCTTGGTGGGATCGCGCTGGAGGCGGCGGACCGTCACCTGGAGGCGAGCCTGCCGCACGTGAGCGGCGACTACATGGGCGAGCACTGGCTGGCGAGCTTCGCCCTCCTGGCCCTCGAAGCCTGACTCAGGGCGCGCCGGCGGGGCTTGCAGCGGCGGGGAGCGGGCCGGCGACACGGACCCCGTCCTGCCAGACGTCCTCGATGCGATCGACGGCGCGGATGTTCACCGTGGGATCCCCGCTGAGCACGACGAAGTCCGCTCGGCGGCCGACGGCCAGGACACCCCTGTCGTCGAGACGCATGGGTTGCGCCGCGTTCCTCGTGGCGACCGTCACGTGTTCAATAGCTTGGATATGCCAAAGCTATTCGAGAGGGCCCGCGTTCATCAAAATTCAAGGGAAGGATTGAGCCGCGCCAGCCCGTCAGGCGATCGGACAGCCGGAGAAGTTGCCGACGGGCTCGACCGTGAGCTTCGAGAGATTGAGATGCATCATAGGCGTCATGGACGCAGCGCTATGCCCGGTAAAGAGATCGATGCGGCCTTCGTGGATCGCGCCACCGACGTCCGAGGCGTACCAATAGCCATCGTGCAGGCGGCCATCCGGCATCCGCAGGCCGACGGTCTCCTTGATGAAGAGCAGGGTGTGGCGACGGATGGCGACGCCGTCGACCGCGGCCGTCCGCATCGGGACGACGGGACAGCCGAGGGAATCGTGCGCCCGGATGCCGTGACCCTCGTGATACAGGCTCGCGACCAGAAGGAAGGGCTTGAGCAGCGGCTGCACCTTGGCCGCGACGGCGCCAATGAGGTCGCCGATCGGATCCATGGTCTGGGCGCTGGCGGTCACGGCGCAAGCCATCATCGCCGCAGCCGCAGCGGCGGCGAACACACGCTTCAAGAGCCCCCTCCGAGGCAGCTTCTATCAATGATATGGAGGCTAGCGATGCGACTGATCTCACGCAACCCTGAATTTCATCGCGATTGCAGGAGTCGATCCCAAAGTAATGGATGGGGATGAGTTCTGACTTCGCTTTCTGATTTAATGTTCAATTAGCGACAAACACGGGAGGTGTGCCGGAGTTCAGAAAGTAAACTCAAATAGTCAGGCAAGATCAAAACGTGGCCGCAATCCGTCACAAGGCCGTGAAGCGGCGCTCCCCTCCACGACGAGCGCGCGGTCGCCAGCGTGGCGCTCGAAGCTTGCGGCGCATGCGCCGGGTGGGCATGGAGAGCCATGCTTCACCGCCGATTTCCGCGCTTGGCGCTGATCGTCTGCGCCCTTGTCGCACCCGCCGGATCCGCCCTGGCCTGGGGCGCGACCGGTCACCGGATCATCGGCCGGCTTGCGGTGGAGGCTCTGCCCGACACGCTCCCCGCCTTCCTGAGGAGCGCCGAGTCGCCTGAGGCGGTGGGGGAACTCGCGCGTGAGCCCGATCGCTGGAAGGACTCCGGCAGGACCCACGACAGCAACCGCGATCCGGCGCACTTCATCGATCTGGGAGACGACGGGAAGGTCTTCGGGGGGCCAGCGCTGTCGAATCTGCCGGAGACCAGGGCGGCGTTTGAAACGGCTCTAAGGCAGGTCAACGCCGACAGCTGGAAGGCGGGCTATCTGCCGTATTCGATCGTCGACGGATGGCAACAACTGGTGAAGGACTTCACTTTCTGGCGCATCGACGCGGCGGCGGCGGCCCACGTCGCTGATCCGGCCCACCGCGCGTGGTTCAAGTCCGATCTGACTGCGCGTCAGCAACTCGTGCTTCGGGACCTGGGCGTGCTCGCCCACTATGTCGGTGACGGCAGCCAGCCGCTGCACGTGACGGTTCATTTCAACGGCTGGGGTCCCTTTCCGAACCCGCAGGGCTACACGGAAGACCATATGCACGGCCCATTCGAGGGCCTCTTCGTGCACGACCATGTCGATCCGGCGGCCGTGAAGGCGGACATGGCGCCCTATCACGACTGCGCCTGCGCAATCGCCAGTTGGACCGCCAACTACCTCACCGCCACGAGCCGTCAGGTCGAGCCGCTGTATGCGCTCTACAAGGCGGGGGACTTTGCCAGAGCGGATACGAAGGCCAGCAGCTTCGTCGCCGAACGACTGGCCGCGGGCGCTTCGGCGCTTCGCGACCTGGTCGTGGACGCCTGGCGCGCGAGCGCGACAGGGCATGCGGGCTGGCCGGCTGTGACTGTCGCCGATGTGGAAGCCGGGAGGGTGGACCCCTTCGACTCGATCTATGGAGTGGATTGATGAGCGCGGTCCTGATCGACGGGAAGGCCCAGGCCGAGGTCCTACGCGCCCGCGTCGCCGCCGGAGTTGCGGCCTTTCGGGAAGGCCGGGGCTTTCCGCCCGGACTGGCCGTCGTCCTGGTAGGGGACGACCCGGCAAGCCAAGTCTATGTCCGGTCCAAGATCGAGCAGAGCCAAGCCATCGGCATGCACTCGGTGAACCATCGCCTGGGCTCGGACGCCTCGCAAGCTGAACTGATGGCGCTGATCGAGAGCCTGAACGCCGACTCCTCGATCCATGGCATCCTTCTCCAGCTACCGCTTCCGCCCGGCCTCGACGCCGGACCGATTCTGGCGCGGCTGGATCCCGCCAAGGATGTCGACGGCCTCACGCCCACGAACGCCGGGCTGCTTGCCGCCGGCGCTCCGGCGCTGACGCCCTGCACGCCATTGGGCTGCCGCATGCTCCTTCAGGAGGCGGTGGGCGAACTGAGGGGAAAGCGTGCGCTGGTGATCGGTCGTTCGATGCTGGTGGGACGGCCGGTCGCCTCACTGCTGCTGGACGCCGACTGCACGGTCACGATCGCGCACTCGCGCACACGCGACCTCCCGGACGTCTGCCGCGAATCCGAGATCCTCATCGCGGCCGTCGGACGGCCGGAGATGGTCCAGGGAGACTGGATCCGGCCAGGCGCCGCGGTCATCGACGTCGGGATCAATCGCGTGCCGGCGAAGGACCCTGCCCGCGCCGCAGCGGGGCGCACGCGACTCGTGGGCGATGTAGCGTTTGCCGAAGCGCGCGAGATCGCGGGCTGGATCACCCCGGTGCCGGGGGGCGTCGGGCCGATGACGGTAGCGTGCCTGCTGCACAACACCCTGATCGCGGCAGGGGGAAGGTTAGGGGAGGTGTAGAACACCCGTCCCTTCATGGGCAGGAATAAGACGCGCCTTACGTCCCCTTGGCGTTGGTCCATGAGACCAGCTGGCCGAGAACCTCGGTCAGGGCGGCGTTGAAGCCGGCCACGATGGCCTGGACGGTGTTCGCCTGCGCCTGGGACTGGGCGCGGAACACGCGCTCGTGGCGGGCGCTCGGATCGCCGATCTTGTCGAGGGCGGCGCTGATCTCGACCACGACCGTGGGCGGCGCGCCCCGGCCCTGGAGGTAGCGCGCCTCGAAGGTCGTCACGGCCAGGGTCAGCCGGTAGTCGGAGGGGCCGAACTCGCCTTTAGCGAACACGGCGGCCGGGCCATGGCCGGCGAAGGCGGCCTGGATGGCGTCCTCCATCAGCGAGTCGGCAGTCTGCGCCCAGCGCGCGCCGCCGATGTAGGCGACGGTTTCGCCCTGGGAGGTCAGGATGCGGTCGCCGCCGGCGCTGCGGACGAACTGACCGACCACGGCCCGAACGGTGAAGGGCGGTCCGCCCGGGGAGGGCGGGGGAGCGGCCTGGGTCGGCCCATAGCCGAAGCGGTAGAGCTGCACCGGCGTTTCCTTGGGAAACAGGCTGATGCAACCGGCCAGCGCGCCTGCGACGAGGGCCACGGCGAGGCCGAGGATCAACGGGTGGCGCATTGAGGGTATCTTGGCCCGCGTCATGGCTTGACCTGCACCTCCTTGGGCGGAGCCTTGGCGATCAGGCCGCGCGGATTGGCCTCCACCTCGCTCAGCACCCGATCCATATGTTCAGCCGCCGATTGAAGGCTCTGAATCGCTCCGGTGAGTTGTGGGAACCCCGTCTGGGCGAAACCGACGGTGGGGCCTTCGACCTTCTGGAGGATGCCCCGCAGGTTCCCGCTGGCGGCCTTCATCTCGTCCAGCGCCGAGTCGAGCTTGGCGAACGTCACCTTGCCCTGTCCGTTGACGAGCGCGTTGGTGGAGTGGGCGAGTTCGCCGATCTGCTTCACGGCCGCGTCGCTGTCCTCCAGCGTCTTCTGGGCGTCGGCGATGACCGCCTTGTGATCCTTCGCCTCGGCGGTGACGGCCTTCACGTCGTCAAGCACTGCGGTGATGGTCTTGATGTTCTTGTCGGACACCAGCTTGTTCAGTTGGCCGAGAGCCACGATCGCCTGCTGCGCTATGGAGGCCCCGTTAGAGAGGAGATCGGAGATGGCGTCGCGGCGACCCGGGATCCGCGGAACGACACCTTCCGGCACCGTGTCCTTCATCAGAGGCTTGGACGGCGTTCCGGCGGTGATCTGGATGTAGTTGACGCCGGTGATCCCCTGGGGCTCCAGGCTCGCATAGGAGTCCTGCCGGATCGGCACGTCAGGCGCGATGTTCACCCGCGCGATCACCAGCTGCGAATCCTTCGGATCGAGACTGATCTTGGAAACGGCGCCGACCTTGATGCCATTGAAGTCGACCTCGCCACCCTGGGCCACGCCGTGCACCGGTCCCCGGAAGACGATGTCGTAGATATCGTAGTCATGCCTCAGCTTGCTGCCGCCGAGCCATACGAAAAAGACGATCACGCCGATCAGCAGCAGCGTCGAGACCAGCCCGACGAAGAAGTAGTTGGCGTTGCGTTCCATCAGGCTACCACCGGTCTGGCGCCGGGATCATGGGCGGCCGCAGCTCGGCCCCGAGGTCCCTGAAAATAGCTGTGGATCCATGGCTGCTCGGAGCGCTCCAGTTCGTGGACGGGGGCCATGGCCACCACGCGCTTGTCGGCAATCACCGCCACCTGGTCGCTGATCGCGTAGAGGCTGTCGAGGTCATGGGTGATCATGAACACCGTCAGCTTCAAGCTATCGGAGAGTTCCTTGATCAGCTTGTCGAAAGCGCCCGCGCTGATGGGGTCGAGACCGGAGGTCGGCTCGTCCAGGAAGAGGAGCTCCGGATCCAGCGCCAGGGCGCGGGCGAGTCCGGCGCGCTTGATCATGCCGCCGGACAGCTCCGATGGCTTCAGCGCCCCCGCACCCTCCGGAAGGCCGGTGAGGGCGATCTTGAGGTCCGCCAGGTCGCTGACCTCGCGCCGGGGGAGACTTGTGTGCTCGTGCATGGGAGCGGCGACATTCTCCTTCACCGTCAGGTTCGACCATAGCGCGCCTTGCTGGAACAGGACGCCCCAGCGGCGTTCGATGGCCGTCCACGTGCGCCGGCGGGCGTAGCGGATGTCCTGGCCGAAGACCTTGACCGAGCCCTCCTGCGGCTCGCGCAGCCCGATGATCGTGTTGAGGAGGACGGATTTGCCGGCGCCCGACCCTCCGACGACCGCCACAATCTCGCCGCGCGGGATCGTCAGGTCGAGGTGATCATGCACGACATGATCGCCGAAACGGGTGACCAGCCCCCGGACCTCGATCGGCGGCGCCTCCGGATCAAGGGGATCCTCGTCTCCGGCGCTCATATGTCGAGCTTCATGTAGATGAGGGCGAAGATCGCGTCGATCAGGATCGCCGAGAAGATCGCCTGCACGACGGCCGAGGTCACGTGACGGCCAAGCGACTCGACATCGCCGCCTACGTCGAGACCCTCGCGGCACCCGATCCCCGCGATCACCACCGCCATCACGGGCGCCTTGGACATCCCCACCCAGAAGTGCGTCACGCCGACATTGGCCACGAGACGATGCAGGAAGCCCTCGATGTTGAGGCCCAGCGCCGTGATCGAGACCATCATCCCCCCGAACAGGCCCGCGATGCAGGCGACGAAAACGAGCAGGGGAATGGTGAGGAACAAGGCGGCGAAGCGGGGGAAGACGAGGGCGTCGAAGGGGTCGACGCCCAGGACGCGCATGGCGTCGATCTCCTGGTTCATCTTCATGGAGCCGATCTCGGCCGCGAAGGAGGAAGCGGATCGACCCGCCAGGAGAAGGGCGGTGATGAGGACGTCGAACTCCCGAAGGACGGCGATCCCGATCAGCTCCACCGAGAAGACCTGGGCGCCGAACTGCCTGAGCAGGTTGGCCCCCAGCAGGCCGACGACCGCGCCGATGAAGAAGCTGGTGATGGCGACGATCGGAATCGCATCCAGCCCGGCGCGCTCAGCCAGGGCGAAGACGGCGGCCCAGCGAACCCGGCGCGGGTTGGCGATGGCGCGGCCGGTGGCCACCAGAAGGTGGCCGTTGAACACCATGAAGTCGACGATATTGGCGCCGATGTCGACCACGCCATGGCCGATGCGCACCATCAGATCGTAGAACGGCCGGCTGACGGGTTGTGGCGTCCGCTCGACCTTGAGCGCCTCGGAGACGAGCGTCAGCAGTTGCTGGACCCCTGGCGACGCCACGATCCGGTCGCGCGCGCCACTCGTTTCGACCGCGCGCAGCACGCCGTAGGCGCCGGAGGTGTCGCAGCGGCCGATGCGGGTCATGTCGACCCGAACCTCGCCTTCCCTCCGCAGGCTGTCGGCCAGCCGATCCGCCGCCGGGCCCATCTGCACGGCGGTCCAGTCGCCGGTCAGGACCGCTGAGCGGCCTTCGCCGGTCGTCTCAAGGTGAAAATCCGCCGCTCCGCTCATGCCGATCGCAGTCGCAGCGCCCCTTTGCCCGGCGGCGAGCCTCGCTCGCCCGGGGATGAGTCTTAGCCAGAGCGGAGCCCGACGGCCAGCGTTCGCTCTTGCAAAAACAGCCTTGAGAGCCCGAGGGGGCAAAAGCCTACGAAACGCGCGCCGGCGGTGCATGCACCAGGCGCATCATGTCCGCCGCGCCTGGCCGGCCGCCGGGCGGCCCGGAAATGATCACGATGCGCTCGCCGGAAGGGGCGAGGCCCAGGTCGCTGGCCATCCTCGCGGCGGCGTCGCTGAGCTCCGTCACGTCGGCGGCCTGTTCAGCCATCCGGGGCTCGAGGCCCCAGACCACGCCAAGCCGGCGGGCGACCTCCAGGCGCGGCGTGAGGGCGAGGATCGGGTGCACAGGCCGCTCGCGGGCGAGGCGGCGGGCGGTCAATCCGCTGTTGGTGTAGGCGACCAGGCAGGCCGTGGTTCGCCCCTGGGCGGCCCGGGTGGCGGCGGCGATGACAGCGTCGGTGTCCTCGTCGCTTTCGTGCTCCGCCCGGAGGATCCGAAGCAGGCTCGGGTCGGCCTCCACCCGCCGGATGATGGCGTCCATCATCTCTACGGCTTCGCGCGGATACGCGCCGACAGCCGTCTCCGCGGAGAGCATCAGGGCGTCGGCGCCCTCATAGACGCCATTGGCGACGTCGGACGCCTCGGCCCGGGTGGGGGCGGGGCTGGAGGTCATGGAGTCCAGCATCTGGGTGGCGATGATCACCGGCGTGCCTCGCCGCCGCGCGGCGCGGACGATGGCCTTCTGCGCCACCGGCACGTCCTGGGGCGCCAGTTCGACCCCGAGGTCGCCTCTCGCCACCATAAGGCCGTCGCTGACATCGAGGATGGCTTCGAGGTGCTCGAGCGCCGCCGGCTTCTCGATCTTGGCCAGCATCGCCGCGCGGCCGGCGACGAGGCGGCGCAGGTCCGTCATGTCCGCGGGATGCTGCACGAAGGACAGGGCGATCCAGTCCACGCCGATGCGCAAGGCGAACTCGAGGTCCGCCCGGTCCTTGTCGGTCAGGGCGGAGGTGGGGATCGTGACGCCCGGAACCGCCAGGCCCTTGTGGTCGGATAACTGGTCGCCCGCGGTGACCTCGACGTCGGCAAAGTCCGCGCCGGCTTCGCGCACGACAAGGCGCACCTTGCCGTCATCGAGCAGGATCTCCACGCCCGGGCGAAGGACGCGGAGCACCTCCGGGTGGGGCAGGAAGACCCGGCGCGAGTCGCCCGGCTTCGGATCGGCGTCCAGGCGCAGCCTCTGGCCCGGACCGATCGAGATCGCGCCCGCATGGAACCGGCCGATACGGAACTTCGGCCCCTGAAGGTCGCCCAGCGCCGCCAGGGGGCGGTTGATCGCCGCTTCGGCGGCTCGGACCGCCTCCAGCGCCGCGGCGTGGTCGTCATGGGTGCCATGGCTGAAGTTGAGCCGGAACATATCGACACCTGCCCGAGCCAGTTCGAGCACCCTTTCAGGCGCCCTGCTAGCGGGGCCCAGGGTGGCGACGATGCGGGTTCGGCGCTCTCGTATCATCGGACCATTTGTCGGCTGCACGCAGGCTTTAGCTCAATGCGTCAGCAGGCGCGATGCTTCGTCGAGACGACTCGCGAGGTGATCGATCGCCGCCGCGGTGAGGGGGATCGCCGCCGCGGCGTCAGCCCAGCGTCGCTGTTCGATCGGCTCCCGGATCGCCGGCAAGGTCTTGGTCCCATACCCGGTATAGACGCCTGGCGCATAGGCGAGGTTTCGATACCAGGGCCGTCCCGGCAGGCCTTCGGGCGGGGCGAGCGCCTGTTCGGCGCTCTGAAGGAGCGCATTCGCCTCGTCCAGCCGCGCGTCGGCGGCCGGATGGTCCGCCGCCGCGTCGAACGCCACGGCGCTGGTCTTCAGCTGGGCGACCGCCGCTTCCAGCGGGCCGAAATCGAGGTCAGGGGCCGACGCCTGGGTCTCGGGATTTCCAGAGGGCTGTGTGGGGTCTGCGGCCAGGGCGTATGCTTTCGCGTCGACCAGCGAGTTCAGCAGCCGATCGTGCTCGGATTCGGAGCGGACCAGGGATTTCAGGTCCTCCGCCTGCGCCGCGATCGTGCTGGCCACGTCGGCAAACCGGAACGGCGCCAGCGGCGCGTCCGCCGCCCGCAGCACGATCCGACCCGCGGTCCTTGCCAGGGTGACGCCGTAGGCGAAGCCCGGATCGCCGAAGCGATCGTAGTGCTCGAAGGTGTCGTAGGCCGAGTGGTAGACGCCGCCAGACTGGCCTTCGCCGCCAAACGAGACGTCGATCGCGGCGACCCCCAGGTGGTGGACGAACACTTCGTAGTCTGATCCGGACCCGGGCGCGGACATCGGCAGCTCCCCGCCAGCGGCGGCGTGCGCCGCCGCCTTGATCTCAGGGCTGGCCGAGGGTGAGGTCGCGGCGATGCCGAGCCGGGCGATGGCGCGCTGCTCGAGACTGACCTTCTTCTCCGGGTCGGGGACGTCCGCCACCACGGAGTCGAACAGGGCCTGGACGGAGGGGCTTCCCTCCGCGCGCACGAACCCTCGGTCGATGTTGTCGGAGTTCACGTAGAGCACGGCTTTGCGCTCGAGGTCCTTGGCGTGGGTCTCGGCCCACTCGGTCGAGCCGATGACGCCGGGCTCCTCAGCGTCCCAGCTGGCGTAGACGATCGTCCGATCCGGCCGCCAGCCGGTCTTCGCCAGAGCCCCGATCGCCTTGGCCTCCTGCATCATCGCGGTCTGACCCGACAGCGGATCTTCCGCGCCGAACACCCAGCCGTCGCGGTGATTGCCGCGGACCACCCACTCGTCGCGATGACGCGCGCCCGGCATCATGGCGATGACGTCGTAGATCGTGGCCTGGTTCCAGTTGGACCGGACGACGAGATGGACCGCGGGCGCGCCCGCCGCGCCGCCCACGTGGTAGGTGATCGGCAGGGCGCCGCGCCAGCTCTTCGGCGCGACCGGACCGCCCATGGGCGCGAGGAAATGGACAGCGTCGCCCCAGGAGATCGGGATCGCCGGTATCTTGAGGATCATCGGCGAGGCCGAGCGATCGATCCTTGGCGCGCCGGCGACCGAGCCGTAGCCGGGCGTGAGCGGATCGCCGGACCCGAGCGTCGAATCCATCACCGAACCGCGCTGGATCCCGCGCTCGGGACGAGAGGGACCGTTGGGGTAGGGATCGGCCGTGGCGTAGCCGTCGTCGGCCGGGTCCGAGTAGATGATGCAGCCGATCGCGCCGTGCTCGTAGGCCAGCTTGGGCTTGAGGCCGCGCCAGCCGCCGCCGTAGCGGGCGACGACGATCTTGCCCCTCACGTCGACGCCGAGGCGCCGGAGCTCCTCGTAGTCGACAGGCATGCCGTAGTTCACATAGACGAGCGGCGCGGTGACGTCGCCCTCGCCTCCATAGGCGAGATAGGCGGGCAGGCCGCCGGCCTGGCGGGAGGATGTCGCGTCGCCGGGGATCGGCGGCTCGGTGAGAGTTGCGGCGTAGGGGTTGGGACCCAGCAGCTGGAGCGACTGCTCCCTGGGCGTGGGGTAGAGTATCTCGAACGTCTCGATGTGAGCGTCCCAGCCCCATTCCTTGAACTGCTGGAGGGTGTACTCCGCGTTCGCCTTGTCATGCGGGGAGCCGACCTGGTTGGGCTCCGCCGCCATCAGGCGCATGCGCTCACGGATCTCCTCGGCGGACAGGCCCGCGTCGAAACGGGCCTCCAACGCGCGTTCGGCTGCGGCCTTGTCGGCCGGGAAGCCCGGGATATCCGCTGCGATCGCTGGCGTGGCGAGGACCGCCGCCATTGCTGTCAGGGCGCGCGTCAGGGGCCGTTTCATCGAGCCCGTCTCCTTCGTTGCCAGAGCCTGATGCGTTTGCACGGAAGAGATGCAAACCACCAGCTACATCTTTGAATCTAGAGCAGATCATACCCGTTCAGACGGATTCGTCCGAACGGGGTTCGCTTCTATTGCGCCAGCAGGCGCGTCGCCCTGTCCAGGTCCCCGCTGAGGGCGTCGAGCGCCGCGGCCGTGCGCTGGATATACGCGCTCGCCTCGGCCCAGCGGCGCCCCTCGATGGCTTCACGGACCCCTGGAAGCGTCTTTGCGCCGTAGCCGGTGAGGACGCCGGGCGCGTAGATCAGGTTCACGTACCACGGCCGGTTGGGCAGCCCCTGAGGATCGGTGAGGGCCTGTTCGGTCTGCTGCAGGATGGCGTCCGCCTGGGCGCGGCGGTCTGCCGGCGCGGGGCGGGCCGCGGCCGCGTCGTAGGCCTGGGCGCTCGCCTTCAGCCGGGCCACGGCGGTCTTGAGCGGGGCAAAGTCCAGCGTCGGCGCGGGTTGAAGCTCTTCGGGAGGTCCCCAGCTCTCTGTCGGGTCGGCGGCGAGAGCGTAGGCCTTCTCGCCGAGCAGGCGATCGACGGTCTGGCTGTGCTCCCGTTCAGTGGAGGCGAGCTTCTCGAGGTCGTCGATCTGGGTGGAGACGGTGCTCGCCACATTGCCGAAGGCGAACGGCTCGATATCGGCGTCCGCCGCGCGCATCACGAGTCGTCCGCCGGTTTGGGCGAGGGCGACGCCATAGACAAGGCCCGGGTCCCCGAACCGCTCGTAGTGCGTGTAGGTGTCGTACGCCGAGTGGTAGACACCGCCTGACGCGCCTTCGCCGCCGTATCCGAGATTGATCGAGGCGACGCCCAGGTGCTGCACGAAGGGCGTATAGTCGGAGCCCGAGCCCATCGGGCCGATCGGGTACTGCCCGGCCTCGCGGATGCTCTTGGCCGTCTCCTTGGCCTCCGGCGAGGCGTTCGGGGCCGCCGCAGCCACCTCGGCCGCCGCGATGCCGCGTTGGCGCACCGAGACCTTGGTCTCCGGATCGCGCACGTCCGAAGTCACGCCGTCCACGAGCGAGCGGAGGGAATAGCTCGACTCCACCCGCAGGAACCCACGGCCGTTGCCGTCGGAGTTGATGTAGACGACGGCCTTCTTCTTCAGCTCCTTGTCGTGCGCCTCGGCCCACTCGGTGGATCCCAGGAGGCCGGCCTCCTCGCCGTCCCAGCTGGCGTACACGATCGTGCGGGCGGGTCGCCAGCCGGACTTGGCCAGGGCCCCGAGCGACTTGGCTTCCTCCATCAGCGCGGTCTGGCCGGAGAGCGGGTCCTCCGCCCCGAACACCCAGCCGTCCCGGTGGTTTCCACGCACCACCCACTGGTCGGGCTCGCGCGAACCGGGGAGGACGGCGATCACATCGTAGAGCGGCTTCATGTTCCAGTCGGACCTCACCACCAGGTGGACCATGGCCGACTGGCCGCCGCCCACGTGGTAGGTGAAGGGCAGGGAGCCACGCCAGGCCTTGGGCGCGATGGGTCCTTCGAGGGCGGCGAGGAAGTGCTGGGCGTCGCCCCACGAGATCGGCAGGGCGGGGATCTTCAGGATGGTCTTGGCCTCGGCGCGGGAAATGCGCGGCGCGCCCTCGACAGCCCCGATCCCGGGGGTAAGCGGGTCGCCGGACTCGATGGCCATGTCGATGACCGAGCCGCGCTGCAGGCCGCGCTCCGGGCGTTGCGGACCCTTCGGATAGGGTTCCGCAGTGGCGTAGCCGTCGTCCGCCGGGTCCGAATAGATGATGCAGCCCACCGCGCCGTGCTCGAAGGCGAGCTTGGGTTTCAGGCCCCGCCAGCCCGCGCCGTAGCGGACGATGACGATCTTGCCCTTCACGTCCACGCCGAGCCGCCGGAGCTCCTCGTAGTCGGCCGGCATGCCGTAGTTGACGTAGACGAGCGGCGCGGTGACGTCGCCCTCGCCCGCATAGGCGAGGTAGGCGGGCAGGCCGCCCTCCTGACGGTCGGTGCTGGGATCGCCCGGGATCGGCGGCTCAGTCAAGGTCGCCTGGAACGGCAGAGCGCCAAGCAGGCTGAGCGATTGCTCGCGAGGCGTCGGGTAGAGGACCTGGAACACCTCCATGTGAGCGTCCCAGCCCCACTCCTTGAACTTCTGGAGGGTGTATTCGGCGTTCGCCTTATCGTGCGGAGAACCGACCTGGTTGGGTTCGGCGGACATCAGTTCCAGTCGCTGGCGAATGTCGGAAGCCGAAAGGTTCGAGTCGAACCGCGCCTCAAGGGCACGCTCGCCGGCCGCGCCGTCGGCGGTGAACCCGACCAGCGGCCGTTCGGCCTGCGCCGAGCCTTGCCCGGCCGCCAGGACCGCGCCGGCGACGCCCGCCAGCAGAATCGAAACCCTCATTCCCGGCTCCCTCCGTTCAACTTTGCGCGGCGCCTAGCACGAGCCTTGCCACGCGCCAAATCGGCTCCCGTTCCAAGCATTCGGCCTTCTATCCGGACGGACGCTCCTGCCGCATTGCCGCCAATGACGGTTTTGCTATAAGCCCGGCTCCCGCAGTCTGCTCGGCTGCGCCGGGGGAGGCACAGGTGAGGCGTAGATGCAGGCATCTTCGGTTCAGTTGATAGAGGAAGAATACATTCCTTCGGAAGAGGAACCGTTCATGAATGAGCGGCAGCTTGACTATTTCCGAAAGAAACTCCTGAATTGGAAAGAAGATATCCTCCGCGAATCGCGGGAGACGGTTACCCATCTCCAGAAGGAAACGGAGAACCATCCGGACCTCGCCGACCGGGCATCTTCGGAAACCGATCGCGCTCTTGAACTTCGCACGCGGGATCGTCAGCGCAAACTGATCTCCAAGATCGACGAGGCGCTTCGCCGGATCGAGGACGGCGTGTACGGCTATTGCGAGGAGACCGGAGAGCCGATCGGCCTGGCTCGGTTGCAGGCGCGTCCGATCGCCACGCTGGCGCTCGAGGCGCAGGAGCGGCACGAGCGTCGGGAGCGCGTTCATCGGGACGACTGAGGCGGCCGATCGACCCTGGGAGACACGACGCGCTCCCGCGCGCTTGGCGGCCGGGCGCCTCAAGCTGCGAAGAGGGCGCGAGAGAGTCCTGGGCCGAACCGGTTCTCGATGGCGTCCGCCATCGCCACCCGTTCGTTCGTGGAGAACCGCGTGCGTTCCTGAAGGCCAGCCTCGAGGCTGCCCGCCACCGTTGGGGTGAGTTGGCGCAACGCCCGCTCCACATAGTTGGCCTGGACCGCGTCGCGGGTCAGCCGTCCGTTTCGCGCCGCGGCCGATGGCAGGACCTTGATGGCGTCGAGGACGCCCAGATCCGCGAAGAAGCGCCGACCGAGGAAGGTGTCGGCGTCATCGTAACGGTAGACGCGGGCGCCAAGCTGGTTTCCCCGTCGATCCCGCCTCAGCGCGTCGCGGAACCGTGGAATATAGGTCCCGTGATCGAAGCAAAAGTGCCAATATGGCGACTTTGTCGTTCTGGAATGCGGCCGTTCGACATAGACGTACCCCAGGCGGAGGGCGTCGGTAAGCATGGACATCGGATCGATGTACAGATGTTTGCTTATCTCGGAGTAGATACTCCAGAACGTCTCGCCTGGATTGCGCAGGAACATCGCGAAGACCACCTGATCGTAGTCCGCGTCAAGCAGGCGGTGAGCGACCTCGATCGCGAGGTCGGGTTTGAAGACGAGGCTCTCCAGATCCTCGGAGGAAATCAGCAGGTCGCTGGCCCCGGCGATTTCCGCTTCCTCGATCATACGGTCGAGTCCGGATAAATCGCGCTCGAGTATTGCCCAGGCTTGCGGATGGTGGGCCGGATACCCGACTTCCCGTCGGAAGTAGAGATTCTTTTCTAGTAATGCGTGAAAATTTTTATGCGCCGTGGATTGAATGTAAGTGCTTCCGGTCTTGTGAAGTCCAAGATGAACGGTCGCTGTCTTCACATTCCTTCCTTAGGCGGCGTAAGGCCCGTGTGTTGTTGTCGGTGTTCGGTTTGGATCAGATCGACTGCGATTGCAGAAAATCTGAAGTAAATTCCGACCCCAGGGGGCAGAGTTTAACCGCTTCATCTCATGGTCCGATTTCGACCATGTAACAAAACTAGCGTGAGCGAGCGCGGCCGAGCCGACGCCGCGTGAGCGGCAGGTCGACGCCCAGGGCGCGGGGCTTCAGCTCAAGTGCGCGCCGCCACGTTGTGGTCGACGCGGACGCCGCTGGGCATGGCCTGCAGCGCGGCCGCAAGGTCCTCTACTTTTTCCACCGCCAGCCAGCACCGGCGAAAGCTCGGCGGAACGAGACGGCGATCGATGAAGCTGTCGAACAGCGAAAACAGCGGCGCCCAGAAGCCGTCGGGATTCCAGAAGGCGATGGGCTTCTCGTGCAGGCCGAGCCGCCGCCAGGAGATCAGTTCGATGGCTTCCTCGAGAGTTCCGATCGCCCCGGGCAGGACGGCGAAGGCGTCCGCCTCCTCGAACATGCGGATTTTCCGCTGATGCATGGACTGGACGACCACTGTCTCGATCTCGGGAACCACGCCTTCGCGGTCGAGCAGGAATTCGGGGATCACGCCCAGCACGCGCCCGCCGGCCGACAAGGCTCCGCGAGCGCAGGCGCCCATGAGGCCGACGCCCCCGCCGCCATAGACGAGGCGGATGTCCGCTGCGGCAAGGTCGCGGCCGAGCCGGGCGGCCGCCGAGAGCCAGGCGGGATCAGCGGCGTCCGAGGACCCGCAATAAACACAGATGGAGCCGATGGCCGGGCCGGCGGTCGACATATTGGACGAATTTCTCCAGAAAGCGGTGTTGTGGCGATGCGCGCTTCGCCTCGCCGAACGCGTCCCGCGATGGCGCGAGGCGCGCAGGACGATCGATTGAAGTTGGCCGTACCAGACACCATCGCTCTCACGCTAGTCCTCGCGGTCCTGGTCGGGTGCGCGCCGGCGAGCCCCGTGCGGCCGGCTTCGGCGGCGGGGAAGGGACCTTCCGCGGCGGGCGAGGCGGCGTACGGCATGCCGCCGGGGGTGACAGGCGTCCAAAGCTCCTGGGGCGGACGCCTAAGGCTGGAGGGCGCGGCCGATCCGGGCTCTCGGGTCCGCCTCGCCACCCCCACCGGCCAAGCCCTGTTCGCCACCGTCGGCGACGATGGCCGCTGGAGGCTCTCGATCCCGGAAGCGACAGGCGTGCGCCTGTTCGGCCTGTCCATGTCGAAGGACCACCGCGTGGTGCAGGCGGAGAGCTACCTGGCCATCGTTCCATCGGCGCTGGCCGTACAACTGAGATCCGGAGCGGGCGCCGTGGTGCTCGTATCCGGCGCGCCGCGGATCGCGGTCACAGCGCTGGATGTGGACCGCAAGGGCGGGGCCGTGCTGTCCGGCCGGGCGCTCCCGGGCTCGATGGTCGACCTGCTGGTGGACGGCGCCCCGCGCGGGCGCGCCATGGCCGACGCGACCGGCCGGTTCGCCCTGGACCTGGACGAGCCCCTCGGGCCAGGGAACCACGAACTGCAGGCGGCGTCCGGTTCGGCCAAGGTCCGCGTGGACGCGCCGCTGTCGGACCTGCCGCAGCTCGTCCAGGGACCGTTCGCGGCGGATCGGACGATGGGGACCTCGCGGATCGTCTGGGTGACGCCCGCCGGGGGCGTGCAGACGACCCTGGTGTTCGGGCGGGGAGGGAGCGCATGACGCCGCATCTCGCCTCGAGGGGGGCAGCGCCGGCTCCGGCCGCGGGCGCCTCGAAATTCGGGTTCTGGTCGTCGATGGCCGACCTGCTGCGGCTGGTCCTGCGGTCGCGGGCGCCGCGCCTGAAGAGCCGACTGGGCGTGGCCTTAGGGCTCGTCATCGTCGGCAAGTGGACGGGCGTCATCGGCCCCCTGCTGATATCGCGGGCTATCGACCGGCTCGCGCACGGGCGCGGACCTCACGCAGCGTTGTGGATCGGTTTCGCTGGCCTCGTCGCGGGATTCGTGGCGCTCCGGTTCCTGGCCGCGGCGACGCCCTACGTCCGCGACGCCATCTTCACACCGGTCTCGCAGCGCGCCCTGGCCCAGTCGGCGGCCGAGACCTTCGCCCACTCCCTGTCCCTGTCGCTGAACTTCCACCAGGGAAAACAGAGTGGGGCGCTGGCGCGGCTGATCGATCGCGGCGCGCGCTCCACCGACTTCCTGCTTCGCAGCGTGGTGTTCAACCTCGGCCCAACGGCGCTCGAGTTGGCGATGGCGGCCTATGTCCTGAGCACCCGCTTCAACTGGCGCCTCGCGGCGGTCGCGGTGGTCACGATCGTGATCTACACGGTCTTCACGTTCGCCATCTCCGACTGGCGCATCCGCCATCGGCGCGAGCTCAACGACGCCGACAGCCGCGCCGCGGGCCTCGCCGTCGACGCGCTGATGAACTACGAGACGATCAAGAGCTTCGGCTCCGAGGAGCGTCTCGTGCGCCTCTACGGGGACGCCCTGGAGGACTACGCCCGGGCGGCGGTGAAGGCGAACAGCTCGCTGCAGATGCTCAATACGGTGCAGTCGGCCGTGTTGAACCTCGGCCTGCTGTCGGTCGTGCTCCTGGCGGGGAACGAGGTGCTCGCCGGGCGGATGAGCATCGGCGGGGTCACGGCCTGCATCCTCATCCTGCAGCAGGTCTACGGGCCGCTGTTCTCCCTGGGCATGAACTACCGCGAGATCCGCCAGGCATTCATCGACATGGAGCAGATGCTCGAGCTGCGGGCGATCGAGCCGGAGATCCGCGAGCCGGCCGATCCTCGGCGGCTGCCGCCGGCCAGCCAGGCCGGCGCGGAGCTGCGCTTCGAGGGCGTGAGCTTCCGCCATGGCGGGCGCAGCCAGGGCCTGCAGGAGATCGACTTTGCGGCGCCGCCTGGGACGACGATCGCCCTGGTGGGTCCGTCAGGGGCAGGCAAGACGACCCTGGCGCGCCTGGCGCTGCGCCTGCTCGATCCCGAGACCGGCCGCGTCACCCTGGACGGCGTGGACCTGCGTGAGCTCTCCCAGGCGGAGCTGCGCCGCGCGACAGCCCTGGTGCCGCAGGACGTGGCCCTGTTCAACGACACCCTCTGGGCCAATCTCGCCTTTTCCGATCCCAAGGCGGACGAGGCGGAGGTGTGGGCGGCGGCGCGCGCCGCCGAACTCGCGCCGTTCATCGACGGCCTGCCAGACGGCATGGCGACCATGGTCGGGGAACGGGGCCTCAAGCTCTCGGGCGGCGAGCGCCAGCGCGTGGGGCTCGCCCGGGCCCTCATGGCCAATCCCCGGCTCCTGGTTCTGGACGAGGCGACCAGCGCGCTCGATGGCCCCACCGAGGCGGCGATCCAGGCGACCCTTCGCAAGGTCCGGTCGGGCCGCACCATGCTGGTCGTCGCCCATCGGCTCTCGACGGTGATGGACGCGGACCAGATCCTCGTGGTCCGGCGAGGGCGGATCGTCGAGCGCGGGCGGCACGAAGAGCTGCTGGCCGCAGGCGGGGAATATTCGGCCCTGTGGCGGCGTCAGATTCGTGCAGATGATCGCGCCTCAGGACGCGCGCTCGCCGCCGCGGAATGATAGAGACCGCGACCGCGCGGGCCCCTAGCAACGGAAAACAAGACGATGCGGTACCTTCACACCATGGTCCGGGTGGCGGACCTCGAAAAGGCGATGGCCTTCTATTGCCAGGGGCTGGGGCTCGAGGAGGTCCAGCGGGTCGACAATCCCAACGGGCGCTTCACCCTCGTCTTCCTCTGCGCGCCAGAGGACAAGGACATGGCCAAGGAGCGACGGGCTCCGATGGTCGAGCTGACCTACAACTGGGATCCGGAGAATTACACGGGCGGCCGCAACTTCGGCCATCTCGCCTATCAGGTGGACGACATCTACGAGACCTGCCGCAAGCTGATGGACCACGGCGTGACGATCAACCGGCCGCCGCGCGATGGCCACATGGCCTTCGTCCGTTCGCCCGACGGCATCTCCATCGAGCTGCTGCAGAAGGGTGGCTCCCTGGCGCCCGCCGAGCCCTGGTCGAAGATGGAGAACGTCGGCGCCTGGTAGGGAACTCGCCGCGGTCGCTCAGGGCGGGGTTCGGTAGGAAGACCTGAGCCAGTCGACCGCGGCGTCCACATAGGCCCTGTCCCTCGCCAGCGGCGAGACGTGGCTGGCGCCCTGTGCGTAGAGGATCCAATGGATGTTCGCGCGCAGGGCGGGAGCCTCCTCCGCCTGCGCCCAGTCGTGGGGCTCGCGCCAGTCGGGCGGGTCTTCCGAGCCGACGATCGAGACCGTGGGGATCTGGCCCACGTCGTCCGGCAGGGTGGCGATGGCCTCGAGGCCCGCGACGATCAGGACATCCTCATCGCGCGCCGTCTCCAGGCAGGGGACACAGGTCAGGGACGCACGCTTGCGCTCTTCGGCTTCGGGCGAGAGGCCCGGCTCGGACAGGGTGTCCGCCACGAGGCCCGCCAGATGTGCCTTGCCCAGGCCTGCGGCGAGGCGCGACAGCCGCCGCTCCTGCGCAAGCTCCCGCATCAGCAGGGGATAGCGGAGGTCGTCGACTCCCACGCCGTTGACATAGACCAGGCCGGCCACGCGCTGGGGCTGCAGTCGCGCGAAGGCCTGGATGTAGAGGGCGCCGTTGGAGTGGCCGATTAGGATGACCGGCTGGGTCTCGCCGATCTGGTCGAGCAGGCGTCCGAGCTCATGCGCGCGTGAGACGACGTCCAGCCGCCCCACGGACGGCGGGGAGCTTCCCAGGCCCGCACGATCGTACGCGCACGCGCGGCCACCCGTTGCGAGGTCGTCGAGCACGCGGTCCCAGTCGGCGGAGGTTCCGAACGCTCCGGCTTCGAGGATCACGGTCGGGGCAGGTCCCGGCGTCCCCCGGCAGTCGACGAA
Source organism: Caulobacteraceae bacterium (assembly GCA_036276055.1). Taxonomy (GTDB): domain Bacteria; phylum Pseudomonadota; class Alphaproteobacteria; order Caulobacterales; family Caulobacteraceae; genus Acaudatibacter. The sequence goes on from DATBEN010000003.1 coordinate 32,478, forward strand.
CAGCGGGGGGTAGGGTTGGGCCGTCGCCTCGTAAACGGGTCTCGGCCCACCGGCGCAGCCGGCCAGCGCCAGCAGGCCTAGGCCAATGGCCAGGCTTGCGGCGTTCCGCGCTCTCGCCCGCAGGGTCGTGGACATTCGCAAGTCCTTGTTGTCAGGTCGATTCCAACGTGACCCGGGGGATTGCATGAAGACGGCGACAGGCTTTTTCGCGGCTGTGGGCGCCGCAGCCCTGATGTGCGGCGCGCCGGCTACGGCGCAAACCGGCAAGGCCGTCCTGACCCACGAAGCTCTCTGGACAATGAAGCGGGTCGGCGAGCCGGCCGTAAGTCCGGACGGAAAATGGGTCGTCGTCTCCGTTGTGGAGCCCTCGTACGAGGCGGACAAGCAAGTCAGCGATCTCTGGCTCGTCCCGGCGGACGGGAGCGCGGCGCCGCGGCGGATCACCCACACCAAGGCGGCGGAGGGCGGCGTCGCCTGGTCGCCTGACAGCCGCCAGATCGCCTTCGCCACGAAGCGCGAGGGCGACGATGCCGACGAGATCTATGTGCTCGACATCGCCGCCGGCGGCGAGGCGCGTCGCGTGACCGACGTCTCCACCGGCGCGGCGGCTCCCAAGTGGCGGCCGGACGGCAAGGCCATCCTGTTCGAGTCCCAGGTCTGGCTGGGGGCGCTGGACGACGCAGCTAATCGCAAGGCCGCCGCCGAGCACAAGGCGCGCAAGTACAATGTGCGGATCTACGAGCACTATCCTGTCCGCTACTGGAACCAGTGGCTCGACGATCGGCATCCCACGGTGATGGTCCAGCCGCTGGAACCGGGCGCCCCGGCGCGCGACCTGCTCGCCTCGACGCGGCTCGCGCAGACGCCAGGTTTCTTCGGGACAGAGGGCGACGAGCGTCCGTCGTTGTCGCCTGTCTGGAGTCCCGACGGCTCCGAGATCCTGTTCATCGCCACGACCGCGCGATGGAACGCCGGCTTCGCGCACGTCGGCTACCAGATCTACGCGGCGCCGGCCGCGGGCGGGGAGCCCCGTGTGGTGACTGCGGCGTCGGGGCGGTACGAGGAGCCGACCTTCAGTGCGGATGGGCGCTGGCTCTATTACAGGTACGAGCCCCAGGACGCGCAGATCTATCACCTCCCGCAGCTCTTGCGGATGGCGTGGCCGGGCGGGATGGCGAGCGAACTGACGCCGGGATTCGACCGTGAGGTCGAGGACTTCGCCATCGAACCCGACGGCAGGACCGTCTGGATGCTGATTCCGGAAGCCGGCCGCGAGGGGCTGTATCGCGTCGACGCCGCCGGCGGTCATCCAACGGCCGTGATCCAGCCGGCGACCGGCGGTTACGAGAGCCTGCGCATAGCCGAGCGCGCCGCCCACCCGGTGATGATCGCGCGGTGGGGGAGTTCGGTGAGCCCGCTGGAGGTGGTGCGGATCGATCCGGGCGCGCGTCGCCACGCCAATCTCACGAGCTTCGATGTGGCCGAGGCTGCCGGGATCGACTGGGCGCCGCCCGAGCACTTCTGGTTCACCAGTCACGGGGGCCGGAAGATCCACAACATGATCGTCCTGCCGCCGCACTTCGACCCGGCGAAGAAATACCCGCTGCTGGTGATGATCCACGGCGGCGCGGCGAGCACCAATCCCGATCAGATCGGACTGCGCTGGAACTACCACCTGCTCGCCGAGCCCGGATACGTCGTGCTGATGACCGACTACACCGGCTCGACCGGCGAGGGGGAAGCCTTCGCCCAGGCGATCAAGGGCGATCCGCTCAAGACGCCCGGTGAAGAGATCATGCAGGGCGTCGACGAGGCGCTGGCCCGCTATCCGTTCATCGACGGCGCCCGCATGTGCGCCGCCGGCGCGAGCTACGGCGGCCATCTGACCTACTGGCTCGAGGCGACGACGACGCGCTTCAAGTGTCTGATAAGCCATGCAGGCGAGGTCGACCTCGTCAGCCAGTGGGGAACCAGCGACGGTGACTACGAGCGCGAAGTGACCAATGGCGGTCCGCCATGGGAGGGCAACCCGATCTGGCATGACCAGAGCCCAATCACCTACGCCGCGCGGTGGAAGACGCCGATCCTGCTGAGCGTCGGCGAGCGCGACTTCCGCGTACCGATCAACAACACCCTCGAGGCGTGGGCCGTCCTGCAGAGGGAGCAGGTCCCCAGCCGCCTTCTGGTATGGCCCGACGCCTGGCACTGGATCACCAAAGCCGAGGACAGCCGCCACTTCTATGACGAGGTCCACGCCTGGCTCGCGACCTACCTGAAGCCGGAGACGCCCGCGCCTGCGGTCCCTGCGGCCGTGCAGTAGCGTCGGCGCACCGCCGACGCTACACGCGCGTTTGGGAGGCCTCGAGGAAGGGAACGATGCCGACGCCGCGAGCGGTCAGTCGCTCGCGCACGACCCGCGCCATCGCCACGGCGTGCGGGCTGTCGCCGTGGATGCAGATCGAATGGCCCGCCAGGGTGATCTCTCCGCCCTCCCGCGTGGGCATCCGTCCCGTCTCCAGCCAGCCCAACAGCCGTTCGGCCGCGGCCGCAGAATCGTCGATCATCGCGCCGGCCTGCCCTCGAGGGACGAGACGCCCGGCGGGTGTGTAGCCGCGGTCGGCGAAGATCTCGCTGTAGACCGCCACGCCCGCTTCCCGCGCGGACAACTCGAGCTGGGTGCCGGAGATGGCGAGGATGGCGAGGCCCGGATCGACGGCGCGCACCGCCCGCACGATCGCTTCCGCCGTCTCGATCTCGTCGGCGGCGACATTGGCGAGAGCGCCGTGGGGTTTCACATAGCGGACCGGATGACCGACCAGGGCGGCGATCGCCATCAAGGCGCCGGTCTGGGCGGCGGTGAACCGTTCCACTTCGCCCGGCGAGCAGGGCAGGCGGCGGCGGCCGAAGCCTGCGAGGTCGGGATAGCTCGGATGCGCCCCCACGACGATCCCCCGCTCCCGCGCCAGGGCGAGCGTGCGATGCATGGTCTCCGGATCGCTGGCGTGCCCGCCACAGGCGATGTTGGCGCTGCTCACGACGTCGAGCATCGCCGCGTCGTCGCCCATCGACCAGGGGCCATAGCCCTCGCCGAGGTCGGAATTCAGATCGATGGTTCGGGACTGGGTCATGGCTGGGCCTGGGACATCCGCAGTGACGCGCCCGCCGCATTGCGCTCGCGCGCGGCGCGAAGGGCCATATCGAGAGCCAGCACGCGTCGATCAAGCTCGCGCATCGCCGCGATCGCCTCTTCCCAGCTCACCAGATCGAAGCCGACCGGCTCGCCGCTGCGCGTCTGGGCCAGCGCCCAAAGATCGGCGCTGATGACGGTGGCGATCTTGGGATAGCCGCCGGCGGTGTTAGCGTCGGCCATCTGCACGATCGGCTGACCGGAGGGTGGGACCTGGACAACGCCGGGGACCAGGCCGTGCGAGAGCAGCTCCAACGGCGACCGGGTCCGCAGGGAAGGGCCGGAAAGGCGGTAGCCGGTTCGGTTGACGTCACGGCTGACCGTCCAGAGCGAGTTCTCGAAGATCCGCCGGGCCTCGTCCGTGAATGCGTCCCACTCGGCTGCGGCGATGGCCCGGACGCGCGTCTCGCCCTGCGTCCCTGTCCGCCGCGCCGGGAGCGCGCCGAAAGACAAGCCATAACCCTCGGCGGGAACGCCCGCCTCCTGCACGCCGGGGCGAAGATGAAGGGTCTGACCGGACGACAGGCCCTTGCCGTCGGCGCCGCCGAAACCGCCCTTGAGATCGGTGGCGCGCGAGCCGAGCCGCTCGGGAACATCCAGCCCGCCGGCGAACGCCACATAGCCGAAGACGCCCCGCGGACCCTGGTCCAGGGTCAGCGTCTGCCTCGCGCTGGCCCGCAGCGCCCAACTGGCGGGGAGGGGGCGGCCATCCAGCGTAGCCGCTCCCGCGCCGGTGACCGCGAAGGCGCAGTCGACTGCGAAGCGCAGCTCGAAGGGAAAGATCGCCACCTCGATCGCCGCCTCGCCGGCCGCCTGGCCGAGAAGGGCGTTGGCCGTCCGAAGCGCCACCGTGTCCATCGCACCCGCCCGTGAGACGCCCCAGCGCCGGCCCTCGGCGCGGCCAAGGTCCTGGATGGTGTTGAGCGGTCCTGAACGAAGGATCCGGATCACAACCGGATATCCTCGATGACGAAGCGCAGGCGATCGCCGGGAGCGAGCAGAGCGGGGGGATCGCGCTCCGGGTTGAACAGCTCGAGCGAGGTCCGGCCCAGGCAATGCCAGCCAGTCGGAGCCTCGCATGGCATCACGCCGGTCTGTGCGCCGCCGATCATCACCGTGCCGGCCGCGACGCGAGGGCGGGGCGAGGCGTGGCGGGGCCAGGTCAGCCGCGGATCGAGCCCGGCCAGGTACGGAAAGCCTGGCATGGCTCCGACCGCAGCAACGACATACTCCGCATCGGCGTGCAGCCGCACCGTCTCCTCGATCGACAGGCCGATCCGCTCGGCCAGTTCGGCCAGCTCGTCTCCGACCGGACCCCCGTAGATCGTGGGCGCCTCGAAGAGCCGCCCGACACCGGCGGCGGGCTCGGCCCCGGTCCATATCCGGCGCAGGGCCGATGCGATGGCGCGAGGGTCCCACCGGCCAGGGTCGAAGGAAACGGTGAAGTTGTTCATGCCCGGGATGGCCTCCCGAACGCCCTCGAGCTCGGCGGCGGCCTCGCACGTCGTCCAGACCCGCCTCTGGAGGAGATCCTCGAACCGCGCTCCACCCACGTCGAACAGAACGGCCTCGCAGCCCAGCAGGCTGATCCGCGCTCCATGCAGTTCGGGATCGAGGTCATGCTCGGTCATGCCGCGCGCTTACACCAACAGGGCCGAGCGCCACAGGTGCGGACACGACTCAGGACGCGAGAACGACGATCTTCCCGCCAGCTTCGAGGTGCTCGATCATCCCGTGCGCGCCTATCTATTGGAGCGGCCCGCTGAACGCCTCTTCGGCCACCAGATCGGGAGACGAGACTGGTGAAAGCGCAGAGGAGACGGCCTGCTGGACGTTCTCCAGCCAGACGAACCCCAGCTTGTTGCGCGCCTCCGCGGGGATCTCCTCGAAGTCCCGCCGATTCCTGGCCGGCAGCATCACGCGCGTGATCCCGGCCGCAGCCGCGGCCACCACCTTCTCCTTGATCCCACCGACCGGCAGCACCAGCCCGCGCAGACTGATTTCTCCGGTCATAGCCGTGTCGCTGCGGACCGTTCTGCCGGTAAAGAGCGAAGCAAGGGCGATGAACATGGCCACGCCGGCGCTCGGTCCGTCCTTGGGGGTCGCTCCCGCCGGCACATGCACGTGCACATCCGCCCTTTCGAACGCCGCCTCGTCGAGCCCAAGCAGGGGCGCCTGGGTCTTGATCAGGCTGAGCGCCGCCTGGGCGCTTTCCTTCATCACGTCCCCAAGCTGGCCAGTCAGGATCAGCCTGCCCGAGCCTGGGCTCTTGGCGGCCTCGATGAAGAGGATATCGCCGCCGACCGGCGTCCAGGCGAGCCCGGTGGCGACGCCGGGGACCGAGGTGCGCATGGCGACCTCATTCTCGAACCGCGACGGCCCGAGCACCGCTTCCAGATCGGCTTCGGCCACGTGCACATGCTCGGCGGCGCCCTCGGCAACCCGCATGGCGGCGTTGCGCATGACACGGCCGATTTCGCGCTCGAGCGCGCGCACCCCGGCCTCGCGCGTGTAGCCGGCGATGATGCGGGTGATCGCCGCGGCCTCGATCTCGGCCTGGCCGGGCTTGAGCCCGTTCGCCTCGAGCTGGCGCGGGACCAGGTAGCGCTTGGCGATCTCGAGCTTTTCGCCCGACGTGTAGCCGGGAAGCGAGATGATCTCCATGCGGTCGAGCAGCGGCGCCGGCACTGTGTCCAGCATGTTGGCCGTGGCAATGAACACCACGCGCGAAAGATCGAAGGGCACGCCCAGATAGTTGTCGCGGAAGGTCGAGTTCTGTTCGGGATCGAGCACCTCCAGCATGGCTGCGGAGGGATCGCCCTGGATGCCCGCGCCCATCTTGTCGATCTCGTCCAGCATCATCACACAGTCGCGGGCCCCGGCCTTGCGGATGGCCTGGATGATGTTGCCCGGAAGCGAGCCGATGTAAGTGCGTCGGTGCCCGCGGATCTCCGCCTCGTCGTGGAGGCCGCCGAGGCTCACGCGCACGAACTTGCGCCCCATCGCCTTGGCGATCGACTGGCCGAGCGAGGTCTTGCCGACGCCAGGTGGCCCTACGAAACACAGGATCGGCGCCTTGCCCTCCGGCGCGAGCTTCCTCACGGCGAGGTATTCCAGGATACGGGTCTTGATCTTCTCCAGGCCGTAGTGGTCGGCGTCGAGAATGCTGCGCGCCTCGGCGATGTCGATCGTCTTGGGGATGGGGGCGGCCCAGGGCAGTTCGATCAGCCAGTCGAGATAGGTGCGGATCATGCCGTACTCGGCGGCGGCCTCGGGCATGCGCTGCAGGCGGCGGAGCTCCTTGCGGGCCTGGGTCTGGACCTCCTCCGGCATGCCGGCCTTGTCGATGGCCGCTTCCAGTTCGGCGACCTCGACGGCGGTCGCGTCGCCTTCCCCGAGCTCCTTCTGGATCGTGGCGAGCTGTTCGCGCAGCAGCACCTCGCGCTGCCTCTCGGAAAGCGCCGCCTGGGTCTGCGCTCCAATCTCGCGCGACAGGCGCAGCACCTGCAGCCGGTGGGCGAGGAGCGTGCTGACGCGGTCGAGCCGGGGAATCAGGTCGATCGCCTCGAGAATTTCCTGCTTCTCCTCGGGCGTCGCATCGAGGTAGGCGGCCGCCATGTCTGCGAGGAGACCCGGCCGGGTGATAGCCGCGACGGTCTGCCGGAGCTCCTGCGGCGCCTGGGGCAGGAGTTCGAGGATCTCCAGCGCCTCGTTGCGAAGGTTGACGAACCTCGCCTCGACCTCGGTTCCGTTGTCCGAGGGCTCGGGAATGTGGAGCCCCCGCGCCGCCAGGTAGGGCCAGCCCTCGATCATCTCGGTGATGCGGAAGCGCTGCACGCCCTGGCAGACGAGGTGGTGCTCGCTCTCCGAGGCGACGACATAGCGCAGCACGTTGGCGATCACCCCGACATCGTGGAGATCCTCCTGCTTCGGTTCGTCTGCCTCCGGGTGGCGTTGCAGCACCAACAGGATCTGGCGCTGCTCGCGAACCGCTTGCTGGGCGGCGGCGACGGAAGCGGGCCGGCCCACGGTGATCGGCGCGATGATCTCGGGGAACAGCACGGCGGTTCGCATCGGTAGGACGATGAAGGCGTCGGCCGGAAGCGATCGGGCGCTCGGTTCGCCAGCCCTGAGCTCAACCGCGGGGGGTGCGTCGTTCATAGCGGCCTCCCTAGGCGTGCTTGCGAAGGCTGACGACGAGGCAGCCGTCCCGGGTCTGATGACGCACCTGGTCGTAGCGACCCGGCGGCAACGGCACGCGTCGCTCGAATCGGCCTTGCGGCAACTCCATCCTGTGGATCACAGCGGCGTCGAGTTCCGCTGGCAGGGCCCGCTCGCCCTGGATCAGCAGAGCCGGGCCCTCGATCGCCAGGCTCAGGCTCTCCTCTCCGACGCCCGGGAGCGCGGCGATCACGACCACCTCGCGCTCGGTCTCGAGCACGTCGACAGGCGGCTCCCAACACGGTCGCCGCGCGCCCTGCGGGCCCAACTCGAACAGCTGGCGATGCAGGCGGTCGGCCCGGGCAAGGAGGTCCAGCGCCTCGCCCCACATCCACCGGCGCGGATCTCCAGCCATGATCGCTCCCTCCGCCTTTCGGCCCGCGCCCGGCGGGTGTCATCGCCTTGAACGTCGGAGCGAAGGCATTGGATCGCAAGGAGCCGCCCCAAGGCAAATGGCTGGGTGGCCGGCGGCGCCCTATTCTGGCGATGGAGCTCTAGGCGTGGATGGCGCCGGTGTCGCGGCGAGCCTTCGAGGCCTGGGCCGACAGAAGGGGCCTCTCAGCCGCTTACGGGGTGACAAGCACGTCCGGTGGCTCCCCGGGCAGGACTCGAACCTGCGACCCGGCGGTTAACAGCCGCCTGCTCTACCAACTGAGCTACCGAGGATCACCGCGAGGCGGGAAGGCGCGCCTATTACGCCGGGTGGTTTTCGCGCGCAAGGCGGGGCGGAGCGGGGCCATTCGCGAAATCGTCATCAACATGGTGTTCCTGCGCCGCACACGGTTCGGAGGAGAGGTGGATGATGCGGTGGACAATGGCCCTTGGGGCGGCGCTTGGACTTGCCGCGGTCGGCGCCGCTGGCGCGCGCACGGCGCCGAAGGTCGAAGGGGTGCCCCGCTTCGCTCACGTCTTCGTCGTCATCGAGGAGAACAAGGACTACGACCAGATCGTCGGCGGCGAGAACGCGCCGACCATCTCGCGCCTGGCGCACGAGTACGGCGACGCCACACGAATGTATGGAGAGGTCCACCCGAGCGAAGCGAACTATGTTGCGCTGCTGGGCGGCGACACCTTCGGCATCCACGACGACGATCCCTTCTACTGCAAGCCAGGCTCGACGGACGCGAATTGTGCGGGCTCGGCGCAGCCCGGCTATGTCGACCACACCGTCCATGCGCGCGACCTCGGCGACCAGCTCGCCGCCCGCGGCCTGTCATGGAAGGGCTACTACGAGGACCTGCCTGCGCCCGGCTCGCTCACCTACATCGCCAGCGATCCCAAGATCAGCGACGGCAGCCGGGGGACGGCGCTGTACGCCTCGAAGCACTCGGGCTTCGTCAACTTCGCCCAGGTGCAGTCCGCGCCCGACCGCGCCGAGCGCATCGTCGGCTTCGATCAGCTGGACAAGGACTTCGCGTCCGGGCGCCTGCCGAGTTTCGCCCTGATCGTCCCCAACCAGTGCAACGAGATGCACGGCCTGTCGGGGCCGAACGTCCCCGCGGACTGCCAGGGCAAGAACAAGGCCGGGTTGATTCGCCGGGGCGACGCCGAGGTCGCCCATCTGCTGGAGGCCATCGAGCGCACGCCGGCCTGGAAGGGCTCAGACAACTTCGCCATCGTCATCACCTTCGACGAAGGCGCCGGGAAGACGAGGGAAGGGTGCTGCAGCGTGACGCCGGACGCCATCTCCAACTTCGGCGGGGGTCATATCCCCACGATCGTGATTACCAATCACGGGCCTCGCCGCCTGGCTGACGACACGCCCTACAACCACTACTCGCTGCTGCGCACGATCGAGGACGCTTTCGGCATCCAGGAGCACCTTGGCCGGGCCGCGAACAGCGACCAGGGTGTGAAGCCGATGGTCAAGTTGTTCGGGGGCTGATCGCGGCTCCCGCCCAAGAGAGGCCCATGGACCCGGTCGCCGTCACGGGCAGTTCGTCGGTCGTGGAAGGCGAGCTCGCTCGCCTGCGCCGGCTGCAGCAGGAGGGGCGGCACGAGGACGTCCTTGGCCAGGTCGAGGCCCTGGTCCGCGACTATCCGGAGAACCGGGACCTGCTGCTGCTCGTCGCCACGAGCCAGCGCCACCTCATGCGCATTGCCGAGGCGCTGGCGACGTTGGACCGGTTGGAGATCCTCCAGCCCAGGTTCAGCCGGATGCACCAGGAGCGGGGGCTGTGCCAGGTGGCTCTGCGCGACGCGCCCCGGGCGATCCAAGCGCTCCTGTGCGCGGTGAATATCAATCCGGCGCTGCCGATGAGTTGGCGCATGCTCGAGGGCCTCTACCGGATGACCGGCGAGGCCGAGAGCGCCGCCATGGCGGCGGAGCACGTAGCCACTCTCAAGGCCCTGCCGGCCGAAGTGCTCACCGCGACGGCCCTCTTTTCCGACGGCGACCTCGCGCCGGCCGAGCAGGTCATCCGCGCCTTCCTGCTTCGACATGGCAACCATCCCGAGGCCATGCGCCTGCTCGCCAGGATCGGCATGGCCCGCGACGTACTCGACGACGCCGAGGTGCTGCTCGAGGCGGTGCTGGTCCTCGCGCCCGACCACCTGGCGGCGCGGTACGACTACGCCCAGACCCTCGCGCAGCGGCACAAGCATCGCCAGGCGGACGAGCAGATCCGGCGGCTGCTGGAGATGGATCCCCACAATCTCGATTACCGGTCCCTTGCCGCCACGGCGGCCGTCGGGCTGGGCGACCACGCCCGGGCCATCGCCCTCTACGAGGGGATGATGGCGGACGCACCGCAATCGGCGGACGTGCGGTTGTGGCTGGGGCACGCCCTCAAGACGGTGGGCCGTGTGCCCGAGGCGATCGAGGCCTACCGCGCCGCCGCGGCGGCCAAGCCGGACTTCGGCGACGCCTACTGGAGCCTCGCCAACCTCAAGACCTATCGATTTGCCGACGAGGACATCGCGCTCATGCGGGCCCAGGAAGCCGAGCCGGCGATCGCCCTCGTCGACCGCTACCACCTGTGCTTCGCCCTGGGAAAAGGCCTCGAGGACCGCGATGCGATCGAAGAGTCCTGGCTCTACTACGAGCGCGGCAACGCCCTGAAGCGCTCCGAAAGCCGCTATCGCCCCGAGATCATGGAGACCAACACCCGCAGGCAGAAGGAGGTCTGCACCGGCGAGTTCTTCCGTTCCAGGACGGGCTGGGGCGACCCACGGCCCGATCCGATCTTCATCGTCGGCCTGCCGAGATCCGGCTCGACCCTGATCGAGCAGATCCTGGCCTCAAACTCCCAGGTCGAGGGAACCCAGGAACTGCCGGACATCCAGGCCATGGTGCTGGATCTGCAGGGCCGGGACCATGATCCGGACGATCCGCGCTATCCCGGCGTGCTGGCGGGCCTCGCTGCGGCGGAGCTTCGCCGGCTGGGGGAGAAATATCTCACCGACACGGCCACCTACAGGACCGGCAAGCCCTTTTTCATCGACAAGATGCCGAACAATTTCCGGCACATCGGTCTGATCCACCTGATGCTGCCCAATGCGCGCATCGTCGACGCTCGACGCGACCCGATGTCCTGCTGCTTCAGCAATCTCAAGCAACTCTTCGCCCAAGGGCAGGAGTTCACCTACAGCGTCGAGGACATCGCCCGATACTACCGTACCTATCTCGATCTGATGGACCATTGGGACGAGGTGCTGCCCGGCCGGGTCCTGCGCGTCCTCCACGAGGACGTGATCGACGACCTGGAAGGCAGCGTGCGACGGCTGCTGGACCATTGCGGGCTTTCGTTCGAGTCCGCCTGTCTGGAGTTCCACAAGACCGAGCGTAGCGTCCGAACGCCCAGTTCCGAGCAGGTGCGCCGCCCGATCTTCCGCGACGGCTTGGACCAATGGAGGAACTACGAGTCCTGGCTGACCCCGCTCGAGGACGCGCTGGGAGACGCGCTGGTCGACTACCGCCGCCGGGCGGTGTGATCGGCCGCTCGGTCTGGGTCATCAGTCAACTGACGAGATTGCGTTCTGTCCGATTTCAGGATCGGCAAACGGCGCGGCGGGGTCACGAAAGCGTAACGCAACTGCGCCAAACTCCGCCGGGTCTTGGGGGCGGTTCTTGCCGTGTCGGTGAACTACCAACATCTTCGCGCCTTCTACGCCATCGCCAGCGCCGCGAGCGTCAGTCGTGCTGCGCGGGGCCTCAGCCTGGCGCAGCCCACCCTCTCGCAGCAGCTCAAGGCGCTGGAAGACCGCTATCACGTGGTCCTGTTCGAGGACCGCAAGCCGCCTCTGCGCCAGCCGGCCGGGAACTCTTCGCCCTGACGCAGCGGCTGTTCGCCGCCTCGAGCGTCATCGAGGGCTTCCTCAAGGACGATAGCGACCAGCGGCCGATCTCGGCCCGGCTGGGATCGGATTCGCCGATCTACGCCGCGCGCATGGCGGCCGGCCTTCTCGCGCGTTTCCCCGACCTCACGATCCAGGTGCGGATCGGCAATGCGCGCGAGACGATCAAGGCCCTGACAGAGGCGCAGGTCGACGCCGCAATCATCAGCGATCCGCCGGGGGACAACCGCTTCACCTACGAACCGCTTTTCTCCGACCGGCTGATGGTGGCCGTGCCAATCGGCCACGTTCACGCCAGGAACCGCTTCTTCCCACTCACCTCCCTGGCCGACACGCGGCTGCTCGTGCGCGAGCCGTCCTCACGGACCCGCATCGCCATAGAGCACCTCCTCAGCCAGGCGGGCGTCGCGCCCACCGACGTGCTGGAACTGCACACGCGCGAGACGATTCGCGAGGGCGTCGCCTTGGGCCTGGGCGTGGGGATGTTCATCTCCTCGGAATGCCCTCCCGACCCGAGGATCGCCTATGTCCCCCTGGATCCCAGCGTCCGCTCGCCCGAACTCGCCGAATATGTGGTGTGCCTGACGGAACGCCGGCGCACGGTTCTCATGCGGGCGGTGATGGAGAGCGCCGCGGAGCTGAGAGGCCTGAGCCCGATCGGCGGGGTGCCTCCGAGCCCGCCGTCGGCGCCGCGAACGAGCGTCAGGCAGGGGCCCGCGCTCGCGTCGGCATGAGCGCGGCGTGATAAGTCGGCGGCCCGATGGGCCGGTCGCCGGGAGGCTTTGGTGATCACGAAGGCGAGTATCGAGGCCGCTGGTCGTCGCGTCATGGTCGTCTTCGCGGACGGCGTCACTCGCGAGTTTACCGCGCCCTGGCTGTTCGATCACGCCGACGAAGCGCGCGACGCGGTGAGCGGACAGCGTTTCCAAAGCGCCTCGTCGCTCGATTGCCCCGTATCCATCGAAGCGGTGGTCGCCGACGCCGATGGCCTGGGCCTGCGCTTCTCGCACCCCGCCGCCGAGCGGCGGATCGCGGCGGGCCGCCTTCGACCCGGCAGCTCTCTGGACCAACCTGCTGTGGAGCTGTGGGAGACGCCTGAGACGGTCGCGCAGGCGCCGCCGACGCCATTCGAGGCCTATCTCCTCCAGGATGACGCAATGGGCGAAGCGCTCGGCCGGGTGAGGCGACAGGGTTTGGCCATCCTGTCGGGCGCCGGCGCCGATCCGTCGGCGGTGGAGCGCGCCGTCGCGAGGTTCGGCTTCGTGCGCGAGACCAACTATGGTCGGACATTCGACGTCAGGGTCGAGGCCGCGCCGGGCAATCTGGCCTACACGGATCTCGGTCTCGACCTTCACACCGACAACCCCTACCGAGACCCGCCGCCGACCCTTCAGTTGCTGCATGCGATCGTCGTGGACGAGGCGGGCGGGGAGAGCCTGTTCGCCGACGGTTTCGCCCACGCCGAGGCTTTGCGGCGCGACGCCCCGTCGGCCTTCGACCTTTTGGCGCGAACGCCAGTGCGCTTCGCCTATGCGGAAGCCTCCAGTTCGCGCTGGTCGCACGCCGCGCCGGTACTGTCCCTGGATGAGCTTGGCGCCGTCCGGGCCGTCCGGCTCAATCACCGCTCACTCGACCTGGATCCCGGCGAGCCCGCGGCGATAGAGGCCTGGTACGAGGCCTACCTTGCCTTCCGCCGCCGCGTTTGTTCGCCTGGCGCGATCTTCGAGCGCCGGCTGGCGCCAGGGGACATGGTCGTCTTCGACAATCGACGTATCCTGCATGGGCGGCGCGCGCTCACGCGAGAGACCCCGCGCTGGCTTCGCGGCTGCTATGCGGACGTCGATGGGCTCGACGCCACCCTCGCCAGGCTGGATCGCGCGGCGAGTCAGGAGGAGTCCGATGTCGGCCGGTTTCGTGGATGAGATCTTCCAGGCGTTCGCCGAGCGCGGCGCCGACTTCTATGGCGAGAACGTCTCTCAGCTGGACCACGCCCTGCAGTGCGCCTTCCTCGCCTCGGAGGATGGCGCGAGCGACCATTTCACGACCGCCGCCCTGTTGCACGACATCGGGCATCTGTTCGAGGGCCGCGGCGACGTCGCCGAACGCGTGGGGCGCGACGCCCGGCACGAGGTCCACGGCGCACGAATGCTTAAGGAGTGGTTCGGTCCGGACGTGGCGGGTCCTGTCGCCCTCCACGTCGCCGCCAAGCGGTATCTGTGCGCGACGGAGCCTGGTTACGAGGAGGCGCTCAGCCCTGCTTCACGCCTGAGCCTCGAGCTGCAGGGTGGACGATTCACGCCGGAGCAACGCGCCGTGTTCGAGCGCAGCCCTTCCGCGGCCGACGCTGTGCGGCTGAGGCGCTGGGACGACGCAGGCAAGATTCCTGACCTCGCCATCCCGGGGCTGGAGCACTACCGGCTCCTGCTGGAGCGTCTGGCGGTCGCCTAGTCGTCCGTGGGGCCTTCGCCGGCGGCGATGCGGCGCTCGATTTTCGCCAGGGCGACGGGCAGGTCGGCGACGGTGTCGATCACCAGGTGGGCGCCCGCCGTCTTCAGCGAGTCGGCCGCGCGTCCGATGCGCGTGCGACGCTCCTCCTCGCCGAGCGCCTCGAACGCCTCCAGGCTCAACCCAACGCCGTTGCCCGAGGCGGCGACGCCCACGCTCCAGCAGCCAGCCGCGCGGCCCTCCTCGATCCCGACCTCGGCGTCGTCGACCTTCACGCAGAGCTTGGCCGGCCACGCGTCGAGCTGGATCAGCGCTTGCCACAGCATGAGCGGCGAGGGCCGCCCCGACGGCGTCTCGCCGGCGCAGATCACCACCTCCGGGGAGTAGCCCTGGCTGGCCGCGCGGCCCAGGATCGCGTTCATCATCTGCCGCGTGTAGCCAGTGCCCGATCCGACCCGCACCCCCTGCGCGCGCAAGCCCGAGGCGACGGCGGCCGCACCGGGGATCAGGTCGCTGAACCGTGCGGCTGCTTGCGCCATCAGAGGCTCCAGGGCGCGATAGACCCGTTCGACGTCCTGCTCCTCCGGCGGCGCGCCCTTCGCCTGCGTCCAGGCTTCGGCCACCGGCGCATGCGCCAGCAGGGCCCCCACATGGTCGCGCTTGGCCCGGCCCATGTCGCGGCGGGCGTCCTCGTCGTAGAGGCTCACGCCTTCGGCGGCGAAGGCTGCGATCAGGGCATCAACCGGCGCCTGGCAGCCGAAGTCCACCATCGTTCCGGCCCAGTCGAAGACGACCGCCTTGATCATGCTCATGGTCCAACTCCCATCGTCCTCAGGATCCGCAAAGCTCGGCGATCGTCGCCTCGCCGATGGCGAAGGCGGTCGATGCGCCCGTCCCGCTGGTCACGATTACCAGACGGACCCGGGGCGAGGGCTTGTCGACGAGATAGGGCCTTTGCTCCGAAACCGGATAGACGCCGGTCCAGCGCGCGATCACCGGCGGCGCCGCCAGCCCCGTCGCCTGCTGGAATTCCTCGAGGATCAACGCTTCGGCCTCCGCCGGGGCGAACGGAGGTGGAAGGTCGTCGTAGTGGTGGCTGTCGCCCACCACGAGGGAGCCGTCGGCGTCCTGCACGGCGATGAGATGGACGCCGTGGGCCAGGGCGCGGGGCTGCTCGCCTTCGATCCGGCGCGCCAGCGCGACGGCCTCCGGAAGATCGGCGTATCCGCGATAGCGCAGCAGCCCCAGGTCGCTCATCACGCCCGCAGGCCAGCGAAAGCCGGGCGAGGCCAGCCGCAGCATCGACAGGCGACAGCGCCGGAGCTGATAGGCCTCGATCCGCTCGGGAAAGAGGGTGGAAAAGTCGTCGTTCGGGCACACCACAACCCGATCGGCGAGCACTTCGCCGCGGGAGGTGGCGACGATGGGCGGCTCCGCCTTGAGCGCCGTCTCGCCCATCCGGAACGTCACGCCATGTTCACGGGCCAGCCAGTCCGTCAGGCGGGGCACCGCTGTCACGGATTCGACGCGCAGCTCATGGGGGCTGAACAGGGCGCCAAGGGCGTCCTCGGCGCCGATCTGCGGGAACCGGCTCTTCAGCTCCGCCGGCGTCAGCAGTTCGCATGCCTCCCCCATCTCCGTGGCGAGGAAGGCTTCGGCGACGGCGACGGACTCTGGCCTACGAAGCGTCAGCACCAGTCCATGGTGCTCGATGCCTATGGCTGCGCCTGGGGCGATGTCCGCCCATATGTCGCGCGACCGCCGGGCGAGCCGCCAGACCTCGCCGCGCGGCTGGCCAGAGACAGTGACGAAACCGAAGTTGCGGATCGAGGCCCCATTGGCCCGCAGATCGCGGTCGATCACCACGACCTTCAGCCCCTGTCGGACCGCCGCCAGAGCGTGACCCAGTCCAACGATGCCCGCCCCGATCACCGCCAGGTCGAAGCGCGGCTGACCTCGACCTGTGCCCGAAAACGCCATTGGAGCTTCACCTGATGTCGTGGGGCGCAAAGGCGCGCAAACGCGCCCTAGGACGAGTCGCCGCGCGGCTCGAACGCCTGCGCGCCGGGACGCCGGCGCGCAGGGCAGGGAAGGGTCCTCAGAAGCTTGCGCCGACCTTCAGAGCGACGACGCGCGGCCGCAGCGGGACCTCCGATTTGATGAACTGGGCGGAGGACGTGAACGTGCTGGCCAAAGTGTTGGTCAGGTTGTTCGCGTACAGCTCGACGTACCAGTTGTCCTTCACGAAGCCGATCGAGGCATCCATCGTCGCGTAGCCCGGCTGCAGGTACCTCAGGTAGGTGGTGAAGGGGATCAGCACGCCCTCGCCGGACGGGTAGGTGGCCGGCTGGTTCCACATGCTGCCCATGTAGTTCCCGCCGACCATGGCGTAGGCCTTGTAGACGCCGATGGTCCAGTCGTAGCGGGCGCGGATATTGCCCTGGAAGGTCGGGGAGAAGGCTGGCACGGAGCCCAGCACGCCGAACGGGTTGGCGAAGGGCGACAGGCTGGTGCTGCCCTTCAGGATCGTCTCCGTGATGCAACTGCCGTTGGCGGGGGAGCCCGGGATGTTGCCCATCAGGCAGGGCGAGTTTGACTGGCTGGCATGGTTGTAGGACGCCGAACCCTGCAAGGTGAGGGGTGGGATCGGGCGCGTCACGAACTGGGCTTCGAGGCCCTTGATGTTATAGTCGGGCCCGTTGAGACCGAAGGTCGTGTTGATGCCGAGGGTCGGATTGTACAACAATATCTGGACGTTATCCCAGTTCATGTCATAGGCCGACAGATTGAGCTGCAGGCGGTGATCCAGCAGTTCGGTCTTCAGGCCGATCTCGTAGTTGGTGAGCGAGTCGGGGGCGTAGGAATTCGGCTCCAGGTACTGGGCGCCGCCGACGCCGGGGATCACAGCCTTCTGTGACCTGTTGAAGCCTCCAGGACGGAAGCCCTGGGAGAACCTGAAATAGGCCATCACATCGGAATTGATGTGCCATTGGAGGCCGGCGCTGCTCTTGAAGCCCGAATAGACGACGTGGTCGTTGGCGGCGTTGATGTTGACCAAGCCGCCGGCGCACTCGCCGTTAGGCACGTTGAGGCAGGAGGTCCCGGTCCCGTACTGCGAGCCCACCTCGAATTCCGAATAGTGGTACCAGCGCGTTCCGCCGCTGATGGTAAGGACGTGGGGGATCAGGTCGAACTCGGCTGACCCGAACACGGCCGTCTGATCATAGCCGCGCTGGGTGTCTTCGCCGAAAGCGGTGGAGTCGCCGCGAACTCCAGGATCGTTCGCGGTCGAAAGCGGGTCGGTCCTCACGTCGGCGACGCATACCGGGCCCCCCGCCAGCGCCGCGGTGAGGTTCTGCGGAGTGCAGGCCGGAATTGTCTTATAATTGAAGTTCATCACGTCATCGATGCGGAACTGCTCGTAGTACGCACCGACCAATCCGCGAAGACGCCAGTTATCCGGTGTACTCAAACGCGCTTCTTCCGTGAAGTGCGTGTTCTTCACCGTATCCTGCCAGTAAACCGAGGGCGAGTAGCATTGAGGCGAGGCGGCGCCCCAACCCGTGGAGCCACCGGTACATTCATAGTACATTCCGCCGGCGCTACGGGAGTAGTTGCTGTAGTCCATTTGTTGCGAAATATGGCGAACCAAATAGGCGCCGGTGTAGATGAACTTCAGGTCGCCGATCTTACCATTGACCGTCCACGCCGTGTTTTCCCATTTGTCATGATCATACGAGGGTTCAAACGAGGTGACCTGGAGCGGCTGCAACTGCTGGAAGTCGGAACCGGTCGGGTATTCCACCGAGAGCCCTTCCGCGTCCATGTTCTGCAGGCTTTGTTCGATCAGGATGTTCCAGTCGTTGTTGATCTCGTAGAGAGCCTCGACACGGATGCCCTGGGTCGTCACCGGGTTCTGGGCGTTCCTGGCGACGTTTGAGTTGTTGACCTGTGTGGCGTTGGTGGTGGTGCAGAGGCCCGCCGATCCGGCCGGCTGCCCATTCGGGCAGACGCCGCCCGTCGGCTTGCTGTTGAAATAGAAGTTACCGAGATCCTGGTTGGACCGGGTGAAGGTGCTCGGCACATTGTCGATGTAGCCGCCCTGGTGGTCGTCGTACACGACCGCGCGGATCGCGAACTTGTCCTTGACGATCGGAATGTTGATGACGGCGTTGCCATAGGCGATGGGATCGCCGTGGGTCTGGAAGCCGTAGCTGGCCTCGACCTTGCCTTCGTACTCTTCGAGGTTGGGTTTGTTGGTGATGTAGCGCAGCGCGCCCGCCTCGGCGCCGCCGCCGAACAGGGTGCCCTGGGGACCCTCGAGCACCTCGATGCGCTGCATGTCGACGACGTAGACGTCCACGTTGCGCGAAGGGAAGGTCATGGACTGGTCGTCCAGGTATAGCGCAACGTTCGGGAAGCTGGAGATCGTGGCGCTGGACTGGTTGCCGGCGAAACCGGCGCTCAGTCCACGCATGAAGATATTGCCCTGGCCAGGACCGTTGTTGGCGTAGCTGACGTTGGGCGTGTACTTGAGGAGGTCTTCCAGGTTCGTGACGTTGAGCTGGTCCAGAGTCTTGTCGGTGAAAGCCTGCACCGTCAGGGGAACGTCCTGGATGTTCTCCGCCCGTCGCTGGGCGGTGACGACGATCTCGGAGACCGCCGCCGAGTCGGCGTCGGACGGCGCTGAGGCGTTCGACGCCGTCGCCATCGCCCCGACAGGAGCAGAAGCCTGCCCGGCCCAGGCGATCCCGGCGCCAAGCACGTTCACGGCCACGCCGGCCAGCAGCGCGGCCTTGAGCCCGTTTCTCATCACCCACCCCCATTTTCGCGAAATCGCGTGCACAGTCGTCCCGATTGGAACTTGAGCCTGCGCGGAGTCGGGTTGTCGGGATTTGGGCGGGCGCCCTCCAATACTTTGTCTGGATGGAGGCCATAGGTGCGCCCTATGACCTCGGTCCCAGCAGCAAAGACGCTAAGCTCGAGCGAGTCGGCGCGACGCGGCCAATGGCGAGGCTTGCAAGCCTCTACGGTCCGCGGCGTGCATGGGCCGGCGTAGCTGTCGCGTTACGGCCTCGGCGCTCAAGGGAAATGTGAAGGATCGCCGGAGGCCTGGGACATGACGCCTGCAGCCATCAAGCCGATGATCACCATCGATCAGGTGGAGGCGATCGACGTTCGCGTCGGCACAATCAGATTCGCCGACAACGTGCCCGGCGCGGACAAGCTGGTCGCCCTTCGGGTCAGCTTCGGCGATCACGAACGGACCGTGGTCGCGGGCCTCAAGTCCGAGCGCGCCGACCCTCGGGAGATCGTCGGCCGCCAGGCGCTGTTCGTCGTCAACCTAGCGCCGCGCAAGATGAAGGGTGTGCTCTCGGAGGGCATGCTCTTCGACATCGGCTACGCGGACGGGATCGCCCCGGTGCTGGCTGTCCCGGAGAAGGCCGTTCC
>DATBEN010000004.1:0-22355 GCA_036276055.1 Caulobacteraceae bacterium
GTCTCGGGCAGCCCTGCGGCTTCCACCACCGACAGGCCCGGTGGGATCGGCAGGGCGTGGCGTGCATCGCAGACCGCGAACTGGGCGTAGCCTCCGCCGCCCAGCAGGGCGCAGACGCGGTCGCCCTCGCGCCAGCGACCCGCTCCGCGGACCACTTCGCCGGCGACTTCGAGGCCCAGCGTCGGCGGCGCGCCGGGCGGGGGCGGATAGAAGCCCAGGCGCTGGATGATATCGGGCCGGTTCACGCCCGCGGCCTCGACCCGGATCAGGATCTGGCCTTCCGCGGGTTGCGGGACCGGGATCTGCGCCAGCCGCAAGGCCTCGGCCGGTCCCTTGCCGCCTTCGATCTCGACCGCATCCATCTGCGTCTGGGTCATCTGGTCTCCTGCCAAGGTTGCGCGCGAGCCGCGGCGAGGTCAGATAGCGGCTGCGGACAACGACGGCAAAGGAGGCCGCGTGAGCGAAGAACCTGCTGAGGCCAGGCGGGCCCGGGGTCAGCTGCTGATCGATCTCTCCCGCGAGGACCTCGACCTCTTCGGCATCGAGGAGCTCAAGGAACGGATCGCCCTGCTAGAGGCCGAGATCGGCCGCGTCCAGGCGCAGCTCGACAAGAAGCAGGCTGGGCGCGCCGCCGCGGACGCCCTGTTCGGCCGACGCGACTGACCGCATCCGCCTTGAGCCAGTTCGACCTGACCACCCCCGCCGGGCGATGGCGGACCGTCCTCGATCACCTGTGGAAGGACCACGCCTATCTGCGCCTGGGCTTCTCCAACGCGCACTGGATCAGCGACGAGCTCGTGCGATCCAACCAGCCCTGGCCCTTTCAGCTGAAGGCGTGGAAGGCGCGGGGCATCCGCACGATCATCAATCTGCGCGGCGGCATGTCGACGAGCTTCCGCGCGCTCGAAGTCGACGCCTGTCGCCGCCTGGGGCTCGAGCTGGTGGACTTCGTGATCGCCTCGCGCGACGTGCCGACGGCCGAGAAGGTCCTGGCGGCGCGGGAGCTGTTCGAGACGCTGCGCTATCCGGCCCTGATGCACTGCAAGTCCGGCGCCGATCGCGCCGGAATCATGGCGGTGCTCTACAAGCATTTCCGCGAGGGCCAGAGCATCCGCGAGGCGCTCGACCAGCTCTCCCCGCGCTACCTGCACGTGCGCGCGGGGCTCACCGGCGTCCTCGACTACATCTTCGAGCGCTATCTGGAGGAAGGCGAGCCGCAGGGTCTGAGCTTCACCGACTGGGTGACGAGCCCGGACTACGATCCCGTGCGGCTCAAGGCGGAGTTCCGCGCCCAGTGGTGGGGCAAGCTGCTGACCGACCGCCTGCTCAGGCGTGAGTAGGGTGGTCCCCGCCATCCTCGTGCGGGTCGAGCAGCTTGTGCGCGTGGATGATGAAATAGCGCATCAGCGCGTTGTCCACGGTCGCCTGAGCCTTGGTCTGCCATGCCCGCCGCGCCTCGGCGTAGCTCGCGTAGGCGCCCACCAGGTCGACCTTCTTCAGGTCGCGAAACCGGGCGCCTCCGACTTCCTCGAGCTCGCCGCCGATCACCAGGTGGAGAAGCTGGGGTTCACTCATCCTTGCGATCCTCCAAACCGCCTCAGCGCCCGGCGATGGCCAGGGCGTCCACCAGGAGGGACGGTGTCTCCGAGGCGCCCCGCTGCAGCAGGTCCGCGCCGGGCACGAGGCGCGAATAGATGTCCAGCAGGTTGCCCGCCACGGTGATCTCGGTGACCGGATAGGCGATCTCGCCCTCCTCGAACCACTGGCCCTGGCAGCCGACCGACCAGTCGCCGGTATTGGCGTTCAAGGAGGGACCAAACATTCCCGTCACGAGCAGCCCCCGCCCGGCCGACTTCATCAGGCCGGCCAGGTCCAGTTCGCCCGGCGACAGCTTCAGGTTCGACGGCGACACGCCGGGCGGACCGGCAAGGCCGCGCGAGGCGTGGCCGGTGCTCTGAAGGCCCAGCTGGCGCGCCGAGCTCGAGTTGAGCAGCCAGGTGGTGAGGACGCCGGCGTCGATCAGCTTGCGGGTTTCGTTGCCCACCCCCTCGTCGTCGAACGGCGAAGAGCCCAGGCCCCGGGGCCGGTGGGGGTCGTCGATCAGGGTGATGGCGTCAGAGAAGAGTTTCTCGCCGAGCTTGTCCTTGAGGAAGGAAACGCCGCGCGCCACGGCCGGTCCGGCGATCGCGCCGATCAGGGGCGAGAGCAGGGCGCCGGCGAGTCGGTTCTCGAAGATCACCGGGGCGGTGGTGGAGGCGATCTTCCGTGCGCCGAGATTCGCCGCCGCGCGTCGGCCCGCTTCCGCGCCGATCGCTTCGGGCGCCGGCAGGTCGTCCAGCCAGCGCATCGCGCGGCCCTCGTAGCCCGATTCCATAGTCCCCCCCTCGCCGGCGATGGCGCTGGCGGTGAGCGAGGAGCTCGTGCCGCGATGCAGCCCGCTGAACCCGTCGCTGTTGAGGAGGCGCCAGCTTCCTGAGGACCAGGTCGCCGACGCGCCGTTGGAGTTGCTGACCTTGGGGACCGCCCGGGCCGCCTCCTCGGCGGCGAGCGCGCGCGCCTCGAGGATCTCGGCGGTGGGTGCGCTCGGGTCGAAGAGGTCGAGGTCGGGACCCGCTCCGCGGGCGAGGCGCTCGACCGCTGGAAGGCCCGTGTACGGGTCCTCGGCCGCCAGCCGCGCCATGGCCACGACCCGCTCGACCAGCTTGCTGCGACCGGCCTCGGACATGTCCGACCCGGAGACCGACGCATGCCGCTTGCCGACGATCACGCGGACGCCGAGGTCGCGTGATTCCTCCCGCTCGACCTCCTCGAGCGATCCCAGCCGCACGGTCACCGAGAGCGCCTGGCGTTCGGCGTACACCACTTCGGCCGCGTCCGCGCCGGCGGCCAGGGCCGACCTGACCACCTCGGCAAGCTGCTTTTCGTCCATGGGCCGCGATATGATGGATGGCCGCGCCCCGGGCAAGGCGGCGCGCGGGATTCCGCTGCTCAGGCGATGATGTCGGGCATGAGCAGGTTCTCCAGCTGGGCGATCTGGTCCTTCAGCACCAGCTTCTGCTTTTTCAGTCGGGCAAGCCGGACCTGGTCGGGTTGGGCCTGCGCCTGCAGGGTTTCCACTTCGGCCGACAGTCCTGCGTGGCGTTCCCGCGCCGTCGCGATGGCGAGATGGAGATCCGTCAGATCGTCCTCGGCTTCGCCGTCCATGCCCAGCCCTCGGCCGCACGCTGATCGGTGAGCGGCCCGTCAGCCTTAGCAGATTGCGCCCGCGAGCGGAACTCGCAGGAGCGCCCGCGTCAGACGGGAAGGAGCTTGGCCAGCAGGGATTCCGGCGCCGCCTTGCCCCACGCCTCGCTTGTCCGGCGCAGCTCCGTGAGCGGCGCCGGCAGGGCGTCGCCGGGGCGACCCGTCAAGGTCTCCAGCGTGTCGATCAGCAGGCGTTCGGCGGTCAGCTCGCGCCTGGAGATGTCCTGCCGGAACTTCAGCCGCGCGTCGTCATCCACCGGAGGCAGGGGCGCCTTCAGCCGCCTGCGGACCGTGCGGATCGGCTCGATCACCTCGGCATGCCAGGTCTGGGCGATCGCCACCGCCGAAGCCAGGACCTGTTCGTCCACGGGGCGCGCCTCCGCCAGAGTCCACGCTCGCCAGAGAAGCAGGGGGACGCACTGGCCATGCTCATCCTGCAGCGCCAGGCAGGCCGGCTCGACGCCCTCGCCGCCGTAGAGTCGCAGGACGAAGTCCCAGGTCCTCATTCGGCCTCTCCCGCGCCGTCCCCGCCAACCGTCTCGAGATCTTCGCCCCAGCGGCGCACGGCGCTCCAGTCCAATCCGAAGAGATCGAGCGCGCGACCGACCAGCTGGTCCACCAGTTCAGCGACGCTGGCCGGTTTTGCGTAGAATGCGGGCATCGGCGGCACGATGGTCGCGCCCATCTCCGCCAGGGCGACCAGGGTGCGCAGGTGTCCCAGATGAAGTGGGCTTTCCCGCACCATCAGCACCAGGGGCCGGCGCTCCTTGAGCGTCACGTCCGCCGCACGGGTGAGGAGGGAGCTCGTCACGCCCGTGGCGATCTCGCTCATCGTCCGCACCGAGCATGGAGCGACGAGCATGCCCGCGGTGCGGAAGGAGCCTGAAGCGATGGCGGCGCCGATCTGCGAGGGCGGGTAGCGGACGTCCGCCTTGGCGTAGAGGGCTGGCGCGGTGAGGCCCGTCTCCTGCGCCACCGTCAGCATCGCGGCCCGGGAAGCCACCAGGTGCGTCTCCACCCCGAGCTCCCGGCACGCCTCGAGCGCGCGCACGCCCAGCACGGCCCCCGAGGCGCCGGAGATGCCCACGATCAGGCGCCGTTGGCCTTCGGTGCTCACCATTGACCCTCCGTCCTCGAACAGCCCGACAGCAACCATATGTGATCTGACAGATCGGCGGCGCGCGTGTTGATGTTTGCTGGTCAGAACCTACCACAGGGAGTTTGCGCCCCATGGCTATCGAGGCCCGTCTGCGCGAATTGGGTATGAAGCATCAGACCCTCGAGCGCGCGATCCAGGACGAGATCAGCCGACCGGCAGCCGACGCGATCCGGATCCGGGAGCTCAAGCGACAGAAACTCAGACTCAAGGAAGAGATGGAATCCCTCCGAACGCGGACCCATTGAGGCGAGAGCGACCTCCGCCGACGCCTTAAAACCCGGCGATGACGAAATTCAGGGGGACGGACTCAGTGGGCCTGCTCGAGGCGACCGCCGATGAGCGCTCCCCCTAGACTTCCGTCTCCTCGTCGGCCGACGCCTCGAGGGGTTCGGAGGTCTCTGCAGGCGTCGAGAGCGTCGGGCCTTCGGGCTCTTCGACCCGGCGGCGCGCGTCCTCGCGGTGCTTCTTGTCCGCCGCCTGGCGGACCAGGGCGTCGAGTTCGAGCTGACTGACGAGGCCAAGCGAGACCGGATCCACCGGCTTGATATTGACCGAGTTCCAGTGCGTGCGGTTGCGAACCTGATCGATCGTCGACTTGGTGGTGCCAAGGGCCTTGGCGATCTGGGCGTCGGTCACTTCGGGGTGATTGCGCACGAACCAGGCGATCGCGTCGGGGCGATCCTGGCGGCGCGAGACCGGCGTGTAGCGCGGCGCCTTCTTGGCCGGCTTCAGCACCTCGGCGTGGCGGCTCTTCTGCGCCTTCATGCGATAGTTGGGATCGGCCTGGGCGTGGTCGAGCTCCTCGCGCGTGAGCTGGCCATTGGCGATCGGATCGGCGCCGCGGATGTCGCGCGCCACTTCGCCGTCGGCGATTCCCTTCACCTCCAGCGGGTGAAGGCCGCAGAAGTCCGCGATCTGGTCGAAGGTCATCGAGGTGTTGTCCACCAGCCAGACAGCGGTGGCCTTGGGCATCAGGATCTCGGTCAACGGCCTCTCCAGAAACAGCGGCGCCCGGCCTTTCGGCCGGGCGGTATGGTTGCTCTGAAATATAGCGCGCCCAGAGCCGAAAACAAACGAGAACGGACGAAACAGCGTCCCGGAATCCGCGGCCTGTCGTCCTTCAGATCCGCAGGCGGCCCTCGACGATCGTCACCGCTGCGCCGCGCAGCAGGATCCGCTCGCCCCACCGTTCGCACTCCAGGTCCCCGCCGCGGCCGGGGAAGGCCTGGCGGAAGCGCAGGGTGTCGCGGCCGAGCTTGTCGCCGAACAGCGGCGAGAGCATGCAGTGCAGCGAACCCGTCGCCGGATCCTCCGGGATCCCGGCGCCGGGGGCGAAGAAGCGGCTCACCACGTCATAGGGCGAGCCCGGGTCAGCGAGAGCGGTGATGGCGAGCATGCCCGCCCCGGCCTTCTCGACGAAGAAGGTCATCTCCTTGATCGCCGGCAGGTCCGGCGAGGCCCGGTGGACCGCCGACTCGTCCTTCAGCACGGCGACGACGTATTGCCCGGACCAGACCTCGACCGGC
This sequence comes from Caulobacteraceae bacterium, assembly GCA_036276055.1. Taxonomy (GTDB): domain Bacteria; phylum Pseudomonadota; class Alphaproteobacteria; order Caulobacterales; family Caulobacteraceae; genus Acaudatibacter. The sequence continues at coordinate 5,929 of DATBEN010000004.1, forward strand.
GCGGCGCCGATGGCGAAGGCCAGGTTCTCCGGCTCGTCGATGCGGTGCGGCGGATCGGCCGGGAAGTCCATCTCGTAGCCCTGCGCGGCCCGCCTCACGGTCAGGCGTCCCGACTGGGTGTCGAACCCCACCTCCGAGCCGTCCAATCCCAGTTCCTCCAGGACGACGTGCCCGCTGGCGAGCGTCGCATGGCCGCACAGCTTCACCTCCGTGGCGGGAGTGAACCAGCGCAGGTCGAACACCCGGTCATCGCCGGTGCGGCGCAGGAAGGCGGTTTCCGCCTGGTTGTTCTCCGCCGCGAGCGCCTGCATCCAGCCGTCGTCCGGCCAGACGTCGAGGGGCTCCAGGACGCAGGCCGGATTGCCCTTGAACGGGCCTGCGGCGAAGGCGTCGATCATCCACTGGCGCATGCGCCCCCCTTTTCCTCAGCGCAGCCGAAGCCCGTGCGCGACGACCCAGGCGAGGGTGAAGGCGACCAGCGCCGCCGCCGCCATCCGCCAGGCCGGCGCAAGCGGCGGCGCCTGGACGCCTGGCGCCAGGCGTCCGACGCCGGTGATCATCGGCCCCACCAGGTTCCGCCGCTTCAGGGCGTAGACCACTATGGCGACGAGGTGAACTCCGATCAGGGCGATCAGCACCCAGAACACCTTGTGATGCCAATGGGCGATGGCCCGCCCGGTGTCGAAGTCGACGAACTTCGACAGGGGGCCCTCGTAGATCTCGTCCTCGTCGATGCTGAACAGTCCAAGGCCGACCTGGGTCGCCAGGGCGAGCAGCATTGCCGCCACGCTCCATCCGCCCAGGGGATTGTGTCCCACCACCACCCGTCCCAGCCGCCCGCCGACATAGGCGGCGATGGTCCGCGGTCCGGCGAGGAACCGCGCAAAGCGCGCCGTGGGCGAGCCGAACACCCCCCAGAGCAACCGGAACGCCAGCAGCCCCAGGATCGTATAGCCCGACAGCAGATGCCAGGAGAGGTGGTCGTGCGTCGCCGACCACCAGGAAAACGGGATCAGCAGGGCCAGCAGCCAATGCAGGACGCGCGTGGGAAGGTCCCAGATGCGCGCCCGCGCCGGAGACGTGTCGGTGACGGACGCGTCCGCCGCCAACTCAGTCGTCCTTGTCCTTCGCCTGGAATTTTTCGTGGCAGGCGTGGCAGGCCTGTCCCACCGCCTTCGCCGCAGGTCCGACCTTGGCCATGTCGCCACTGCCTGCGACGGCGTCGAGGTTGGCGGCCGCGACCTGAAGATCGTGCGCCTTGGCCTGGAACTCCTGCGGCTCGGTCCAGATCACCGGCAGGGCCTTTGTCTTCAACCCGGTCTCCGGTCCGCTCCCCTTGGGGAACCAGGTCAGGATGATCTTGGAGCTGGCGTAGATCTTGTCCGCGGCGGGCTTGATCACCGCCGGGTCCGCCTTGCCCGTCTTGAGCTCGTCGCTCATCGCCTTGGCGGCCTTGCCCATCGCCTTCATGTGCGCCTGGCGGTCCTTCAGCGCGTCCGCCCCCGAAAGCCCGGCGGCGACCACGGCGCCCGCCGAGAGGACGGCGCCGGCCGTCATCAGGGTCCGCAGCAGTCCATTCTTCTGGATCAGAGCCAAGACGTCCCTCCTCATGTGGCAAGCGCGTCCCCGCCGCGCGCGGAATCCGGCGACGCGCAAGCGCCGATGTAGCTTGGCCCGGAAGGCAGGACAAACGCTCTGTGGTCGGCCGGCTTGGCCGTGGAAAAGGGGGGCACGTCAGTTCGCCCCGTCGTCCGCGGGCGCCTCCAGCCTGTGACCGCCGCCGAAGAAGGTGAGGTAGCGGCGCTGCACCAGGCGGCGCTCGCCTCCCACCGGGCCCGAGAAGGCGATCGGTGCGCCGGTTGCGGTGTCGTAGGCGACGGCTGCGAATTCGGCTTTTCCAACCCGCAGATAGGTCGAATAGAACGAGATCTCGGGGATCGGGAAGGCGGTCACCGTGCCCGGGATCGGCACGCTGCCGGCGGGCAGGCCGAATACCGTGTCCTTCTGGTCCATCGACAGCGCCCCCATCCGGACCGCCAGGGTTATCTTCGAACCCTTCTGGTCTGGCGTGAGGATCATGCCGTGCCGCAGGAGGGAGGCCTCTATCGCGGCCAGGGCGTAGTCCGATCCGTCACCCTTGAGGTGAGTGGCGTCCACGAAGACCGCGGACGCGCGCGGCAGATCCGCGGCGAGCCGGTCCGCCGCGATCTCCGCGGCGTGGCTTTCCAGAAGCTGCTGCGTGGCGCTCTGCGGAGGCTGCGTCTCGTGATAGGTGGTGCAGCCCGCAGCGGTCAGCAGGACCGCCGTGCTTCCAACCGCTGCCAGGGCGTTCCGCAAGCTCAGCTCCCGTAAAGTGGGTCAAACCCCCGAACCCCCGCGTGCGATCCGCCTTCGCCCGCGCTGGCGTCGTCGCCAGCGGAGCTGAGCGCTTCTTGGCGAACTCTGCTGGTCGGACTGACCTGCCGTGGATGTCTCCGTTCGGCAGCTCCAGAAAGTAGACGCACCACACGCGGCGTCGGCCTTCCTTCGCTCCTGGCGGAGCTACGGGCGACGGGTGGCGTCCCGTACAGGACTCGAACCTGTGACCCCCGGTTTAGGAAACCGATGCTCTATCCGGCTGAGCTAACGGGACGGGCCGCCGCCTTTTAGGCCGGCGGGGCGCCTTTCCACAACGTCCAACGCCCCGCCCGCGCCCATTCGCCCTCGACGGCGAAGCCAAAAGCCGCCATCGACAAGCTTCGGGGGACGTCGAAGGGCGAGACATGCTGGATTCGCTGCGGGAAATGGACCGGCGCCAGTGGAGCGCCACGCTTGCCGCCTTCGCCGGATGGGCGCTCGACGCCTTCGACTTCTTCCTGATGGTCTTCATGTTCCAGGCCATCGCGCGGGACTTCCACGCCAGCGTGCCGGCCGTGACCGCCGCCAGTGCAGTGACCCTGGCGGCGCGGCCCTTCGGCGCTTTCTTCTTCGGCCAGCTCGCCGACCGCTACGGCCGCCGGCCGGTGCTGATGGCGGTGATCCTGCTCTATTCCGGATTCGAGCTGGCCTCGGCCTTCGCCCCCAGCCTGGCGGTCCTGCTGGTCATGCGCGCCCTGTTCGGCTTTTCCATGGGCGGCGAGTGGGGCGTCGGCGCGTCGCTGGCGATGGAGAGCATTCCGGCGAAGGCGCGAGGCATAGTCAGCGGTTTCCTTCAGGAGGGCTACGCCGTCGGCTATCTGCTGGCGGCGCTCGTCTTCTATCTGCTGTTCGACAAGATCGGCTGGCGCGGCATGTTCGTCGTCGGCGTCGCTCCGGCCATGGTCTCGGCGCTGATCTTCCTGACGGTGAAGGAGTCGCCGTCGTTCGAGGCGGCCCGCCATGCCGCGCGCCCGGCGCATCCGCTGCAGATCTGGGGCGTCGGGGCGGTCGCCCTGCTCGTCGCCGTGGCGCCCTCGATGATCTCGATCTTCACCGGCGTGGGCGTGACGACCCTGATCTACGCCATCTGCGTGCCCGTGGGCCTGGCGGGGCTGTGGGCCTTCCGCAGCCACTGGCGCATCGCGCTCTACCTGGCCGTGATGATGATGGGCTTCAACCTCTTCAGCCACGGCACGCAGGATCTCTATCCGACCTTCCTGCGCGCCCGGCATTTCGACACCGGCCAGGTCGGCCTCGCCACGGCCATCGGCAACGTCGGCGCGATCTTCGGCGGGGTGATCATGGGCGCCTGGTCGGAGCGGCTCGGCCGGCGCTGGGCCATCGTCGTGGCGGCGGCGGCCTCGGTGGTGCTGATCCCGCTGTGGGCCTTCTCCCACACGCTGGTCCTGCTGGCCGCCGGCGCCTTCGTTATGCAGGCGGCGGTGCAGGGCGCCTGGGGCGTGGTGCCGGCCCACCTCAACGAGCTGGCGCCGTCGGACGCGCGGGGCGCTTTCCCCGGCTATGTCTACCAGATGGGCAACCTGCTCGCCTCGGGCCTGATCGTCGGCCAGGCGAACCTGGCCAAGGCGCGCGGCGGCGACTACGGCTTCGCGCTCGCGGTCACGGCGGGCGTCGTGGCGGTGCTGATCATCGTGGTGGTGCTGTTCGGCCCCGAGCGGCGAGGGGCGGACCTCACCGTCGAGCAGGCCTGACGAACGGCGACGCCTGCGCCAGGCCGGACCTGGCGCGGGGCGAACCTTTCGAAAAAGGTGCTCAGGCGGCCTTGCGCAGCGACTTGTGCAGCATCTCGATCGCGGCGTCGCGATCGATGCGCTCGATGGCCGCCACCTCGCGCGCCATGCGGTCGAGCGCCGATTCGTAGAGCTGCCGCTCCGAATAGGACTGCTCGGGCTGGCTTTCCGAGCGGTGCAGGTCGCGCACGACCTCGGCGATGGAAATCAGGTCGCCGGAATTGATCTTCGCTTCGTATTCCTGTGCGCGCCGGCTCCACATCGTGCGCTTCACGCGGGCGCGGCCCTTCAGGGTGGTCAGGGCCTGGACGACGATGTTGCCCTCGGCGAGGGCGCGCAGTCCGGCCGTGCGGGCCTTCTTGGTCGGCACCCGCAGCGTCATCTTTTCGTGGTCGAAGGTGATCACATAGACCTCGAGCGCCATCCCCACGACTTCCTGGGTTTCGACCCCCACGACGACGCCCACGCCATGCGCGGGGTACACGACGTGGTCGCCCACGCAGAATTCGTGTCCGCTCTTAAGGCTCATGATGTCTGATCTCCTTCCAATATGCGTCGCCGGCCCGGCGGCCCGATCGCCGGCGATCTTCAGGGGGTGTAGGGGCCTGAAAGGTCCCGCCCACGGGGCGACGGAAGCCTCGCTGCGTCGCGAGGCCATTCACGCGTGGGCCCATGAGCCTCGGGCGCAGGGCGCACGCGAATCTCAGCGTGCGGGCGGCGACCCGATGTGGTTCTTTTACCACAACTGGCCGAACCCTTAAAGGCTTTGTGACGACCCGCGTCCGGGCGCCGCAGGACGAAAGGGCGCAGTTCGCGCGAGCTTGGCCTCAGGAGCCCTGGCCCGGCTTCTCGCTGAAGTATTTGTCAAGTTTTTCTGTCTCGCGCTCATATTGCTCGGCGTCGGCCGGCGGCGTTCCTTTGAGCGTAATATTGGGCCAGACCTTTGAATACTCAGTGTTGATCCGCAACCACTTTCCGTCCGGATCGTCTTCAGTGTCGGGTTTGATCGCATCCACCGGGCACTCCGGTTCGCAGACCCCACAGTCGATGCACTCGTCCGGATTGATCGCGAGGAAGTTTTCTCCTTCGTAGAAGCAGTCGACGGGGCAGACCTCCACGCAATCCATGAACTTGCACTTAATGCAGGGGTCGGTGACGATATAGGTCATCCAGGGGCTCGGATCAGGAATGGACGGCTCGGGCGCCGCGCCGTCGCTAGACGGGCGGCGGTCTATCTGAGGCGCGCCCGCCGTTTGTCAATGGCGGCGCGCGATTGATCCGGCGATCATTCGCCGTTCTGCGCCTGATCCGCCCCGGAAAGGGTGAGCGGCGCATAGAGGCCCTGCGCCTCGGAGACCGGCCCGCGTCGCTCGCCAAGGCTCACCACGCGGACCGCCGTGAGCCGTCCGGCGATCGCGAACACCAGCTCATCACCCGGGCGCACGGTGCGCGAGGCCTTGTCCAGGCGCGTCTGCACGCCGTTGCGGGCCAGCCGGATGCGCCCCTCCTCGGCCAGCCGGGCCGCCATCGCGCGGGATTTCGAGAAGCGGGCCCGCCAGAGCCAGACGTCGATCCGGCAGGCGTCCTCACCCATGGGCGCGCCTTGCTTTCGGTCTCCGGCGGCGCGGGGCGCGGCTCGGCGCAGGCTTGAGCGCCGCCAGGGCGGCGAAGGGGGAGTGCGGCCGCTCCGGCGCCGCGGAGATGGCCGTCGCCGAGCGCCGCCGCCGCCAGGCCCCCGAGTCGCCGGGGTTGCGGGACCGCAAGGGGACATAGCCCAGGCCGTGCAGGATCTCCCGCGCCTGGCCCTCGCTCCAGCCGAGGCTCTCGCGCTGGGCGTCGCTCAGGCGAAAGGCGCCGTCCGCCTGACGGCCCGACTGGAGGTGCTCCGACAGGCGGTCCAGGGACTGTGCGGCCACGGCGAGCGCGCCGACGCGGATCAGCCCGCGCAATCCCATCGCCCTCTGCGCGGCGATCGGCGCGGTGAGCCGCACCGGGCCGGCTCCGCCGGGACGCCAGTCCGGAGCGGCGAGTCGGGCGAAGGCCTCGGCGAGGGGCGCCGCCTCCGCGGTCTGCTCGAGGCGCAAGGCGAACTGGCCGAAGCGCACGCCCAGAGCCCGCAGGGCGCGCCGCTCGCTGCGGCTGAGGTGGGCGAGGTCGGTTTCCACCGCGCGCCGGTCGATGGCGCCGCCGCTCTCCAGCAGCCGGTACGCGATTCCGCGCGCCAGGCCTTTCAGGCTGCTGGAGGCCACGGCGTCCGAGAGGGCCTTGAGCGAGGCCAGCCGCCGGCTCGCCTCGCCGGCGACGAAGGCTTCCAGCCGCCGGGCCGCCCGCTCGCGCGCCAGCGGCGGCCCAAGCTCGCCGTGCAGGCGCACGGAGGGCTTGAACGGATCGCCGCCACAGAGCGTGCCGGCCGCATCGCCCTGCCACAGGACATCGCCCGACGCGTCGAATGCGAAGGCCTCGTCGCCGTCGCCGGCGAGGCGGCCGAGCCGTCGCGCCACCTCCGGGCCGACGGCCTTCTGCACGGCCGCGCGCAGGGTGCGGGCCTCCAGCGCGCCGGAGCCCTGCGCCGGCTCGAAGCGCACGCCGTGGAGGCGGCCGACGAACTGGCCCTCCACCGTCACCATGCCGTCGGCGCCCACCCCGGCCAGCAGGTCCTCGCCGGCGCCCAGGCTGCGCATCAGCACGCTCGTGCGCCGGTCGATGAACCGCGCCATCAGCTTCTCGTGCAGGGTGTCGGAGAGGCGGTCCTCCAGCTGGCGCGTCAACTCGCGCCAGTGCGGCGCGTCGGCCAGCCAGTCCGGCCGGTTGGCGACATAGGCCAGGGTCCGCACGCCGGCGAGGCGCGTGGAAAGGGCGTCGATCTCGCCGTCCAGCCGGTCGAACCGGCGATGCTGCTCGGCCATCCAGTCATAGGGCACGACGCGGCGCCCGGTGCTCAGGTGGTCGAACAGGATCCGCACCAGGACCATGTGCTCGTCAGGCGTGATCTTGCGGAAGTCGGGGGTCTGGCAGGCGTCCCACAGGCGCAGCAGCACGGAGCGGTCGCGCGCGCGGTCGGCGATCTCAGGATCGGCGGCGAGTCGGCGCAGGGCGCGCTCGTCCATCGCCTCGTCGGCGCTCTTCAGTCCCTCCCGCGGCGCGGGCGTCGCGAGCGAGCGCATCAGGTCTGCGAGGGAATCGAAGTCGAGCGCGCTGTTGCGCCAGAACGCCGCCTCGACCGGTGCGAACCGATGGCCCTCCACCGCCTCGACCAGCTCTTCGTCCATCGCCGGACAGCCGCCGGTGACGCCGAACGTCCCGTCGCGGCGGAAGCGGCCGGCGCGTCCGGCGATCTGGCCGACCTCGTGGGGATACAGCGGACGGCGCCGCTTGCCGTCGAACTTGTCCAGGCCGGCGAAGGCCACATGGTCCACGTCCATATTCAGCCCCATGCCGATCGCATCGGTGGCCACCAGGAAGTCGACTTCGCCCGATTGGTAGAGGGCGACCTGGGCGTTGCGGGTGCGGGGGCTGAGCGAGCCCATCACCACCGCCGCGCCGCCCTTCTGCCGGCGGATCAGCTCGGCCACGGCGTAGACCTGCTCGGCGGAGAAGGCGACCACGGCGCTGCGCCGGGGCAGGCGCGTGAGCTTGCGCGCGCCGTCGTAGGTCAGGGTGGAGAAGCGCTCCCGCTCGACGATCTCGGCGCCGGGCAGCAGGCGGCGCACCAGGGGCGCCATGGTCCCGGCTCCGAGGAACATCGTCTCGAAAGTCCCCCGCGCCCGCAGCAGGCGGTCGGTGAAGATGTGGCCGCGCTCGGGGTCGGCGACCAGCTGCGCCTCGTCCACGGCCAGGAACTCCACCTGGCGCGTCATCGGCATGGCCTCGACCGTGCAGACGAAATAGTTCGCGCGCGGCGGGATGATCTTCTCTTCGCCGGTGATCAGGGCGACCGCGCGCGGTCCCCGCGCCCGCACGACGCGGTCATAAATCTCGCGCGCCAGCAGGCGCAGCGGCAGGCCGATCATGCCCGAGGCGTGGCCGAGCATGCGCTCGACGGCGAGATGCGTCTTGCCGGTGTTGGTGGGTCCCAGAACCGCGACGAGCCGGGAGGGCGCCTGTCCCGTCGGACGATGACTCATGACGTCCCTCCATGTGGCTGACGGAAGGATCAAACGCAATCGCGGCAGCGCCTTGGCCGCGAGTTAACAAAGATGCTGCGAAGAGCGGAACGAGGCCGAAACGAATCACGTCCGAATCGCTGACTCGACAGCGAATCAGGTTTCGTTCCCTACGAGATATTGTGGGGTGCTTCGGTCTTGGGCACAACGACGCCATGACCTGGTCGTCCCGGCAGTATGTCGCATTCGAGGCGGAGCGCACCCGGCCGGTGCGCGATCTGCTGGCGGCCGTTCCGCGCGAGTCCGCCGAACGCGCGATCGACCTGGGGTGTGGCCCGGGCAATTCGACGGAGGTCCTGATCGAGCGCTTCCCTGGAGCGGTCGTATCGGGGCTCGACAGCTCAGCGGACATGATCGAGGCCGCGCGCCGCCGCCTGCCCGGCGTTCCATTTGAGATCGGCGCGGTGGAGGCGTGGGATGCGCCGGCCCCCTTCGACGTGATCCTCGCCAATGCGGTGTTCCAGTGGATTCCCGATCACGCCCATCTGTTCCCGCGTTTGGCGGCGAAGCTCGTCGACGGCGGCGCCCTGGCCGTGCAGATGCCCGACAACCTCGATAGGCCCGCCCTCCGCCTGATGCGCCAGATCGCCGCCGAGGGTCCGTGGGCGGACCGGCTCGCCGCCGCGACCGGCGAGCGGACCGGGGTCGAGCCGGCGGAGTGGTATTTCCGTCTCCTGCAGCCCCTGTGTGTGCGCGTGGATATCTGGCGCACGACGTACCATCACCTGCTGGCGGGTCCGGCGGCGGTGGTGGAGTGGTTCAAGGGCAGCGGGCTTCGCCCCTTCCTCGCGCCGCTCGGCGAGGCGGAGCGCGCGGACTTCCTGGCGCGCTACGAGGCGGCGATCGCGGCGGCCTATCCGCCGGCGCCCGACGGAACCGTGCTGCTGCCGTTCCCGCGTCTCTTCATCGTGGCCGTCCGCTGAGAGGCGAGGCGCAGTCCGGTTGACGGGCGAGCGGGGCTTGCCCTATATGCCCGCCTCCCGCGCCCGGGCGATGAGCTCCGGGCGCGCATGCTTTGGATAAGGTCCCATGTCCCGCCGCTGCGAACTCACCGGTGTCGGCCCGATGGTCGGCCACAATGTGAGCCACTCGAACATCAAGTCCAAGCGGCGGTTCCTGCCTGCGCTGGGACCGGCCAGCCTGCAGTCAGAGGCCCTCGGCCAGACCTTCAAGCTGCGGATCACCAACGCCGCGCGCCGCACCCTCGACTTCCGCGGCGGCCTCGACGCCTATCTCGTCAAGACCAGCGACGACCTGCTCTCCCCCCGCGCCCTGAAGATCAAGCGCCAGGTGAAGGCCAAGCTCGCCGAGATGACGGCGGAATAGGTTTATCCGTCCCTCCCCAGAAGGGGAGGGACAACGCTTCTCTACGCCAGCAGGTCCGGCCCCGCGTCCTTCACGTCCAGACATCCGGTCAGCGACATCGCCAAGCGTAGTTCCTGGCGCATCAGGTTCAGCACGTGGGCCACGCCCGACTCGCCGCGGGCGCCGAGAGCGTAGACCCAGGCGCGGCCGATCAGGCAGGCGTCGGCGCCCAGCGCCAGGGCCCGCAGGACGTCCAGTCCCGAACGGATCCCTCCATCCATCAGCACCGGCATGTCCCCCCCGATCGCCTCTGCGATCGCAGGCAGGGCGGTGATGGAGGCGGGCGCGCCGTCGAGCTGGCGCCCGCCGTGGTTGGAGACGACGATCCCGTCCACTCCGCATGCCCGCGCCTCGCGCGCGTCCTCCGCTTCCATGATCCCCTTGATCACCAGGGGCCCGGGCCAGCGCTCACGGACCCAGTCGATGTCTTTCCAGGTCACCGACGGGTCGAAGTTGCGTCCCACCCACGACCAGTAGGCCGAGAGGTTGTTCAGCCCCCGGGTGGCGGAGGCCAGGTTGGCCAGGGCATGGGGACCACCGTTCACCTGCACGTCCCACAGCCAACCGGGATGGGCCAGGCCGTCGAGCACCTGGCGCACCCGCGCCTCGAAGGTGGTGGCGATCAGGGTGTTGCGCGCGTCGCGATAGCGCATGCCCGGCATCGGCAGGTCTACGGTGAACAGCAGCACCGGACAGGCGGCGGCGCGCGCCGTCGCCAGCAGCTCATCCATCAGACCGCGGTCGCGGATCATGTAGAGCTGGAACCAGGGCGGGGTCACGGCCTTGGCGACCTCGTCGATCGAGCACAGGCCCACCGTCGACAGGCAGAAGGGAATGCCCGCAGTCTTGGCCGCCCGCGCCGCCTGCACCTCGCCGCGCCGCGCGTTCATTCCCGCGAAGCCCACCGGCGCCAGGGCCACCGGCATCGACATGTCCTGACCGAACAGCTCGGTCCGCAGGTTGAGCTTGGAGACGTCTCGCAGCACGCGTTGGCGCAAGGTCAGGCGCTTGAGGGCCTCGACATTCTCGGCCAGCGTCCATTCGGCATAGGCGCCGCCGTCGATGTAGTCGAACAGCACCCTGGGCAGGCGCCGCCGCGCCGCCTCGCGGTAGTCCGCGACATTGACCGCTCTCACGCCGCGGTCACTCGCGTGGGACGCGTGGGCGTCGGCCGGGCGATGACGCTCGGCAGGGGCTCGATCAGGGACAGCGCCGCCTTGCCGGCGGCCCGGGGCTCTTCCTCGAACAGGGCGGCCAGCTGCTCGGTCATGGCGCCGCCCAGTTGCTCCACATCGACGATGGTGACCGCCCGGCGATAGTAGCGGGTCACGTCGTGGCCGATCCCGATGGCGATCAGTTCGACGGGGCTGCGGTTCTCGATCTCCGCGATCACCCGGCGCAGGTGCCGCTCGAGATAGTGGCCGCTGTTCACCGACAGCGTCGAGTCGTCGACCGGGGCGCCGTCGGAGATGACCATCAGGATCCGCCGCTGCTCAGACCGCCCGATCAGCCGGCCGTGCGCCCACAAGAGGGCCTCCCCGTCGATGTTCTCCTTCAAGAGGCCCTCGCGCATCATCAGGCCGAGGTTCTTGCGCGCCCGCCGCCAGGGCGAGTCGGCGCCCTTGTAGACGATGTGGCGCAGGTCGTTCAGCCGCCCGGGCGAAGGGGGCTTGCCGGCCTTCAACCAGTCGTCGCGCGAGGCGCCGCCCTTCCAGGCGCGGGTGGTGAAGCCCAGGATCTCGACCTTCACCCCGCACCGCTCGAGCGTGCGCGCCAGGATGTCGGCGCAGACCGCCGCCACCATGATCGGCCGCCCGCGCATCGAGCCGGAGTTATCGATCAGCAGGCTGACGACCGTGTCGCGGAACTCGGTGTCCTCCTCCTGCTTGAACGAGAGGGGCGCGGTGGGATCGACGATCACGCGCGTGAGGCGGGCGACGTCCAGCAGCCCCTCCTCCAGGTCGAAGCTCCAGGTGCGGTTCTGCTGCGCCAGCAGCTTGCGCTGCAGCCGGTTGGCCAGGCGGGCGACGACGTTGGAGAGGCTGGCCAGCTGCTGGTCCAGATAGGCGCGCAGCCGTGTCAGCTCCTCGGGCTCGCACAACTCCTCGGCGTGGGTGATCTCGTCGTGGGCGGTGGTGAAGATCTTGTAGGGCGGCTCGGGGCGCCCGTGGTCCTTGATCTCGGGACGCGCGGGCTTGTCGCCGTCGCTCATCTCGACGTCTTCATCGAGCTTGTCGGCGCTCTCGTCGTCTTCGGCGGCGGTCACGTCGGTCTCGGCGCTCTCGCTCTCGCGGGCGCTCTTCTCGCCCTCGTCGGAGGAGTCGCTGGAGGGGGAGGGCTGTTCCTCCTGGCTCTGGCCCTCGCTTGAGGCTTCGGCCTCGCCGTCCTGGTCCTCGTCCTCCTGAGTGTCCTGATCGGGCGCGTCGGAGAGGTCGTCGCCCATGAAGAGGTCGCGGCAGACGGTGCGGGCGAGGCGGGCAAAGGCCTTCTGGTCGTCGATCGCCTCGCAAAGCCTGTCCAGGCTGGCGCCGGCCTTGGCCTCGATCTCTCCCCGCAGAGCGTCCACGAGGGTCCGCGCGGACAGAGGCGGGGGCTCGCCCGTCAGCCGCTCGCGCGCCAGCAGGCCGATGACGTCGGCCATCGGGGCGGCGGCGGGATCGACGATGTGGTTGAGGCCCTTGCGTTGCGCCGCCTGCTCCCACACCGCCGCCAGGTTCTCGCGGACCCCGGACAGGGCATTGGCCCCGATCGCCTCGATCCGCGACTGCTCCAGGGCGTCATAGACCTGCCCGCCCTCGGCCGACTTGGGCTTGCCCCGCCCGTGGACGGCGTCGTCGTGGTGCGCCACCCGCAGGGCCATCTGGTCGGCCAAGCCGCGGATGCGCGTGGTCTCTGGCCCCGACAGCTCGCGCGGCGGATGCGGCAGGATCGCCTTGTGCCCCTGCAGGCTGGGGCCGTCGCCGCTGAACACCACCTCCAGGTCGGGCTGCTCGGCGAGCGAGCGAGCCGCATTCGCCAGCGCCCGCTTGAAGCTCTCCCCAGGGGTTTCCTTCTGCGACATGGCCCGACCTTTACCCCCCGGCGCTTGTCATGGGGAAGAGGGGCGGAAGCCGGCGTCGGTCTTGCCGACGCCGGCGAACTGCTCGAGGCTCGACTAGGCCGTCACGGCGTCTCTGCGACGCGACAGGCGCAGCGCCCCGCCGACGGCGCCCACGCCCAGAAGCATCAAGGCCCACGAAGCCGGCTCGGGCACGCCGCCGAAGCTGACGTCCGCGACCACGATGTCGTTGGCCGAAGGCACGCCCAGACCCTGAAGATTCAGCGAAACGGAGTCACTGGTGAACGAGAGGTCGGAGGCTGTGAAGCCCGGCACGCTCGTGCTCGGATCCAGGGTGACGCCGGTGATATCGGCCTCGGTCAGATCCGTAATGACGACACCGCTGAAGGAGGCCGGGTTGAAGGTTCCGCCACCGGCATCGAAGCTCAGGGTGATCTGGGTGGCGCCGACCGTCGCCGTCGTGTTCGGGAGGCCGGTGCTGAAAAAGAAGCTCGTCGGAGCCACCGCGCCCCCGCCGTCCAGGACGACGGTCGAGGTGTCGGGGAAATGGTACGCGCCGTCAACGGTGTCGCCCGTGAAGCCGGCAGCGAATGCCGAGCCTGCGGCCAAAGATGCTGCCAGGGCGGTCGTCAAGATTGCCTTCATGTGGACGTTTTTTCTCTTTCCCTCACCACCCGTTCGATGGCAAAGCTCTGTTGGCAGAGGGCATGAACTAAGTCAAGTTCGTGGCGAAAGTGCCGCAAAATTGACGCGAAATCGGCGCCAATCCGCTCGCGCACTGTCGTGGTGACCCAAATCCGCCTTGATCGCGGGCTGCGTGATAGCTAGTTTCCGCGCCCCCCGCGGGAAGGCATCCCACCCATGGCCCAGGTCGTCGTCGAAGGCCTGAGAAAGACCTATCGCGTGGCTGTGCGCGAGCCGGGCGCCTGGGGGGCCATCCGCGGGCTTGCGCGCCGGCGCTGGCGCGAGATCGAGGCGCTCGCGGGCGTCTCCTTCGGCATCGGCGCGGGCGAACTTGTCGGCTTCATCGGCCCCAATGGGGCCGGGAAATCCACCACCATCAAGATCCTGTCGGGCATCCTGCGCCCCAGCGCCGGCGCCTGCGAGGTCGACGGCCTCGTCCCCTGGCGCGACCGCATCCGCCACGTGGCGCGCATCGGCGTGGTGTTCGGCCAACGGACCCAACTGTGGTGGGACCTGCCGGTGATCGACGGCTTCGACCTGTTGCGCGACATCTATCGCGTCGATCCGGCGCGCTATCGCCGCACGCGCGACGAGCTGGTGGGTCTCATGCGGCTCGAATCGCTGCTCGACCAGCCGGTGCGCCAGCTTTCGCTCGGCCAGCGCATGCGCTGCGAGATCGCCGCGGCCATGCTGCACGAGCCGCGGCTGATCTTCCTCGACGAGCCGACCATCGGCCTGGACGCTCCGGCCAAGCTGGCCGTGCGCGAGCTGGTGGGGACGCTGAACCGTGAGCGGGGCGTGACCGTGGTGCTCACCACCCACGACATGCAGGACATCGAAGCCCTCGCCCGGCGGGTGATCGTGATCGGCAAGGGCGTGATCCTGGCCGACCAGCCGCTGGACGCCTTCCGCGCCGGCGTGCTGGCCGAGCGGCGGGTGGTCGCGGATTTCGCCGGCGAGGCGCCGCGGCTCGCCATTCCCGGCGTGGAGGAACGCGCGCGAGACGGACGCTCGCTCGAGCTCGCCTTCGACCCCGCGCGGATCGCCGCCCCCGCCCTGATCGCCGCCATCGCCGCGGACCATCCACTCGAGGACATCCGCGTGGTCCAGCCGCAGATCGAGGAGGTCATCGCGCGCTTCTACGACTTGCACGGCGCGGGAGAGGCGTGAGATCCCCCGTGCTGCGGCCCTATCTTGCGATCATCTCTGCGCGCTTCCAGCTCGTGCTGCAGTACCGGGCGGCCGCCCTCGCGGGGTTCGCCACCCAGTGCTGGTGGGGCGGCATGAAGGTCCTGATCTTCTCCGCCTTCTACGCCGGCGCCGCGGCCGTGGCGCCGATGAGCTTCGCCCACACCGTCAGCTACACCTGGCTCGGCCAGGCCTTCCTGATGTTCCTGCCCTGGTACGCCGATCCGGAGGTGACCGACATGGTCCGCACCGGCGCGGTGGCTTACGAGCGGCTGCGGCCGGTGGACGCCTGGGGCTGGTGGTACGCCCGGGCCCTGGCCTGGACGGCCGCGCGGATCGTCCCCCGGGCGGCGCTGATGTTCGCCACGGCCGCCGTTCTCATGCCCCTCGTTGGCCTCGGCCGTTGGGGCCTGCGCTTGCCGCCTGACGGCTCTGACGCGGCCCTCTTCTGCGCGGCGATCGTGGCCGCGGCCTTGCTCTCGGCGACCATGACCGTCCTGCTCAACGTCGTGGTGGCCGCCAGCCTGACCGATCGCGGCGCGAACGCCTTCGCCGCGCCGATCACCATCGTCCTCTCCGGCAGCTTGGTCCCGCTGGCCTTCTTCCCGCGCCCGCTCGTTCCCCTCCTGCGCCTGCAGCCCTTCGCCGGGCTGATGGACACGCCCTTCCGGGTTTGGAACGGCGAGTTGGCGGGCACCGGAGCCGTCGGCGCGATCGCGCTGCAGCTCGCCTGGACCCTCGTCCTCGCCCTCCTCGGCCGTCGCGCCGTGGAGGCTGTGATGGGCCGGATCCAGGTGCAGGGGGGCTGAGGCGGATGAGCGGCCTGGCGCTCTATCTCAGGTACGCGGGCGTGTCCGTGCGCGGGCAGATGCAATACCCGCGCAGCTTCCTGATCATGAACGCCGCCCAGTTCTGTGGCTCGGCCATCGAGATCCTGGGGATCGCCGCCCTCTTTGGCGTGTTTGGGCGGATCCGCGGCTGGAGCCTGGCCGAAGTGGCGGTCTTCTACGGCGTGATCAACGGCGCCTTCGCCCTGGCCGATGCGCCCACCCGAGGTTTCGAGGTCTTCGGCCCCGAGTTCGTGCGCACCGGCGCTTTCGACCGCGTGCTCCTGCGGCCCCGCACCACGACTCTCCAGGTCCTGGGTTTCGAGCTGCGCCTGCGGTTCGGACGCCTGCTGCAGGCGATGATCGTGTTCGGCGTCGGCGCCTCGGCCGTCGGCCTGGCCTTCACGCCGGCCCACGTCCTGCTCCTGGCCTGGACCGTGGCGGGCGGGGTCGCCCTCTTCGCCGGCATCCTGTTGCTCCAGGCGACCCTGTCGTTCTGGACGGTGGACGCGCTGGAGGTGGCCAATATCCTCACCTACGGCGGCGTGCAGGCGGGGCAGTACCCGCTGAATGTCTACGCCGCCTGGTTCCGCGACCTCCTGATCTTCGTCGTGCCGATCGGCTGCGTCGCCTATTTCCCAGTCGTCGCCCTGCTGGGCGCGCCTGACCCTCTCGGCGCGCCAGCCTGGCTGCTTCCGCTGACGCCGGCCTTCGGCTTCCTGTTCCTGGCGGCAGCCCTGCGGGTCTGGGGCCTTGGCGTGGCGAAGTACGCCTCCACCGGAAGCTGACGGCCAGCGTCGGCTGCAGTCAGGCGAGAAGACTGCGTCGCCGCAAGGCGCCGCCGACGAGGCCGCAGCCCAGGATCATCAGGGCCCAGGACCGCGGCTCGGGGACGCCGATGGGGAAGAAAGCTTCGCCGTGCGGGCTGTCCAGTCCACTGACGATCGGCGTGAAGCCTCCCGTGGAGAGGTTGACCTGCTCGACAAGCTCGCCA
>DATBEN010000005.1:0-51042 GCA_036276055.1 Caulobacteraceae bacterium
GGTCTTGCTCGTCGGAGCGGCTCTTCCGCTGATGCTGGCTGCAGGCGCGTCGTCCGCGGCAGTCACCTGGGGAACGTGGTCCAATACCTTTTCGCCGGGTCCCAAGACCGGAACCGCTACGGAGACCATCGGCGCCGTGACGGCCAGCTATACCGGCGATGTTCGCAGCGTGATCGCGAACTTTCCAAGCTTTACCCCCACGAGCTCCTTTGTCGGGCCGGGCGTTCCGAACGCTCCGCCGCAAACGGGCGGCATCCTGGAACTGACCGGAGGTCCCCAGACCCGCACGGAGACGATCACCTTCTCCTCCCCGGTGACCGATCCTGTGCTGGCGATCTGGAGCCTCGGCTCCGCCAAGACCAACGCCGAGTTCGTGTTCACCCAGAATGAGCCATTCTCGCTGGTGGCCGGCGGTCCCTCCACCGAACATGGCGGCGGAACCTTGACGCTCATCCCCAACGGCGTCGCCGGAATGGAGGGGAACGGGACACTGGTGTTCAAGGGAACCTACAGCTCCCTCACCTTCACCAATCCGGAGCGCGAGAACTGGTACGGCTTCACGCTGGGCATCAACGGCGCCGTGCCGGAGCCAGCCACCTGGGCCATGATGATCCTGGGGATGTCGATGCTCGGCGGGGTCATGCGGTCACGGCGCGCCGGCCAGGCGATCGCCTAGAGAGACCCTACGGACGGCGCCGGCCTCGGGTCGGCGCCGAACGCCCTCGCCTCAGCTCGCGAGGCCGTGGGACTTCGCCTCCTCGGCAATCCGAGGACTGATCGCGGTTGCTGCGGCGAAGTCCGCCTTGGCCGCATCCGCCATGCCTTTGCGCTGTTCGGCCAACGCGCGCCCATAGTGCGACCAGGCGATCTTCGGATTGATGGCCAGGGCGGCGTTGTAGTCGGCCAGCGCCCTGTCGGTCTCGCCGCGCCGAAGGTGGACGAGGCCGCGGCTGTCGAGGAACTGGGCTGTCTTGGGCGATCCCCTGACGGCGCGGTCACAGGCCGCGAGCGCCACGTCCAGGTCGGAGCCGGACATGCCGCCCATCCAGCACCGCCCGTTGAGCGCCATCCCCATGCGGGCATCATCTCGATGCGCCTTGATCCACAGGTCGAATTGCTGCGTGGCAGGTCCGTAGGCGCGTGCGCTCTCGTAGAGTTGCGCCAGTTCAAGCCGCTGATCGGCCTGCGCGGGAAGAGCCTTGTCCGCGGCCTCGATGTCGACAATCGCGCCGGCGGGATCACGCCCGCGCAGTCGCACGGAGGCGCGGGCGATGCGCGCGTCGACGTTGTCGGGCGCGAGCGCCAGCGCCGCGTCGAGGTCGGCCACGGCCAAGAAGGGCTGGCCGTTCTGCATGTAGGCCAGCGCGCGCAGGTACAGATATCCCGCCGTTTTCGGCGCCAGCTCGTGAGCCCGCGTCAGATCGGCGATGGCGTGGGCGTAGTCCTTCCGCTCGGTGTAGGCCGCGCCGCGCCCGGCGTAGCCGTCGGCGTCGGTCGGCTCGGAGGCGAACAGGCCTTGAGCTGCGGACTTGTCGGGGGATGCAGAGGCAGTCTGCGCGGGGACCTGGGCCGGCGCGTCATTGGAGACGCGCAGATCGAACACCCGTCCGCCATTGTAGGTGAAGAACATCTTCCTCCGTTTATTAGCTACGTAGATGTGGTGCGACAGGAAGAAGTCCGGTCCGATCAGCATATCGATATTGTCTAAGCTCGCGTCCCCAACGCGCAGCCGGGTGTGCTTCACCTCTTCGCCGCCAAGTTTGAAGCTGTCGACGGGCATGATCCAGGTCCGGAACGGCCTGGGCCCGAACCCGCGGTCGATCCCGGCCTCCTCCACGCCCGGCGCCTTGGGATTGAAGCCCAGCCGCCGGGCCGCCGGCATGGTTAGGAAGGAGACACCAGCGCCGGTGTCGAACTCCGCCTTGAGGCGCTGACCGTTCACCTCGACATAAGCAGTGGTCGCCCACTTGCCGTTTCCGAACGTGACGAGGTCTACAGCGGAATAGCCATTCTTCGCCGGCCAATAGACCATGTCGCCCTTGCAATCTTCAGCGCGCACGATCCGGACGATCCCATCGGCGAGATCGTATTCCACGTCGTCGACGACCAGGAAATTCTGACCGATGACGCCGGCGGTTCCGTCGCCCGTCTCGCTGCCGCCGGTAAGGAATTGCACGCCACGAAGCGTCTCGCCAGCGACCTCCAGATTCTCGATCGACACGACCGACGGGTCAACCATACCACCCAGCCCCTCAATTCTCAGGCCGTACGGCGCCGGATGCAGCTTAAGGCCCAGGGCGGCGGCGGTTCCGGGCGTGATCATCGAGAAGAACGCCCCGCTATCGAGGACGAAGCGGACCTTATGGCCGTTCGCCGTCGCGTCGATCAGTGGCTGCAAGTCGTTCATCGTCACCGCCAGCGACTCATATTTGAGCGTGCACTCGGCTGTGGCGGCCGCCGGCGCCGAGAGCAGCAGCGCCCACGACGCGAACAGCGCCCACACCTTCAGTTTGCGGATCATTCGGCGCCCCCCGACGTCGTTGTTTCGCTGGACGATAGGCTGATTTGCCTGGGTTTTCGATCCCCCGACGCCGTACGGAGGGAGTAGGTCGGGCGCGAGCGCCAGACATGGATTCGAGGGACAATGATGGACATTGTACGGGCAAGCGGCCTTCGCGCTTCGCTGGATCGGCGCACGTTCCTGGCCGCGAGCACCGCGGTGTTGGCGGCTACGGCCGCGCGGGCCGAGCCCGAGCCTTCGACAGCCGGCCTCTACGACGCCGTGCTCGAGGCGCTGCTACGGCGCTCGCCCGAGACTGCGACGTCGTATGGCTTCGACGCCGGGCCGCGCGCCTGGCTGAAGCGGGAGCTGGACGACCGGTCGCCCGCAAACCGGCTCGGAGCCTACAAGCCGATCGTCGACCTGGCGCCGGCCCTCGAGCGCGCCAGCGTGCGCCAAGGTTCACGCGACGAGATCTTCCGCGCTACCGCGCTGTGGCTGGCGGAAGCGGTGCGCCCGTTCGCCGGCTTCCGATACGGGGCGATGAGCGTCGACACCTATCCCGTCCCCTATGTCGTGAGCCAGATGGAGGGCGCCTATCAGGTTCTGCCGGACTTCCTCGACTCCCAGCATGTGGTCGCCGGTCGCGCCGACGCCGAGGCCTACCTCGACCGCCTGGCGGCCTTCGGGCCTGCGATGGACCAGCAGACCGAGAAGATGAGGCTCGACGCAGCCGCCGGAGCGGCGCCGCCCGGCTTCCTCCTCGACCGGACGATCAGCCAGCTCGAGAGCTTCCAGACGCTCCAGCATGGACCGAGCGCTCCGCTGGTCGCCTCGCTAGCGCGCCGAACGCGCGAGAAGGGCATCGCCGGCGATTGGGCGTCGAACGCCCAGCGACTGGTCGATGGACCGATTGCAGCGGCGGCCGGGCGCCAGATCGCCCTGCTGCGGGGGATGCGTCCCGGCGCCAGGGACGCCGCGGGCGTCTCGGCCCTGCCCGATGGCGGCGCCTACTACGAGGCGTGCCTGAAGTTCCACACCACCACCGATCTCACGCCGGACGCCGTCCATCGCCTGGGCCTGGAGGGGGCGGCGCAGGTCTCCGACCGCGCCAGGCAGATCCTGTCGGCGCAGGGCCTGGGCGGTGTGAGCGTCGGCGAGGACATGGCGCGCCTGTCGAAAGACCCGGCCCAGCTGTACCCGGACGACGAGGCCGGACGCGCACAGGTGCTGGCGTTCGTACGGGCCAAGCTCGAAGACATGCACAAGCGCCTGCCCCGCGCTTTCTCGCGCCTCCCGCGCACGCCCCTGGAGGTCCGTCGCGTTCCCCCGGCGATCGAGCTGGGCGCGCCCGGCGCCTATGAGCAGTCCGGCGCGGTGGACGGCTCGCGGCCGGCGGCGATCTACTTCAACCTGCACACCACCGCGGACTGGCCCCGCTGGACCATCGCCACGACCGCCTACCACGAAGGCGATCCGGGCCATCACCTGCAAGGGGCCCTGGCCAACGAGAACCCGGACATCCCCGACCTGTTCAAGCTGATGCAGTTCAACGCCTATGTCGAAGGCTGGGCGCTCTATGCAGAACAGCTTGCGGACGAAATGGGGGCGTACGATGACGATCCGCTCGGACGCCTGGGGATGCTGCAGGGCTCGCTGTTCCGGGCCTGTCGGCTGGTGGTCGACACCGGCCTGCACAGCCAGGGCTGGAGCCGCGATCGCGCCATCGCCTATCTGATCGAGACGGCCGGCTCGACGCCCAACGACGCGCGCCGCGAGGTCGAGCGCTATTGCGCCTGGCCGGGCCAGGCCTGCGCCTACAAAATCGGCCAGCTGCAGTTCCTCCGCCTGCGTCAGACAGCGAAGGCCAGGCTCGGCGCACGCTTCGACCTGCGGGGATTCCACGACGCGGTGATCGGCTACGGGCCCATGCCGCTGGATGTGATGGCCCGCGCGGTGGACGCCTGGGCGGCGGGCGCCTGAGACCGGGGGAAGAAAAAAGGCGCCGCCCCAGGAGAGCGGCGCCAGGAGTGTCGATCAAGGCCTGGGACGTAGGACCTCCGGCGGCCGATTGCTTCCCCAAAAACGGCGCGTTGAGGATTTCCTTGCCGACTGTTGCAAAATCCGCCCGCAGCCGTTGCCGTTTTCGCCGCCAGACCGAAACGGGCTCCCTAGAGCAAACCCCGTTCAGACGGAATCGTCCAAACGGGGATGATTTGCTCTAGATTCAAAGGCGTAGAGCCTGATTCACCGTTTGCATCTGTTCCGTGCAAACGGATCAGGCTCTATGCGATTTCGACAGTGGGATCGACGCTCATCCCTGGCGCCCCCACGGCGTGAACTTCGGCCGAACCACGAAAAAGGGCGCCGCACCCACGCGGCGCCCAGTTCCGATCGAGGACTCAGAATATCGGATTTGTTATTTCTTCGTCGCGCTTCCGATTTTGTCCTGAGCCTTCCCCACCTTGTTCTGAACAGTTCCGGCAGCCTTCTCGGCGGCGCCCTTCGCCTGGAGATTGGCATTCCCCATAACCTTGCCAGCAGCTTCCTTGATGGCCCCGCTGGCTTTGTGCGCCGCACCTTCAACGCGATTGGTGCTCACGATCGAACTCCTGTTTTGTTGGCCGTGCTAGCAACGGCGTCGATCAGGCGCGGTTCCGCTCGCCCGTGCAGATGTGAAGAGGGAGGAAACCTTGACCGAAGAGCCGATACTGCTTGTGGACGACGCGGCCGATGATCCAGCGTCTGACGCTGGCGTGAAGGCGGCTCTGGACGTCCGCGACAGCGCCTTCGGAGACTACCGGACGAAAGAAAACTGAAACGGCGCCCGGCTCAACGCTCCGGGACCTCGACTCGCACCTCACCTTCGACGCCGACCTGCGCTATGTCGAAGCCCTGCCGCACCTTTGCGCCATCCTATGTGGAGATGGAGAGCCGCCTGGCCAGGAAGGTGACCCATAAGACCGACCGTTCAGAGGCCGGCGTCCGCCTGCGCCGCCTGCGCGGTGAACTGCGCCTCGGCCTCTAGCTGATGGCGCCGGTCATCCTCCGCGCGCGGCGAGCCCTGAAACGGGCGCTGGCCCGGGCGCCGGCGCTCGCGCTGTTCGCAGCCGGCATCACCTTCGCCGACAGCTCGCTGGAAACCACAGTCAAGGCCGTGGACCTCTGCAAGTTCGCCCCCTTCGTGGATTGGCCGCCGGGCGCCATCGGTCCGCCGCATACGCCGGTCGTGCTGTGCATCGTCGGCAACGACCCGTTCGGGAGCGTGCTCGATCGGGCAGTGGCCCGCCAGCAGGTCGGAGATCATCCCATCCTCGTGCGCCGCATGACCGTCGCGCCGCCAAATCCTCCCTGCCAGATCATGTTCCTGGGAGGCTCGCCGACACAGCCGATCGCCGACGCCCTGCGTCTCGAACAGAACGCCCCCGTCCTTACCGTGACCGACGGCTCGAATCCGGCCGGCGTCATAGACTTCGTCGTCGACCAGGGACGCGTCAGGTTCCGGATCGACGAAGCCGCCGCCGCCGCGCACGGATTGATGATCCGCGCCCAGCTCCTGAACCTGGCCACCTCGGTCACGCCCAGACCGCGGGCGCACTAGGATGTCCGGCGCGCCCTTCCGCATCCCGCGAACGCGTCGGCTGATGGTGGTGATCAGCGTCAGCGTCCTCATCGCTGCGAGCCTGGCCGTCGCCTTCGTCAACGAGGCGGTCCACCGGAGCGAAACCCTTGACGTCGTGCGGGTGCAGGCGGGCGTGCTGGCCCAGACGGTGCCTGCGGCGCTGTCGTTCGATGACGCCCAGAGTCTTGCCGGGTACGTGCAAGCAGTCGGGTTCGATCCCCGGGTGCGGAGCGTCGGGATCTACGACCAGTCCGGACGCCTGACGGCGTCTTACGGTGATGCGCCGCCGTCGCTGGCCTCGGACCCGATGGTCGGCGCCTCGTCCGATGGCTTCGCCGCGCTCGCGCCGGTGATCGCCAAAGGCGTGCGCCTGGGGACGGTCTACCTGACCTACCGGCCCGAGAGCATCGACCGACGCTTCGCCCGCTACTTCGGCCCGGCCATTCTGGTGGTCATGGCCTCGATGATGTTCCTGGTGATGGGGCTCGATGCTCGGGCCCTCATGGGCGCCAACGTCGAACTCAAGCGCCAGATGGCCGAACGCGAGAAGGTCGAGGCCGCCCTGCGCCAGAGCCAGAAAATGGAGGCGGTCGGACGACTGACGGGCGGCGTCGCCCACGACTTCAACAACATGCTCAGCATCGTCATGGGCAGCCTGGACCTGCTGATCGGCCGCCTCGAACCGGATCGCGAACCCCGGCTTCTGCGGCTTGCCAACAACGCCATGGAGGGCGCCCGCCGCGCCGCGAACCTCACCCAGAGGCTGCTGGCCTTCTCCCGTCGCCAGCCCCTGAGCCCAGCTTCGGCCGACATCGCCAGCGTGCTCGCCGAGACCGCCGACCTCCTGCGGCGAACCCTGGGGGAGGCGATCCTGGTGGAAACCGTTGCGGGGGCGGGACTGTGGCGCGCCCGCATCGACGTGCCCCAACTCGAGAGCGTCCTGGTCAACCTGGGGATCAACGCGCGAGACGCCATGCCTGGCGGCGGCGGCCTCACGCTGGAGGCGTCGAACACACACCTCGACGCCGTCTACGCCGAGCACGAGGACGACGTGACGCCCGGCCAGTACGTGATGATCGCGGTCACCGACACCGGCGTCGGCATGACGCCCGAGGTGATGGCCCAGGTCTTCGAGCCGTTCTTCACAACCAAGCCGGTCGGCCAGGGAACCGGGCTGGGGCTCAGCCAGGCGCATGGCTTCATCAAGCAATCAGGCGGCCACATCCGCCTGCACAGCGAAGTCGATCATGGGACGACGGTGAAGCTGTACCTTCCCAGGTCGATGGAGGACGCGCCCGCGCACACGGCCGCAATCGAGCGTTCGGCGGATGCGAGCCGGCGCAACGTGACGATCCTGGTGGTGGAGGACGAGCCTGGCGTGCGGGAGTTCACGGTCGACGCGCTCGTCGATCTCGGGTTCGACGTGCTCGCCTCGGACGGCGCCGACGAGGCGCTGCGCCTCCTCGGAGCCCATCCTCAGATCCGTGTCCTCCTCACGGACGTCGTCATGCCGGGCGTCAGCGGCAAGGCGCTGGCTGTGGAGGCCCAGCGCCAACGAAGGGACCTCATCGTGGTGTTCATGACCGGCTACACGCCCGACGCGATCGTCCACAACGGCGTGCTCGATCCCGGCGTGCGGCTGATCACGAAGCCATTCACCGTGGCTCGGCTCGGCGCGGAAATGGACTTGGTGCTGGCGTCGCGAGGGTAAGCTTCCCCGGCGGCGCGGCGCTCTAGATGTCGAACCGCACGCCCTGGGCGAGCGGAAGGGTCCGGCCGTAGTTCACGGTGTTCGTGGCGCGGCGCATGTAGGCCTTCCAGGAGTCCGAGCCCGCCTCCCGCCCGCCGCCCGTCTCCTTCTCGCCGCCGAACGCGCCGCCGATCTCGGCGCCGGATGGGCCGATGTTCACGTTGGCGATGCCGCAGTCCGAGCCGAGCGCCGAACAGAACCGCTCGGCCTCGCGCACGTCGTTGGTGAAGATGGACGAGGAGAGGCCCTGGGCGACGTCGTTGTTGAGCGCGATCGCCTCGTCCAGGTCCGAACACGCCAGGACGTAGAGGATCGGCGCGAAGGTCTCGCGACGGACCACCTCGCTCTGAGCGGGCATGCGCACGAGTGCAGGTCGGACATAGACCCCCTCCCCCGGTCCCGTGACGCGCTCGCCTCCGGTCACCTCGCCACCCTGGGCGCGCGCGTCGTCGAGGGCGCGGCTCATGGACCGCCAGGCCGCCTCGTCGATGAGGGGGCCGACGAGGTTTCCGGCGTCGCGAGGATCGCCGATGGGAACCGAGGCGTAGGCCCGCTCGAGGCGGGACATCAGCGGCTCGACGAAATCCTCATGGACGATGAGGCGGCGCAGGGTGGTGCAACGCTGGCCGGCGGTGCCCATGGCGGCGAAGGCGATGGCGCGCACCACGAGGTCGAGATCCGCGGTCGGGCGGACGATGGCGGCGTTGTTGCCGCCCAGCTCGAGCAGGACGCGGGCGAACCTCGCCGCCGCGACGGGTCCGACGGCGCGGCCCATGGCGGTCGAGCCGGTGGCCGACACCAGGCGCACACGCTCGTCGGCGACGAGGGCCTCGCCGACCTCCCGGCCGCCGATCAGGACCGAGGACAGCCCCGCGGGGGCGTCGCCGAAACGCTCAGCGGCGCGATCGAACAGGGCCTGGACCGCGAGGGCGGTGAGCGGGGTCTTCTCCGAGGGTTTCCAGACCACCGGGTCGCCGCAGACGAGCGCCAGGGCCGCGTTCCACGACCACACGGCGACGGGAAAGTTGAAGGCGCTGATGACGCCGACCACGCCCAGCGGGTGCCAGGTCTCCGCCATCCGGTGCTCCGGGCGCTCGGTGGCGATGGCCAGCCCGAACAACTGACGCGACAGGCCTACGGCGTAGTCGCAGATGTCGATCATCTCCTGGACCTCGCCCAGGCCCTCGGAGAGGGTCTTGCCGGCTTCCAGGGTGACGAGGCGGCCAAGTTCGGTCTTGGCCGCGCGAAGCTCCTCGCCGAGCAGGCGCACCAGTTCGCCGCGGCGGGGCGCAGGAACCGGGCGCCAGGCGAGGAAGGCTTCGTGCGCCGCCGCGATGGTCCGCCGGCACTCGTCCGATGAGGCGTCGTGGACGTGCGCGACGGCCTCTCCGGTGATCGGCGAGCGGGCTATCCGGGCGCCGCCAGTCCACAGGCGCTGATCGACGCCGAGTTTCGAAAGGACCGCAGCGGTCTCGGCCGCCGGGCCCTGCCAGGGAGCATTCACGCCAAGGTCTCCAGCACGTCCGCCTCGACGACCGCGCCAGGCGCCTCTGCGCCCTCGGAGGCATAGGCGCGCCCGAAGCGGTTGGCGAGGAAGTCGCGCAGGGCGATGTCTTCCTGGCGCACGAGACCCGATTGAGGGAGGGCGCCCTCGGCGAGCAGGTCGAGCACCGCGCAGGCGGCCGAGGCGGTGGTGATCTGGATCGCGCTCACCGGCTCGCCGTCGATGTTCGTGGCGTAGATCCGGTTGGCGTAGGTCTCCTGCACCAGGCGGTCGCCCTTCATGCCGCTGACCGTGACGAACACGATGACCACGTCCTGCATGGTGACCGGCAGGGCGCTTTCCAGGATGTCCTTGAGCACGTCGCGACGATCGCGCAGGCGAAGATCGTTGAGCAGCGTCTTCATGATCGCCGCGTGGCCGGGGTAGCGGATCGTGCGGTAGTTCACGTTGCGCGCCTTGCCCGCCAGGGTCTCGCACAGCGTGCCCAGTCCGCCCGAGGTGTTGAACGCCTCATAGGTCACCCCATCGAGGGCCAGGCTCTCGCACTCCTCCAGGGGCCTGGTCTGCCGCAGCTGGCCCTCGACGATCGCTTCGCAGGGCTCGCAGTACTCGTTGATCACGCCCTCGGTGGACCAGGTCAGGTTGTAGTTGAGGGCGTTGGACGGATACTTCGGCAGGGCGCCCACGCGCAGGCGCACGTCGTGCAGCTCGTCGAAGCCGCGCGTCAGATCGGCCGCGACGATGGAGATGAAGCCCGGCGCCAGCCCGCATTGAGGAATCAGCGCCGAGGGCGCGCCGGCCGCCAGCGCCTTGACCCGGCGCGTCGAGACGACGTCCTCGGTGAGGTCGAGATAGTGGATCCCGAGCGAGCGAGCGGCTTCGGCGATCCCGGCGGTGAGATGATACGGCGCGGCGCTGATCACGGCGAAGGCGCCGCCCAAGGTCTTGCGCAGAGCGGCGGTGTCGGCGACGTCGAGCGCGGCCGTCTCGACGCCACGCCGGCGATCGAGCTGGGCGAGCCGCTCGGCGCTCCGATCGACGAGAGTCACAGTATAATCACCCGTCCTCGCCAGAAGGGCGGAGATGGTCGAACCGATGTGCCCGGCTCCGACGACGACGACATGTTTCATGGTTCGGCTTCTCCGGTCCGCGGCTTTCGAAGGAGAAGGTGAGCTGGAGCTGGGTTGATTCCTACGTACAGAACGACGTATCGACGGTGCGTTTTCGGCAGAACGCCGGAAGAGGCCTGCGAATGGACGACCTGGATCGCCGTCTTCTCGACCTGCTGCGCGCCGACGCCCGCGCGCCGGTGGCTCGCCTTGGCCGCGAGCTCGGCCTTTCCCGCACGACCGTGCAGGGCCGGCTGGAGCGGCTGGAGCGCGAAGGGGTGGTCGCCGGCTACACTGTCCGCCTCTCGGAGGCGCACGAACGCGGACAGATCCACGCCTATGTGCTGATCACGATCAGCCACAAGCGCTCGGCCGCGGTGATCAGCGCCATCCGCAAGCTGGCCGCCGTACGCCGCCTGCATTCGGTCAGCGGCCCGTTCGACATGATCGCCGAACTGGTGGCGCCGTCGGTCAAGGACATGGACGACCAGATCGACGCCCTGGGCGCGATCGAAGGGGTGGAGCGGACGACCTCGACGATCGTGCTTTCGACGAAGATTGATCGGTGAGTGCGGTGACCTAGGTCGGAGGCTCCGATCGTCGGATCGGACGCTGCCGGCGGATGGACGCCGTGTCCGGTTTCCCAAACAAACTTGACTACTGGGCATACGGGCTGATCCGATAGCGCTCGGGGGCCGGCATGACTGAACGGAAGACCATTTGCGCTATCGTGTCCGCATGCGCCTCGCTCGCGTCAAACCTGGGCCATGCGCAACCTACCAGCGTCGTTGCGCCCGCGCTCGAGGTCGGCGACAGCTGGGTCTTCGACCGGACAATCGAGCGGAGACCCAATCAGGTCGCACATCGACGCGTCGACCTTCGCGTAGACAGGATCGACGAGAAGGTCATGCTCTTGCGCGCAAAGTCCCGTGGGACAGCGGCGCCATATCAGGATTATCGCGTCGGCCTGGACTGGAGCCAGACCCGCGTTCTCGACGGCCAGCCCACCGTGACGGGACGCCCCTTCAAGTTCCCGATGGCGCCCGGCGATTCGTGGACGGTTGAATTTCGCCAGGCCGAGCTTCACGGCGGCCAGACGAACACGCACTGGAACGTCCTCTACCAGGTCGTGGGCTGGACTGACGTGACGACGCCCGCGGGAAGTTTTCAAGCGCTCGAGATCAAGGAGACTGGATCCACCGAAGCGGAGAGGACAATTCCCCAGACAGTAAGCGCAACCACCTCGGCAACCCATCGACGTCCAACGGTACGAGACCAGGCTAAGCACGCGCTCCGCCAGACCATCAAGAACACCGTCTATGGCGAATTCTATTATGTTCCTTCAATCAAGTATTATGCCAAATACATCCAGGAACAATATAACACCGACAACGTCCGCACGGGCCGCGACGAAGATGTCCTGGTGTCCTTCAAACCGCGCGCCGCCTCCGCACCACACGGATAGGTCGTTCAGCAAGCCTGCAACCGCTGAGCGAAAAAGTCGATGACCTCGTCGAGGGCGGCGCGCGTGGGCTGCCCGGGTTCGTCGATGAGGTCGCCGGTGAAAACCGAGTGCGGGGGTCGGCCGGCGCGCGCCAACGGACTGGTCGGATTTCCGGCGGAGTCGGGAAGAGTCACGCCCACGAAGGCGTCGCCGAGGGCATCGTGGAGCGTCCGGAATCGCTCCGCCCGACAGAGAGTATCTCCGGCGAAGCGATAGCCGCGCACCTCGAGCCCCTGCTCGCGCACCCGTTGCGCCACGATCGTGAGATCGGATCTGGAGATGTCGATCGCGCCAGGAGGACGATCCGGCAATCCAGGCTGCGCCAGCACCGGCGCCATCACGGTGGGCTCTACCGCCATGGCCAGGGCGAAGCCACCCGTCAGGCACATGCCGATCACGCCGACACCCGGCCCTCCACAGTCCGTGTGCGCCTGGCGCGCCAGGGGCTTGAGCCACTCGACCACAGGACTGCTCCTGTTGCGGGCGAACAGGGTGAATTCACGTGAGACGCAGAGAGCGAGCATCCGACCGAGGGACTGCTTCTCGGGATTTGAGGCGTCGGGGCGGCCGAACAGGATCGGCGCATAGACCTGAAGTCCCGCGTCGCGCGCCCGACGGCAGAAGCGCGCCAGGGTCGGCGTGAAGCCGTAGACCTCATGGATCACGATGACGGCCGGCCCCACCTCCCCCGTTCGTAGAACCGTCCGGGTTACGCCGTCGAAAGTGAAGTTCTCCGAACGGAAGTCTGCGATCTCCGTCGCAAGATCGACGTTCGACATGGCTTGCCGTCCCCCGCGGTGATCGTAAAGCAAGGTTTAGATCCGCGCCTGCCACGGCCGCAACCGCGATGGCCCTACCCTGGCCTTGATCCTCGTCCCCTTGCCGCGGCGGCGTGTCCCGTGGGAGTCGCCAGGGTCCAGGATTTCCGCATAGAGGCCGCCATGGACAACCTTCGTCGCCTGCTATTGGCGGCGCGTCATGAGGCAGGGCTGAGCCTCATCCTGCTGTTGCAGGTGTCGCTCATGTTCGTCGTCGCCCCGCTGGCGGCGACGGGATCGCTGTCGCCGCCTGTGGTGGAGGCGTTCCGCTTTGGCCTCGCCGCTGCCGCCGTCCTCACCCTGGTGCGCGGTCCGCTGTCGGTGGCGCTGATCCTGGGCAGCTTCGGGGCTTCGGTCCTGCTGACGCACGAGCTTCGGGCCGGCGTCGGCGCCATGGCGCTTTCGTTCAGCCGGATCGCCGTCACCTCCCTCTTCGACCTCGTGGTCGCGGTGCAGGTCGCCCGTGTCGCCTTCGCGCCCGGCCGGGTGACAATCCACCGGATCCTCGGCGGGGTGATCCTCTATCTGTCGATCGGCCTCATCTTCTCGAACATCTATCGGGCGGCCGCTATCGGCCTGCACCCCTCATTCTCCGGATTGCCGCTCGGTCGCCGCCAGGCGCTCGGCGAACTGCTCTACTTCAGCCTAGGTGACCTCACGACGGGCGGGACCGGCGCCATCCAGCCTTTGCATCCGTTCGTGCGCAGCCTGGCGAATCTGGAATCGGTCATCGGCCAGCTGTTTCCGCCCATCCTGCTGGGACGACTGGTGTCGCTGCACGCGGCTGGGGCGGCGAACGGCGATACGGGGCGTAAGCCGGCGGCGCCAAGCGTCGAGGCTCGATTGGATCGGAGGGGATTGTGATCGTCGTGAAGCTGACCGCCTGCGTGGTGGCGGCGATGCTGCTGGTGATGACTGGCGGATGGCTCACCCAGCGCTCTCAGCGCAACGGCGGCTGGATCGACGTCTTCTGGGCCTACGGCACGGCCGCGGCCTGCGCCGCCGCCGCCCTTGCGCCGTGGCAGACCGAACCCCACGCCGCGTGGCGGCGGATCATGATCGCGGCCATGGTTGCGGCCTGGGGCCTGCGCCTTGGGACATATCTGGCCTTCCGGGTTGCGGGCGCCGAGGCGGAGGACTGCCGCTACGCCGCTCTCCGGCGCGAATGGGGCGCGAGCTTCGAGAAGCGGATTTTTGGCCCGATGCTCGTCCAGGCGCCGGTGAGCGCCGTGCTGGGCCTTTGCGTGCTGATCGCCGCGCGCGAGAACCACCCGGCCTTCCGCGTGCAGGACGCGGTCGGACTTGCGGTCTTCGTCCTGTGCCTGGCCGGCGAGACCCTCGCCGACGCCCAGATGAGCGCCTTCCGTTCGGACCCGGCGAACAAAGGCAGGGTGTGCGAGCGCGGGCTCTGGGCCTGGTCACGTCATCCGAATTACTTCTTCGAGGTCGGCGTCTGGCTGGCCTATCCGATCATCGCCATCGATCCCAGCAGTCCGCGGTCGTTCGTGTCGATCCTCGCCCCGGCGCTGATGTACCTGATGCTCCGCCGCATCTCCGGGGTTCCGACCCTGGAGGAGGCGATGCTGCGCTCGCGCGGCGAGGCGTACCGGCGCTACCAGGAGCGGGTGAGCGTGCTGATCCCGCGGCCGCCACGGGGTTGAACGGGGGGTTGAGGGGCTTGGAAGCTGCACGGGCCGACGGTAGGCTTGGCGGCAATCAAGGGCCGCTCCCGGACGATGGGACGCGAGGGGGATCAGGGATGACCAGGACCGAGGACACGGCGCGGGTGGACCGGCGCAATCTTTTCGGCCTGGCCGCCGCAGCTGCGACGGCTGGCGTGCTCGGTCCCACGCTCGCCCGCGCCGACGATCCGCAGGTCGCGCACATGGGCCAGGCGGCGCAGGGCGCGGGCATCCCGAAGCCGACCCCTGTCGTGCGCACCCGCAGCGGCCCGGTGCAGGGGCTGGTCGACCGCGGGGTCTGCACCTTCAAGGGAATCCCCTATGGCGCGCCGCCGATCGGACGCCTGCGCTGGGCGCCGCCGCAGCCGGCACGGCACTGGACGGCCACCTACGACGCCTCTGACTTCGGCGCGCCGGCGATGCAGATGGCGGGCGGCGCCTCGCTCGAGGCGTCCAACGACTTCGGCTTCCAGATGCACCAGGTCTTCACCACGCCTTCGGAGATGAAGGTGATGAATGAGGACTGCCTGTATCTGAACGTCTGGACGCCCGCCCCCGACGCCAGGCGCCGGCCGGTGATGGTGTGGATCCATGGCGGCGGCTTCGCCTACGGCTCGGGCGCGCAGCCGATCTACCAGGGCGACGGGCTTGCGCGCGCCCAGGACGTGGTCGCGGTGAGCGTGAACCACCGGCTCAATGTGTTCGGCTACCTCGACCTCTCCAAGGCCATGGGCGCCGACTACGCGAGCTCTGGCACGGTGGGCATGCAGGACCTCGTTCTGGCCCTGCAGTGGGTGCGCGACAACATCGCCGACTTCGGCGGCGACCCCGACAATGTGATGATCATGGGCCAGTCCGGCGGGGGCGCGAAGGTCTCAATCCTGCTGTCGATGGAGAGCGCCAAGGGCCTGTTCCACAAGGCCGCGATCCAGAGCGGGCCGGGACTGGCCGTCGGGCGCAAGACCACGGCGCAGGCCGCCACGGACAAGGTTCTCGCCGCGCTCGGCGTCGCGCCTGGCGATATCCGCGGGCTGCAGGCGATCGCTGGCCCCATGATCCTGGAGGCTGCCGCCAAGGCCGGGGGCATGGGGTTCGCCCCCATCCTCGACGGCGTGGCGATCACCCGCGATCCCTTCTCCCCCGACGGCCCGGCTGTCTCGGCCGACGTGCCGATCCTGGTGGGCTGGTGCAAGGACGAGTGGACCATCTTCGACGCCAACGAACCCTGGTTCGGGCGCATGACCGAGGCTGATCTGGACGGCCGCGTGGCGCCTCTGGGCGAGCCGGGACGGCGGCTGCTGGCCGCATTCCGCAAGGCCTATCCGAATTACTCGCCGACCTACCTGTGGATCCAGATGATCAGCTCACGGATGATGGCGGGGAGCGAGATCCTGGCCTCGCGCAAGGCGGCGCAGGGCGGCGCGCCCGCCTTCGTCTACATGATGACCTGGGATACGCCCGCGGCCGACGGCATCTTCAAGTGCCCGCACACGATGGAAATACCGTTCATGCTCTATAGCTACGACAAGGTCCGCACCTTCGTCGGCGAGGGCCCGGGACCGGCCCACATGGCCGCGCAGATCGGCGGCGCCTGGGCCGCCTTCGCCCGCACCGGCCGCCCGGACCATCCGGGAATCCCGCACTGGCCGGCGTGGACCCCGCAGCAGCGCCCGGCGATGGTGTTCAACACCGAAAGCCGCGTCGTCGACGATCCCCTGGCCGAGGTCCGCGCCGCCCTGGAGGCCATGCCGGCGGCGATGACGCTGCGGGGGTGAGAACCGTCCCTCCTCTTCATGGGGAGGGACAGAAGAGGAGGGATCACCAAGCGACGGCTTCGCCGTCCTTGCGGTGGTCGGAGCCGGCCCGGTAGACGAACGGCGCCTCTCCTGCGGCGGGGCTCTCAACCGGCTGGACCATGATGGCCTGGTAGCCGCCCATGACGCTGCTGTTGGGCGGCGTCAGCTTGTGGCCCATGGCTGCAAGGTCAGCCCCCACCAGATCATAGAGCGGTTTCTCCAGGGTCAGGGTGTCGGCGATCTGGCTGTGGCGGAAGCGCGCCATGTCAGTCGCCATCTGCAGGTTGGCGCCCAGTTCGAAGATGTTCACCAGCGCTTGGGCATGGCCCTGGGCCTGCATGTCTCCTCCCATCAGCAAAAGGGTCATCAGAGGGCGGTCGCCGTCCATGACGAAGCCTGCGGCCAGGGTGTTGAAGGGTCGCTTGCCGGGCGCGATCACGTTGGGTGACTTCGGATCGAGCGAGAACAACGCGCCGCGATCGTGCAGGATGAAGCCGTAGCCGGGCACGGTGAGGCCCGAGCCGAACTCGTTGAAGTTGCTGTTGACCCAGGCGACCATGTTGCCCTGGGCGTCGGCGGTGGAAAGCACGATCGTGTCGCCGGTCTGCCCTTCCATACCCACCGGACCCGTGGACGAGGCGTGCGCCGGATCGACCCTGCGACAGAGTTCGCGGGCGTGGGCCTTTGAGATCATCTGCTCCACGGGGACGCGTACGACGTCGGGGTCGGCGTTGATCGCGATGAGGTCGCCGTAGGCGAGCTTCTTGGCCTCCACCATCAGGTGCCAGTAGAGCGGGCTGCGGGGGCCGAGCTGGGCCAGGGTGCGCCCGCCGGTCCAGCCAGGAACGCACTCGTCCAGGATGTTGATCATCTCCAGCGCCGCCCAGGCCTGGGAGGGCGGGGGCAGTTCGTAGACATCATGGCCATGATAGCTTGTGCGCACCGGCTCGGCCCACTCACCGTGGTAGGAGGCGAGGTCCGCCATCGTCATCGTCCCGCCCAGGGCGGTCGACTTGGCGACGATCGCCCGGGCGATCTCGCCCTTGTAGAAGGCGTCCACGCCCTGGGCCTGCAGCAGACGGAAACTGCGGGCGAGGTCGGGGTTGCGGAACACCTCGCCCACGCGCGGCGGGCGGCCGTCGATGTACCAGGTCCGGACCGAGTCCGGATCGAGCTCGCGGCAGCAGCCGCGGAGCGGCAGGGCCTTGGGCAGGATCCAGTCGTGAGCGATCCGCTCGCTCACTGGGAAGCCGTGTTCGGCGTAGCCCTCGGCGGGAGCGAGCACCTCCTTGAAACTCATCGTCCCGAACCGCTGCAGGATGGCGTTCCAGCCCCACGCCGCCCCCGGCACGGTGACGGGAAGGATGCCGAAGACCGGCATGCCTGAGCCGGGCCCCCAGTTGGCCGGGTCGGCGACATAGCCGAGCTCGCGGAAATGCTCGGGCGTGGCGCCGCTGGGCGCGCGGCCGCTGGCGTTGAGGGCGTAGAGCTTCTTCTCCTTCGCCACATAGACGATGGCGAAGAGGTCGCCGCCCATTCCCTCCATCATCGGCTCGGTGACGTTGAGCACCGCGGCGGTCGCCACCGCCGCATCGATGGCGTTGCCGCCCCGGCGCAAGATCTCCAGCCCAGCCTCGGCGGCCAGCGGCTGGCTGGTGGTCACCATGCCGTGCTGGCCGAGGACCTCGGCCCGGCTCTGCGCCGCCCAGCCTTCCGAGCGGTCGCCGCGCACGGCCTGGCACGCGGGCGCGAGATCGCCGGCCTGGCACGTGGAGAGCCGCGGGGGCGTCTGCGCACGGACAGGCGCGACGGCCGCAAGGGCCATGGCGGCGGCCCAAGCGGCGAATACGGATGATCTCATCTGACGGTGGTTCCCCCTGTTCGGACGCGCCAGATTGGCGCGTCCGAACCGGCCTGTCGCGGGGGATTCGTCAGGCCGCGGTCGCCATCGCGTTCAGCGCCGGCCAGGTCGTCGCCTGCAAGCTCGGGCGGGCGTTCATGCGCTCGAGCCAGGCGCAGAGCTGCGGAGCGTTCTCGCAGAGCGTCGCCCACTCGGGGCATTCGGCAAGGAAGTCCATCTGCGGCGCGACCATGAAATCAGCCAGACTGACCGCTCCGCCGCCGAAGTACGGCCGGTCGCCCAAAAGACCGCCAAGCGCGCGGAAGACGACCCTGCCTGGCGGAAGAGCGGCCGTGCAGGCGTCCTCGTTAGGCGTCAGTCCCATCAGACGCGGTCCCACCACGCGCTGGAAGCCGATCACATTGCCCACGCCCTGGAAGAGGTACCAGTCATTGATGCTCATCACCTGGTCCATCCGCGCGGCAGCCTTGGGGTCGGCGGGCGTCAGGGCGGGCGTCGGCAGGATCCGGTCCAGGTACCGCAGGATCGCGCTGGTCTCGTAAAGGGAGAAGCCGCCGTGATCGAGAACGGGCATCCGGCCAAACGGGTGGCGCGAAATGTGCGGCTCGGTCTTGAGAGCACCCGGCGCGATCGGGGCCAGCCGCCAGGGCGCCCCCTTCTCCTCCAGGACCGCCATCACCGAGCGGCCGAATGGGCTGCCCGGAATGCTGTGAACGATAAAATCCGACATCTGAGCGTTCCCTTGCTCTTGTGTGGTCTTCAAACTGCCGACGGAACGCCGGCGAAATCGGCGAAATGGCCGATGATACGCGGCCAGCCCTCGCCGATCCGACCCGCCACCTTCTCGGCGTCGACCCCGAAACGCTCGAGGTTGCGATGCTCCAGGGTGACAGTGGAACCACCCTCCCCGTCCGAGGCGAAGGTGAGCTCCACCTCGGTCAGTAAGGCCGGATCGTAGGTGAACTGGCTGTCGAGCTGCCAGCCCAGCAGGAGACGGCCGGGCGGCTCCCACGCCAGCACCTTGCCCCAATGGGTCTCCACGCCGGTCTCGTCACGCTCGAACCAGCGCCCACCGTTGCGGGGCTCGACGATGATCTCCGCGTGGGGCTTCGCGCCGATCGTCCTCCCGCGCGGCCACCAACGGCCCATGTCGCGGGAAAACATTGTGAAGGCCCTGTCGGGCGGAGCAGCCACCCTCACGCTCACCACTATTGGCGCGATCGTCATGTTCCCTCCTCGTCCACTCTCTCGGCCTCAGCCTCGGCGAAAGCGGCGAAGGCCGTCATCGCCACACGCCAATGATCGTCCAGCCAGGAGCGCATGGCCCCAATGCCCCGCGGGTCGATCCGATAGATCCGGCGCGCACCGTCTGCCGTCTTGGCCACCAGTCCCGCCTCTTCCAGCACGCGCAGGTGCTGAGAGACTGCGGGGCGGCTGACGGGGAGGCCCTGGGCGAGTTCGCCCACGGCAGCGGGCGCGGCCGACAGCTTCTCGAAGATCGCCCGGCGCGTGGGATCGGCCAGGGCTTCGAACCCCTCGACGCCGATCTTCTTCGCCACAGCGTTAGCCATGGCTTACGGTTAGTCTAGACTAACGGATCCGTCAAGGGGTGGCGTCGAGCGTGCGGCGCAGGCGCAGGAGGCCTTCTCGCACCGCGGCTGGTTGACCACCGAGAGCGACGCGGATGTGGTCGGGACGGCCGAAGAACCGGCCGGGAACCAGGCTGGTCTCGGACTCGGCGCGGAGGCGCTCGAAAAGGTCGTCGGGGTCTCCGCGACGCAGACGCGCGAAGACCGTCGTAGCCGCCGGGAAGATCACCTGATCGAGGTCCGGATGGTCGCCCAGGATCTCACGGTAGGCGGCGATATTGGGCTCCAGCAGCCCGCGGGCGCGGGCGCGCAGACGCGCGAGCTGGTCGAACGCGACCACCGCCAGCCGCTCGGCTATATGGGGCGCCTCCACGCCGAAGAGATCGTTGAGCCGCCGCATCCGCTCGGCCAGGTCAGCCGGGGCGAGGATCCAGCCGCAACGAAGGCCAGAGAGGCCGTAGGCCTTCGTCAGACTGCTGGTGACGACGATATTGCCCTCCGGCGTGAACGCCGTCCGCGCTGCGCCGTCCGTGAAGGTAAGCTCGAGATAGACCTCGTCCACCAGGACGCGCGCGCCGACGGAGGACGCGGCAGCGGCCGCCGCCTGCACCTGAGCCTGGGTAGCCATGGCGCCGGACGGGTTGTGCAGGTTGGAGAGCACGACAAGGCGCGTGCGGCGCGTGAGGTTGGCGCCGATCTCCTCCGCATCCAGCCGCCAGTCGTTCGACCGGCGCCGCTCGAAGGTGCGGACCTGGGCGCCCAGGCACGCGAGGGTCGAGACGAGCAGCTCGTAGGTCGGGTCCTCCACCAGCACCTCGTCGCCCGGCGAGATCAGCGCCGACATCGCCAAGTGGTTGGAAAAGGAGCAGCCGCCGCCCGGAGTGACCACACAGTCCGCCGGGACCCCGAAGCGCCCGGCGATCCGCTCGATGAGCGGATCATAGCCGTAGGCGTTGGATCCGTGCAGCGCGAGATCCTCCGGCCGGACCTCGAGGTCCGACAGGGCGCAGTCGGCGATCCCACTCATGGCGAGGTTGTAGCGCGCCTTCGTTTCCCGCTTGGCGAACCGCATGTAGCTGGACTGCAGGGTGCGCGGGACGGCGGCGAGGCTGGTCATGCCGGGCTCTTCGTCTGGACGCGCCATGCGGCGCAACAAGATTCAAGCTTTGCCATTGAGTTCCGTCTCCCGCCGGGCTTTTCGCCGCCAATAAATGTACGGTGGAAGACCAAGCAGAAGCAGTCCGTAGCCCATCAGGCTCTCGCGCCGATAACTCCAGAAGGTACTCCCCACCACCAGCGCGCACGCCAGCACGAAGGCGCCAGTGGTCCAGGGGTGGCCCGGCGCGCGAAACCCCGCCGGCGCGGGCGTCGCCCCCGGGCGTCGCTCCCGGGCGCGCAGCACGAACAGCGCCGAGCCCGACAGTCCGAAGAACAGGAAGTTCATCGAGACCGTGTAGCCGAGAATCCGGTCGTATTCGCCGGAGAGGGCGAGCACCCCTGCCCAGATCGCTTGCAGGAGGATGGCCAGGGCGGGGGCCCGCGTCTGTTCCGACACCTGGCCCACGCGGCGCAGGAAAAGGCCGTCGCGAGCCATGGCGAAATAGACCCGCGGCGCGGTCAGCATGGACTGGCTCAGATAGCCGAGGGCGGAGAGCGCCACCAAGGCCGCGGCCACCCTCGCGCCGGCGGGACCGATCGCCAGCCCCAGCACGTCAGCGGTCGGGGTAAGGGTGCGGGCGAGGCCCGACAGGCCAAGCGCCCTCAGGCAGGCCCAGCTCACGGCGAGGTAGCAGGCGATCACGATCAGCACGCCCACGACGAGGGCCCTGGCCAGGTCGCGGCGCGGATCCTTCATCTCCCCGGCCACGAAGTTCGCCGTCTGCCAGCCGCCATAGCTGAACACGACGGGGATCATCGCCGCGCCGAAAGCCTTCAGGCCGGCGACCGGGCCGCCGTGGACTACGGACGTCGGCGGCTCCCGCGCGGGGGCCACAAGCAGTACGCCCGCGAGGACGAGGGCCACGATCATGGCGATCTTGATCGCGCCCAGGACGCCCTGCACGCCGTTGCCCGCCCCGACGCCGAGGACGTTCACGCCCGCCAGCGCCGCGAGGCTGAGCACGACGATGAGCGACTGCGGGACGCCGCCGCCGAGCAGGACATCCAGGTATTTTGCGAAGGCGATCGTCACCGCCGCCATGCCGCCGGTCTGCACCACCAGCAGCAGGGTCCAGCCGTTGAGGAAGGCCGGCAACGGCCCGTAGGTTTCGCGCAGATAGGCGTAGTCGCCGCCGGTGTGGGGGATGCGCGCAGCCAGCTCCGCGTACACGAACGCCCCCAGCAGCGCGATCACGCCGCCGGCGCCCCAGGCGGCCAGAAGCTCGGCGGGCGAGTGCACGCTGCGCGCCACGATGGCCGGATTGACGAACACGCCGACGCCGACAATGCCGCCGACCACCAGCATCACGGCGCTGGGGAGGCCGATGGCCGCCGCCAGGCCCTCGGCCCCGATTTCGTCTCGCCCCATCGCCGATGCTCAGCACACCCGAGAGACTTGGCCAAGCACGCGATCGCTCGCGACCGGCGCAATGACCGCTTCGCAGGCGCCTCGCCCGCGCTTCAGGTCTCGGATTCGTACTGCATCACGCCGGCGATATTGCCTTCAGTGTCCTGGAAGAAGGCGAGTTCGCCCACGGTGGGGATGGTGAAGGGTCCGGCGACCACCCGCCCGCCCGCGGCGACGATGTCCGCAAGTGTCTGGGCGAGGTCGGCGACGCCGATGGTGCATTCGTAGGCGGTCGCTTTGACGCCGGGAACGATCTCGCGCCGCTTCTGCACGGCGGCGGCGACGCCGGCGGGGGTCTGGGCGTTGAAGAAGTCCGGCGGCCCCCACGGCTGGAAGGTCCAGCCGAACACGGCCTCATAGAAGGTTTTCGCGCGGCCAACGTCGTCGGCGTTGATCGCGATGTGGCGTAGCGCGCCGGCCATGACTGCCTCCTCCTCAGGAGAGGCTACTGCGGAACCGTACAGAGGTCACGACGCGGGCGCCGCGGCCGCGGGCCTGAAGAGGCGCTCGATGAGATCGAGCGGGTGACCCAGCGAGTCGGGCTCGACGGAGGTGACGTCCTGGTCGAACGCCATCACCCAATCCAGGCGCGGATTGTAGGCGTCCCACGGCGGCGCCCTGGGGCAGACAGGCTGGCCCGTCTTGACGAAAGTCGTCCAGCATCCATGGACCCTGGTCATCTCGGCGCCGTCCCAAGGCAGGATCAGACGCGTGATCGGGATGGCCGTGCGATCCATGGCGTCGAAGACGAAGGGGATCTCCGAAGCATGGGGCGCGCGGCTCATCTTCAGGCGCTCCAAGGTCGGGACGTAGCCGAAGCGGTAGAGGAAGGTCGGCGCCCGGGCGGACTGGCGTCGCGCCACCCAACGCGTCGGCGCGCCATAGACGCTGTCGCGGAACACCAGCCGGGCGAGCGCCGCGTCGTCGCCTGGCGCCAGGCCATAGGCGCCCCTCACCTCGGCGACCTGGGCGGGCGTCAACGATCGCAGCGCCCGGCGGGGGTCGCTCTTGCCCAGGAGATTGTCCTCTCCGGTGTTGGAGCCGATCAGCAGGGGAACCGGCGCGGCGTCGCCGCGTGCGAACGCCTGGGCGGGAGGCCCGGTGAGCAGTCGCCCGTCCACCACCGGCCCCACCGCCTCCTTCTCGGCCGCCACAAGGGCTGGAACCGGGATCCTGCGCAGGGTCGCGAGATCCGCGTCCGGCTCGCCGACCCAGCGGGCCAAGGCCTCGCCCGCCGCCTCCGCCGCCTTGAGATTCGGCATCGGCGCCCAAGCGGGAGCGGATTCGACGATCGCCTGCTGGAACATGCCTCGCGCCGCCGGCGTCGACATCAAGGCGAGCACGGCCTCACCGCCCGCCGACTGGCCGGCGAGGGTCACGCGCCTCGGATCGCCGCCGAAACGGGCGATGTTGGCCTGGATCCAGCGCAGGGCCGCGATCTGGTCCATCAGGCCGTAGTTCGCCAGCGGTGCTCCCCGCCTCGCCGCGTGGGTGAGCGCGGGGTGTGCGAACCAGCCGAGCGCGCCCAGGCGGTAGTTGACCGAAACGAACACCACGCCGTCACGGGCGAAGGTCGCGCCATCAAACCGGCCCGCGCCCGTCAGGTCGCCGCCTCCATGCAGCCACACCAGCACCGGCGCCTTGCCCGTGAGGTCCCGGGGCCGCCAGACGTTGAGCGTGAGGCAGTCCTCGCTCTGGATCGCGTCCTTGGGGATTCCGCCGTTGGCGGCTTGAGGGCATACGGCCCCGAAGCGCGTGGCGTCGCGCACGCCCGTCCAGGGGATTGGCGGCCGCGGCGGCGCCCAGCGCTGGCCCCCGATGGGCGGCGCGGCGTAGGGCACGCCCTTGAAGACAGTCGCGGCGCCATGGGCCATGCCGCGCAAGGCGCCATCGCCGATACGGACCACCTGCGGCTTGTCCGCTCGACCGCAGCCCAGCAGCGCGACCGCGGCGCAGATGAGAAGCGATGGAAGGAGCCGCCTCGCCAGGCGGCTCATCGGTCCTCCAGCCCCACGGCTTGCGAGAGGCCAGGCAGACCGTCGATGGAGCGGGCGTTCGCCTCGCGCCGATGCTGCGCCCACTCCTCGAGCGGCCTGGCCTGCACCCAACGACGGAGCTGCTCCCGCTCCCCTTGGAACCCGAACAGCGGCACGCCCCAGCCGCAACTGTCGGCGACGCGCTCTATGCGGACAGTGATCACGCCGCGGGCGCGATCGATATGGGGGAAGGCCGTCATCGCCGCCTCGAAGCCGGGATCGTCAAAACTCACCGCCTCACCCCGTCCGTACAAACGCACGATCCTCGCCGGTCCCTCGAAGGCGCAGAACATCAGGGTGATGCGGCCGTTCTCACGAACGTGGGCGTGGGTCTCGATCCCGGACCCCCCGAGGTCCGCATAGGCGACCGTCCGCTCGTCGATGACGGCCAGACTGTCGTACCCCTTGGGCGAGAGGTTGACGTGGCCGTCCGTCGCGAGCGGGGCCGTGGCGACGAAGAAGACCTTTTGGGCGCCGATGAAGGCGATCAATCGGTCATCGAGACAGGGATAACACTGGCCCACGAAGCGCTCCTGGAATCGCACCTCATCAAAGCCCAAGCCGGGCCGCGGGTGAAGCGCGTTCAGTCCCCTTCCGTGCGAGCGCGCAGCGCGGCGAAGAGAGGTCCGGGGTTCATGGCGTCGACCATTGCAGTGGGCATCAGGATGGTCGCCCCGCGCTCCTTGGTCGTCTCGTAGATGATGTTCATCGCGCGCAGCTGCAGGGCGGCTGGACTGCGCGCGTAGATTTCCGCGGCCTCGACGAACTTGATCGCCACCTCCTGCTCGGCCTGGCCAAGGAGGACGCGGGCGAGGCGCTCGCGTTCGGCCTGCGCCTGGCGGCTCATGGCGTCCTGCAGCGCAGGGGGCACGCCGATGTCGCGGATCTCGACGGAGATGACCGAAACGCCCCAGTCGCCGGTCTTGCGCCCGATCTCCTCGCGCAGCCGCTCGTCGCCCTGCTTGCGGTCGGAGAGCAGGGTGTGGAGATCCGAAGAGCCGACCATCTCGCGCAAGGAGGTCTGCGCCACCCGCTCGATGGCCGAGCGGTAGTCGGTGATCTCCAAGGCCGCCCGTTGGGCGTCGTGGATCTGCCAGAACACCACCGCATCGACGTTCACCGGGACCGTGTCGCGGGAGAGGGCCTCCTCGGCGTTGAACTCGGTGGTCTGGATCCGCTCGTCGATCCAGGTCGAGATGCTGTCGACGAACGGGATGATCCAGAACATGCCGGGGCCGCGGATCGCCTGCAGCCTGCCCATCCGCAGGACCACCGCCTTTTCCCACTGGTTGGCCATCATCAGCGATTGCGGGATCAGCAGGCCGACGATGACCAGCAGGCCGGCGAGGACGAACAAAGGCGTGGAACCGCCGCCAATGATCGACAGCCAGACGACGAAGCCGGCGAGAACGAAGGTGAGTACCGAGAGCAGGCCGGCCACACGGTTCCCCGGACCGGTGCGGTAGCTGTTCATGAGGAGGTCTCCTTGGGTTTTGCCAGGCCGGCGACACGCTCGGCCAGGACGAGAGGATCGACGCCCGCCGCGCCCGCGAGCGAAATCACCTGGGCGGCGAGGACGTCGAGATCGCGGGCGCGAGCGGCGGCGTCCGTCTCGGATGCGCGCTCG
This sequence comes from Caulobacteraceae bacterium, assembly GCA_036276055.1. GTDB lineage: Bacteria > Pseudomonadota > Alphaproteobacteria > Caulobacterales > Caulobacteraceae > Acaudatibacter. The sequence goes on from DATBEN010000005.1 coordinate 25,965, forward strand.
GCGACGAAGCTGCCCTGCCCACGCCGAAGGACGACGGCGCCGGCGCGCTCGAGGTCGTCATAGGCATGGCGGACGGTGTTGAGGTCGACCCGAAGGGCGACAGCCACCTGGCGCATGGTCGGCATGCGCTCCCCGGGCGCGAGGGCGCCGGCGCCGATCAGACGCAGGAAATGCTCCCGCAACTGGACATAGATCGGCACGCCGCTTCGCTCGACCGAAAATGTGGACAGGATGGTTTGCTCGTGTGTATGCATACTCTCATACAATATGGCCGTGCTTGATCGATGTCAATCCAGTGGCTGAGAGTCCCACCGCGAAGCTGTGGCGCAGCTCCGGAACGGCGGGCCTCGCAGCGACTTTGGCAGACGTGGCGATAACGCGCCGCGCCTCGGAGAATTCCATGATCTTCGTCGCCCTCGCCACGGACTATGACGGCACGCTCGCCACAGACGGCCGGGTGGACGCTTCGACGGTCGAGGCCCTGCGGCGGCTGAGATCCTCCGGCAGGCGGCTGGTCATGGTGACGGGCCGGCAATTGGGGGACCTTGAGCGGACCTTCGACGCCCTGGACCTGTTCGACACGGCCGTGGTGGAGAACGGGGCGGTCGTGTTCTTTCCGCGGACCGCGCGCACGCTGCTGATCGGCGAGCCCCCGCCGCAGGCGCTCATCCAGGCCCTTCAGCAGAGGGGCGTCGAGCCCCTCGCGATCGGCCAGGGCCTCCTGGCGACCTCCGAGCCGCATCAGGGGACGGTGCTGGAGGCGATCCGCGAGGTCGGGCTCGAATGGCAGGTGATCTTCAACAAGGGGGCGGTGATGGTGCTGCCCCCGGGGGTGAACAAAGCCACCGGCCTCAGCGCCGCGCTGACGGAGCTCGAGCTCTCTGCGCTCGACGTGGTGGGAATCGGCGACGCCGAGAACGACCACGCCTTCCTTTCGGTGTGCGGCTTTTCCGTCGCCGTCGCCAACGCCCTGCCCGCAGTGAAGGCGGCGGCCGACATGGTCACCCAGGCCGACCGCGGCGCGGGCGTGACCGAGCTCATCGACCTCTGGCTGGACGATCCGGACCGCATCTTCGGTAAGCTCGCCCGGGAGCGTCCCGTGATCTGACCCCTTGACGGTTCAAGCGGCGTCGAGGGTCTGATAGGTCGCTTGCAGTTCGAGTGGAGGCCCGGATGATCGGATGTCTGGCCGGAGTGACCGCACTCCTGGCGGCCGGCGCGGCGCTGGCCCAGGGCGCCCCTGCCCAAAACCCACCCGCCCAAAAACCACCGGCGCAAAACCCACCGGCGCAAAGCCCCGCCGCTCCTGGCGCGCTTCCTCCGGGCAAGGTGGTCAGCGAGCTGGTGGTCCCTGGCGGTCCGCAGCCGAAGGTGACCACGAGCTTCCCGGCCGAGGGGGCGACGGTCTTGGCGGGCGAACTCGCGCTCAAGATAAGCTTCGATCAGGCGATGAGCGCGGCGAAGTGGGCCTACGCGGCCGCCCCGGGCGGCGTCCTCCCGCTCTGCCTGAACCGTCCGCGTCTTCTTGGCGACGGCAAGACCTTTGTCCTGCTCTGCCAAGTCAAGCAGAACGCCACCTACGCCATCGCTCTTGGCTCGCCCCCCGGCTTCGAAGACAAGTCGGGACGCGGCGCGGTCCCCCTCATCCTGAAGTTCTCGACAAACGACCAGATCGTCGCCGATCTCCACGACGCCCTCGACGAGGCCGGCCTCACGGACGCGGACGATCCTGTCATGACCTGGAACGATGACGGCAAGACGCCGCCTGTATCAGAGCCGCCGCCTGGCTGAGCGCCCCGCACTCCAATCTGCCCACAACCTCTGAAGGACCACCCATGCGACATGTGAAGTTCGGCCGCACCGGCCTGCGCGTTTCGGCGCTCTGCCTGGGCACGATGACCTTCGGGCTCCAGTGCGAGGAGGAGACCAGTCGCGCCATTATGGATCGCGCCGCCGAAGGTGGGATCAACTTCTTCGACACCGCCGACGTCTATCCGTTGGGCGGCGATCGCGCGACCGCGGGCCGGACCGAAGAGATCGTCGGCCGCTGGCTCGAGGGCAAGCGACACGACTACATCCTCGCCACCAAGTGCGTCGGCCAGATGGGTCCCAACCTCTGGGACCAAGGAATGAGCCGCAAGCACGTCCTCGACGCGATCGACGCGTCGCTGCGGCGGCTGAACACCGACTATGTCGATCTCTATCAGCTGCACGGCTTCGATCCGGCAACGCCGATCGACGAGGCGCTCGAGGCGCTCGACGCCGTCGTCCGGTCGGGCAAGGCCCGCTACATCGGAGTGTCCAACTGGATGGCGCACCGCGTCGCCCGGGCGTTGGGCCGCAGCGAGGTCAAGGGCCTCGTCCGCATCGACTCGACGCAGCCGCGCTACAATCTGCTGTTCCGCACCTTCGAGCGCGACCTGCTTCCACTCTGCGAGGAGGAGCAGATCGCCGTCATCCCCTACAACCCGCTGGCCGGCGGCCTTCTCACGGGCAAGCACCGACTGGAGGATAAGCCCAACGAGGGACGGTTCAACCTCGGGCGGGCCGGCGCGATGTACCAGCAGCGCTATTGGCATCAGAACCAGTTCGACACCGTCGAACGGCTCCAGGGGATCGCCAAGGAGGCGGGCGTCAGCCTCGCCACCCTCGCCGTCTCGTGGGTCATGGCCAATCCGGCGATCACCGCCCCAATCATCGGCGCCAGCCGGCCCGACCAGCTGGCCGACAGCCTCGCCGCCGCTGAGGACGGCCCGATGGCGCAGGACCTGAAGGACACCCTCGACGACCTCACCAAGCCCTGGCGGGCCGTCGACTCCGAGCGTTGAACGCAGCGAGGCGGGCGTTCAGCCCGCCGCGTCCCATCCAGCCGGGCCGTCCAGCTCCGGATAACCGCGGAAGATCCCCGTCTCGTTGAAGGCCTGGCGCCGCGGCGACGCGAGGTAGGCGGCGATGCGGGGATGCTCCCGCACCCGCGCGGCGATGGCGTACAGCGACGGGCAACGCCTGGGCGCATCGGCCATCGCCCGCGGGAACGCGTAGGCGAGACCTTCGAGCGCCTCGAAGATCGAAAGATCGACGTGAGTGAGGGCGGCGCCGACCATCCAGCCCGACGGATTCGCCGCGGCCACGCGCTCGAAGTAGCCGAGATACTTGGGGATCCGGTCGCGCCGGAACGCTTCGGCGCGCGCCTTCGCCGGCTCCCGCTGCTCTTCATAGGTCAGGCTCGAGGCGATCGGATGATGGGTGTCGTGGACCTCGGCCACGAGGTCGGTGACGGTGAGCTGCAGGCCGTGCGCGACGGGACGCAGGCGCTCATCGTCCGGGACCAACTTCAGGCGTGGCCCCAGGTATTCGAGAATGTTCGCCACCTGCGAGATGGTCAGGTCGCCATCCCTGATGAACGGCGGAGCGTACGGCGGATAGCGATCGTCCTTCCCCTCCAGCGCCCTTATGAACGCCGGCATCCCCTGGCCGGGGGCTTCCGGCAGGCGGGCGATGTCGCGATAATCGGCGCCTGCCGCCTCGAACGCGAGGCGTACGAATTCGCCCCTGCCCGGCACGCCTGGCCAGTAGTAGAGTTCGTACGGCATCGTCGCCTCCGGATCTGATCCTGGACAATGCGCTGTCCTACCCCTCGGGACATGGCGCGTCTGGACCCGATCGTCACGCGGGCCGCGGAGAAAGCATGGCGAGCGTAGCCGAGGGACGCGGCGGAAGGGCGGGCTGGCCGCTGGCTCTCGTGTTCGCCGGCGCTGTCGCCGTCGGTCTCGTCTCGTACCGCTATCTGCTGCCGGGCGCGCCCGGCGCCGCCCCGCCGATCCTGGCCAACAGCTTCGCACGCTACGGCTTCCTGACCATCCACGCCGGCTTCGCGGCCACCGCGCTGATCCTTGGCCCCTTCCAGTTCCTTCGGCGCGTGAGGCTGACCCGTCCCGCGCTGCACCGCTGGACAGGCCGGACCTACGTGGTTTGCTGCCTCGCCGGCGGCGCGGCGGGCCTGGTCCTGGCGTTCGGCGCACGAACCGGCCCCGTCTCCACCGCCGGCTTCGGTTCACTCGCCGTGCTCTGGGTCACCGCCACCAGCCTGGCCTGGCGCGCCGCCCTCGTCCGCCGCTTCGCCGAGCACCGGCGCTGGATGATCCGCAGCTACGCCATGACGTTCGCGGCGGTGACATTGCGGATCTACCTGCCCTTCGCCTTCCTCTCCCCCTGGGGCTACGACAACGCCTATCGGGCGATCAGCTTCCTCGCCTGGGTCCCCAACGTGATCGTGGCCGAGCTCTATCTACGGCGCCGGCCCCTGCCCTAGCTTCGCTGGACTTGCACTGCGGCGCGCTTCATCCAGTGGCGATGCGCGCCCTGCTCTTCGCCCTGATCGCCTTCGCCGTCCCCGTCATTGCCCGCGCGGCGCCGTGCGTGACCGCCACGGCGTCCTGCGAGCGATGGATCGAGCTGAAGCCCGGCGAGCGCGCCATGGCCTATGCGACCCGGCGGCTGGATCAGCCCGATCCGACAGTGCGCCGCGCCTTGATCATGGTGCACGGGACGCTGCGCAACGCCGACCACTACTTCGCCACCGCCACCACGGCGGGCTTCCTCGACGGGGCGCTGGACGACACGGTGATCATCGCTCCCGCCTTTCACTCCGCCGACCCCCATTGCGATGACAAGCTCGCGCCCGGCGAGGTCAGCTTCTCCTGCACCGGCGATTCCTGGCGCTCGGGCGGGGCGGCGAGCAGCGATCCGAAGCTCACCTCCTTCGACTTCGCCGACGTCCTGCTCCGTCGCCTCGCGGATAAGCGGCTGTTCCCGAATCTGGAGGTGATCGTCGTCGCCGGACATTCGGCAGGCGGACAGTTCGTCGCCCGCTATGCGATGGCCAGCCGCGTCGCGGACGATCTGGGCGTCCCGGTGCGCTTCGTCGTCGCCAACCCCTCCAGCTACGCCTGGCCGGACGCGACGCGCCTGATCCCCAAGGGCGTCGGCTCCCCGGTCGCGGCGGCGGCGGCGTGGAAGGACGAGCGGCCGCACACGGGCTTTCGCTTCGGCCTCTTCGACGCGGCCAAGGTCGCGGGTTACGACACGTGGCCGTACGGGCTGGAGGATCGGACGGGCGGCTACACGGCCGGCATGTCCGACGACCTGCTGCGCCGGAACCTCGCCCATCGCGACGTGACCTATCTGCTGAGCCAGGTGGACACCCTGCCCTTGGGCGGATTCGACGATTCGCCCCGCGCCATGGCCCAGGGCGCCACGCGCCGCCAGCGCGGAGAGGCGTTCGTGCAGCACATCCGCGAGAGCCTCGGCGCCAAGGCGCCGGTGATCATCGTCCCCGAGTGCGGCCACAACGATCGCTGCGTCTATACGACCGACCAGGTCCTGCCGGCGATCTTCCCGCCGGTTCAGTGACCGGCCTTGGCCAGCCAGGCGTCCTCGGCGCCGTAGTCGAACATCGTCAGGAGGTACGGCGCGAAGGCTGCGCCGGCGCGCGCGGCGATCTCGGCTGACCGGCACGCCGGCCCCACGAGGCCCGCATAGCCGCCGGCGGGTCGGTAGCCGAGCGCCTCGGCCCGCCGCATGTCGAGAACGATGGGCGAAGCCACGCCCCAGGGATGGCCGCCCACGCCCGCTTGGGGCGGGCCCTCGAACGGAACCAGCTCCAGATCGGCGCCCATCGCCTCGGCGATCGCGAGCCCGATTTCGCTCACCGTCAGGGCCTCGGGATCCGCGGCATGGAGAACCTGGGTCGTCGGCTTGTCCAGCACCGCGCCGACGAGCTCGGCGATGTTCGCCGTCGCGCTGGTGTGGAACCGGTTCTCGCCGTTCCACGCGAGCGGCGTCCGGCTGCGGCCGTCGAGGATGCGCTTGACGAAGAACCACTCGCGCGGGTGCGTGGAGTGGGGCCCGTGGATCGCCGCCGGCCGCAGGATTGTCACGGGTCGGCGCGCGCCTTCCATGAGGGTGCGTTCCAGCGCGACCTTCCGCGTCGAATAGGTCTGCGGGCCGGGATCCACCGTCGGATGATCTTCGGTGATCGGCTCGGGAAAGACTGGGAAGCCGGTCTCCCGCGCCTCGTCCAGGGTGCGCCCCTGCCCATCGCGATAGACGCTCGCCGAGGAGACGACGACGAAGGCGCCGACGTCCTGCTGAACCTCGAGGAGCTGAAGAGCGTGGTTGGCGTCGAAGGCGACTGTGTCGATGACCGCATCGAAGCCCCGGCCGACGACGGCGGCGAGGGCTCCCGGCGCCTCCCGATCGAGCTGGACGACTTCACATCCTGGGGGCGGGTCGAGCGGCCGCCGCGCGGCGAGGGTGACGCGCCAGCCGTCATCGACGAGGCGCCGGGCCGCCGCGCGCCCGATCTGACCCGAACCACCGACAATCAGCGCCGTTCGCGGCACGGTGAACCTCGTGAGGAAGACCAAGACATTGCGTCGTTTGGCGCGTTAATCTGCGCATCATGTGGCGAATCCCCAACTTCATCACCGGCCTGCGCCTCGGTTTGGCGCTCGTCACCTTCTTCTGCCTGGCCGGCGCGGCGCTGCTGAGCGATCGACTCACGCCAGCCACTCAATTCGCCCTCGAGCGGGTGGCGTTCTTCGCCTTCGTCGTGGCCGCCCTGACGGACTTCGTCGACGGCTGGCTCGCCCGCCGTCTGAACGCCGTGACGATCTGGGGCGCAATCCTCGACCCCATCGCCGACAAGGTGCTGGTCTGCGGCGTCGTCCTCGGGCTGCTGACCCTCGGCGGCAACGGAATGGTGGCCATTCCGGCCGCCCTGATCCTGTTCCGCGAGTTCACGGTCAGCGCCCTGCGCGAGGTGGCCGCCGGAAAGGGGGTCAGCCTTCCGGTGACCCTGCTCTCCAAATGGAAGACCACCCTGCAGCTCGTCGCCCTGGGCGCGGAGCTTCTGGTCGCCTGCTGGGGCGCCTTCGGGCTGCCCAGCGATCCGAGCACCCTCGGTGTCGCGACGACAATCGCGAACCTCCTGCTGTGGATCGCAGCGGTGATCACCGTCATCACCGGCGCGCAGTACTGGGAGAAGGCGCACATGGCGCTCATCCCCCACGCGCGGGCCGGAGCGGCGCGCGCGCCCAGGGCTTGACGGACAGCCCGACCCGGCGCTCCAAGCAGTCAAAAATCTCGCCAGGGTAGACCACTAGATGAAATCTGCGCTCGTCGCCGGCGCCGGCGCCGCCGTACTGCTCGCCGCCGCGGGCGCCCGCAGCCAACCGCAACCCGAACCGGCGCCCGCCACGCCGCCGATCGCCGCGCCGCAGGACGTTCCGTATCCGGGCGTAATCCGCCTGCGGGTCGACGCCACCGACCTGCCGCACGGGGTCTTCGCCATACATGAGACGGTCCCTGTGGCGGGTCCGGGACCGCTCGTCCTGCTCTACCCCGAGTGGATTCCCGGCGAGCACTCGCCCACGGGGACTATCGACAAACTGGCTGGTCTCGTCGTCACGGCGGGCGGCAAGCGGGTCGAGTGGAAGCGGGACCCCGTCGATGTCTACGCCTTCCGTCTCGACGTCCCGGCAGGCGTGAGCACGATCGACGTCGACTTTCAGTATCTGTCGGCCGTCTCCTCCCGCGAAGGTCGCGTCCAGATGACGCCGCAGCTGATCGACCTGAAGTGGAACAACCTCACGCTCTACCCAGCCGGCCACTTCTCGCGGGATGTGACCATCGAGCCGAGCGTCAAGCTGCCGGGCGGCTTTCACTTCGGCACGGCCCTCGAGCCCGCCTCCACGGCCGGCGACACGACCGTCTTCAAGCCGGTCCCGTTCAACACCCTGGTCGATTCCCCGCTAATTGCCGGGGAGTTCTTCAAGCGGATCGACCTCGATCCCGGCGGCCCAGCGCCGGTCCATCTGGACGTGATCGCCGACCACGCCGACGAATTGGACGTCACGCCGGCCCAGATCGAGGCGCACAAGTCGCTGGTCCAGCAAGCCTACAAGCTGTTCCAGTCCCATCACTACGACCACTACGACTTCCTGCTGTGGCTCAGCGATCGGATGACCGGCGAGGGCCTCGAGCACCATCAGTCGAGTGAAGACGGCACCATTCCCAAATACTTCAGCGATTGGGACGGCACGGCGCCGGGACGCGACCTCCTCGCCCACGAATACACTCACAGCTGGAACGGCAAGTTCCGCCGGCCCGCCGACCTTTGGACGCCGAGCTTCAACGTGCCGATGCGCGACAGCCTGCTGTGGGTCTACGAGGGCCAGACACAGTACTGGGGCTATGTGCTGGCCGCCCGTTCAGGTCTCGAGACCCGCCAGCAGATTCTCGACGCCATCGCCCTGACCGCCGCGACCTATGACGGCCGCGTCGGCCGCAGCTGGCGCGCGATGGAGGATACGACCAACGACCCGATCATTGCGGAGCGCCGGCCACTCTCCTGGCTGAGCTGGCAGAGGAGCGAAGACTACTATTCCGAGGGGCAGCTGATCTGGCTCGACGCCGACACGCTCATCCGCCAGCTGTCCGGCGGTCGGCGCTCCCTGGACGACTTCGCCGCGAAGTTCTTTGGCGTCCACAATGGAAGCTTCGTGACGACCCCCTACACCTTCGACGACGTGGTCGCGGCCCTGAATGCGGTCCAGCCCTATGACTGGGCCACGTTCCTGCACGAGCGGCTGAACGGCCACGGTCCCGGCGCGCCGCTGGATGGCTTGACCCGCGGCGGCTACCGGCTCGTCTATACCGACGTGGAATCGCCCTACCTCAAGAACGCCGAGACGGAGCGCAAGTACGCCGATTTCGGCTTCTCGATCGGGCTGACGCTCTCCACCCGCGACAACGGAATCGTCACTCAGGTCATCTGGGACGGGCCCGCCTTCAAGGCCGGCCTCACCGCCGACGCGAAGATCCTGGCGGTCGATGGCGACGCCTTCACGGTCGATGGCCTCAAGTCCGCGATCAAGGCGGCGACGGGTGGCGCGCCCATCGAACTGATCGTCCAGGACAAGGACGAGGTGCGCACGCTGCGGATCGATTACCGCGGGGGACTCCGCTATCCGCATCTCGAAAAAACGACCGCGCACGCGAGCCTCGACGAGATACTGACCCCACGGTCCTGAGGGCGGACTTGTCGACCCGCCGGCTGGGCGGGAACGGCAAGGCTTGATTGGAGTTATTGCAGGCATGAAGCAAATCCGCCTCCTCCGCTCCTCCGCGCTTGCCCTGGGCGGACTGCTCGCCCTCACCGCCCTCGAGGGGTGCAACAAGTCCAACACCGGCGGCGCAAACAGCGCCGCGAGCGAGACATCGGGCCCTCCCGAATCTGCCTCAAATCCGAATGGCTACGCCCCGAACGGCGAGCCGGCGCAGGCTGCTCCCTCAGGCGGAGAGGCCGGCGGCAACGCCCAGGGTGGCGGCTACGCTCAGGGAGGCCAATATCCCCAAGGTGGCGGATACGCCCAAGGCGGTGGCTACGCCCAGAGTGGCGAATCCGCCCGCCCGAGCGGGGGAGGAGGGGGCTACGTCCAGAACGCGGGCTACTATGTGGATCAGCCTCCGCCGCCGATCCCCGAATACGACCAGCCGCCTCCTCCAGGGCCCGACTACTACTGGACGCCAGGCTACTGGGCCTGGAGCGACAGCGACGACGACTACTATTGGGTGCCTGGAACGTGGGTCGAACCGCCTGACCCCGACCAATATTGGACTCCCGGCTACTGGTCCTATGTCGATGGTGGCTACACTTGGTACCCTGGATATTGGGGAGCTGTCGTCGGATATTACGGAGGTGTGGACTACGGGTGGGGCTACAATGGCCGCGGATACTATGGCGGTCGATGGGACCGTGGCCATATGTACTACAACAGCGCGGTCAACAACCTGGGAAATTTCCGGGGGAACAACGTTTACCGGCAGAACGTGCCAAACTGGACGCACAACCACACCAGCTACTCGGGTGGCCCGGGCGGCTTGCGTGTGGCGCCGACGCCCGAGCAGATCTCGGCGGTCCGCGCCCGTCACGTGGCGCCCACCGCCGCCCAGCGTCAGCAGGTAAGCCTCGCCCAGCGCGATCCCAACCTTCGCGCAAGGATGAACAGGGGCCGTCCGGCCGTCGTCGCGACCGCTCGCCCGGGCGAATTCCGCGGCGCGGGCGCCGTTACCCAGGTCCGCGCCGCACCCCGCTACACCCCGCCGGCGCATATCCAAGTCTCCCGACAACCGCCGCGGGTTCAGGGGGCGCAGGGCCGCAATGGCATGGCCCCCTCTGGGCAGGCAGTGGTTCCTGCTGGTCCTCACGGCGCGCCGATCCCACAGAACGCGGTCCGAGGCGCCGCTCCGCCGCCCTCCCCCGCCGCGCGGGAGAACCGCATGGCGCCCGTCGGGCGCGGCGCGCCGCCGCCTGAGAACAGGGCTGCGCCCGCTGGGCGGCCGGAGACTCGCGCCGCCCCCGCGGCAGGCCCCGAAGGCCGCCCCGCCGCCGCGTCGCGGCCGATGGCGCACCCTGCGCCGCCCGCGCGTCCAGAGGTTCGCGCCGCCCCCGCCCCGCGTGCCGAGGCCGTCGCCCCCCGTCCTGAGGCCCGCCCGGCGCCAGCAATGCGCGCGGCCCCGCCCCCGCGGCCGGAGGTTCGTGCGCCGCCCTCTCGTCCGGAATCGCGTCCTGCAGCGCCCGCCCCTCGCCCGGAACCACGTCCCGCGGCCCCCGCCCCTCGTCCGGAAGCGCGTCCCGCAGCGCCCGCCCCTCGCCCGGAACCACGTCCTCCGGCGCCCGCTCCGCGTCCGGAACCGCGTCCCGCGGCCCCCGCCCCTCGTCCGGCGGCGGCCCCTGCTCCGCGTCCTGAGCAGCGTCCCGCGCCTCCAGCCCGTCCCGAGGAGCATCGCCCCCCCTCCTGACCGAACCGGGGCGCCAGGAGATGCTCAGGCCGGCCGCGGCGGATCGCCAGGCAGTGGAATGAAGTCGTCGCGGTCGGCGTCCGGAAGCTTCATCCGGCCCGCCCGCCAGTCGGCCTTCGCCTGCTCGATCCGCTCGCGCGATGACGAGACGAAGTTCCACTCGATGAAGCGCGGCCCCAGCGGCTCACCGCCCAGCAGCATGACCTCGCTGTCGGTGGCAGCCGTGAACAGCGCCGGCTTGCCCGGCTCGAGGATCAGCATCTGGCCCTCCCGGAACGTCCGGCCTTCCAGCTCCACCTCGCCGCTGGCGATGAACGCCGCCCGCTCCGGATACTCGGGATCGAGCTGGGCGCGGCCGCCCGACTTCAGCCGCCAGTGCACGTAGAACATCGGCGAGTGCGTCTTCACGCGCGCCTTGGCGTGGAACGCCTCGCCGGCGATGAGGCGCGCCCACAGCTTGCCCTCTTCGAGGGTCGGCAGGTCTTCGGACCCGTGATGGGCGAATGCAGGATCGGTCTCCTCATCCTCCTTCGGCAGGGCGACCCACGCCTGGATTCCGTGCACGGTCCCTCCCGTGGTGCGCAGGCGATCGAAACGCTCGGAATGGGTGATGCCTCGGCCTGCGGTCATCCAGTTCACCTCGCCGGGCTGGATCTCGATCTCGGAGCCGACGCTGTCGCGATGGGTGATCTCCCCCTCGAACAGATAGGTCACCGTCGAGAGGCCGATGTGCGGGTGCGGTCGGACGTCCGCCGACTTCGCGAAGCCGCGCTCAAAGACCGTCGGCCCCATGTGGTCGAAGAAGACGAAGGGCCCCACCGTCCGTCGCGGGGCCTGCGGGAGCACCCTCTCGACCATGAATCCCCCCAGATCCCTCTGGTGGGACTCGATCACCTGCTCGATCATCCGCGACCTCCTCCGAATTCCCGTTCAGACTAGGCTTTCGCAGTCGCTCTGGGGAGGGAGTCGAACCTATCGGCCGGTCTGGACGTAGGGCGTGACGAGACCAAGCGGCAGGGTGGTGGCGTTCTTCACCGAGCGCACGACGATGCGGCTCTCGATGTTGGAAACCAGCCCGAGCGAGAGCAGCTTGTCGCGCAGGAAGTCATCGAAGGCGTGCATGTCGCGCGTCACGATCCGCAGTTCATAGTCGGCCGGCCCGGTGACCGTCGCGCACTGCACCACCTCCGGCCAGCCGTCCACGGCCCGCTCGAAGGTTTCGAGGTTCTGCTTGGTCGGAAGCGAGAGCTTCACCGTGCAGTAGACCTCAAAGGTCAGGCCCAGCTTCTCGCGGTCGAGGATGGTCACGCGCCTCTGGATGACGCCCTCCTCTTCCAGCCGCTTGATCCGCCGCCAGCAGGGACTCGAGGAGAGCCCCACGCGCTCGGCGACCTCGGCGACCGACAGGCTGGCGTCGTGCTGGATCAGGTCGAGAATCCGCGCGCCGACGGCGTCGAGGTCTTCGGACAAATTTTGCCTCTCCACAAGCGGTACGGAAGCACAGCCGTTCCCAAATCAGCCACCGATCGGCATGACTTTGGCAAGCCTTTCCGCGCCACCTATATGATCATGAGCGTTGAAGAGCCAGGGGCAGGAAGGATCAAGCCTGGATGAGGCATGCCAATGTCACCCTCGACGACAAGTACGTCCTCGAGGAAGGCCGGGTGTTCATCACCGGTGTCCAGGCCCTGCTACGCATCCTGCTCGACCAGTCCCGGCTTGACCAGCGCGCCGGTCTGAAGACCGCCGGGTTCGTGTCGGGGTACCGCGGCTCGCCGCTCGGGGGCCTCGATCAACAGGCGCAGCGCGCCGCCAAGCTCCTGAAGGAGCGGGAGATTCTCTTCAAGGAGGGGATCAACGAGGACCTCGGCGCTACGGCGGTGTGGGGAACGCAACAGGCGAACCTGTTCCCCGGCGCGCTCTACGACGGCGTGTTCGGCATGTGGTACGGAAAGGCGCCGGGCGTCGACCGCACCGGCGACGCCTTCCGGCACGCCAACTTCGCCGGGACGTGGCCTAAGGGCGGGGTGCTCGCCGTGGCCGGCGATGACCACGCCTGCAAGTCCTCCACCCTTCCGTCGCAGTCCGAATACGCCTTCGCCGACTTCGAGATGCCTGTCCTCGCACCCGCGGACGTGCAGGAGGTGCTGGACTACGGCCTGATCGGCTATGCTCTTTCGCGGTTCTCCGGCCTCTGGGCGGGCCTCATCGCCCTGGCCGATACGATGGATTCCGGGGCCACGATCGATGTCGATCTCGCCCGCCACGCCTTCGTCATCCCCGAGACCTTCCAGCTTCCGCCAGGGGGCCTTGGCATCCGGCTGAAGGACCAGCCGATGGACAAGGAGCAGCGGCTCCGACTGTACAAGATCCCCGCCGCCCTCGCCTTCGCCCGCGCCAACCATATCGACCGGACGATCCTCGCCTCTTCCCGCAAGCGCCTGGGCATCGCCGCGCACGGACAGGCCTGGGCCGACGTGCTCGAGGCGCTCTCCGCCATGGGGATCAGCCTTCAGGAGGCGGCCGACCTGGGGGTGAGCCTCTACAAGGTCGGCATGCCCTGGCCGCTGGAGCCCACCGGACTTCGCGCCTTCGCAAGCGGCCTCGACACCTTGATGGTGGTCGAGCACAAGCGCCCGCTACTCGAGAGCCAGGCGCGATCCGCGCTCTACGAGCTGCCTGCCCACGCCCAACCGAAGATCATCGGCAAGACAGACGAACGCGGCCACCCCCTGCTCTCAGAGCTCGGCTCCCTGTCGGTTGCCGAAGTGGCCCTGGCGATCGCCGACCGACTGCCGCCTGGCCCGCACATGGAGCGGGTCTACGCCTATCTGAACCGCGTCTCCGCCGCGAGCGTGGCGGCCGTGACCTTGGCGTCCGACCAGAGCCGCAAGCCCTATTTTTGCTCAGGCTGCCCGCACAACACTTCGACCCGCCTGCCCGAAGGCTCGCGCGCCCTGGCGGGGATCGGCTGCCACTACATGGCCAGCTTCTTCGATCCCTCGACCGACCTGACCAGCCACATGGGCGGCGAAGGCCTTTCCTGGGCGGGCGCTTCGCCGTTCACGAGCGAGAAGCACGTCTTCGTCAACCTCGGCGACGGCACCTACAACCACTCCGGCTCGCTGGCGATCCGCGGTTCGATCGCGATGGGCGCGCACATCACCTATAAGATCCTGTTCAACGACGCGGTGGCGATGACCGGAGGCCAGAAGGCCGAGAGCGGCTTCACCGTGCCCCAGATCACCCGCCAGCTCGCGGCCGAGGGCGTCGCCGCAACGGTGGTCGTGGCCGACGACGTCAGTCGCTACGCGAACGTGACAGACCTCGCCCCAGGCGTGGTCGTGCGGCCGCGTAGCGACCTGATCGAGGTGCAGAAGCAGCTGCGCGACACCCCCGGCGTCACGGTCCTGATCTACGACCAGGTCTGCGCCACCGAGAAGCGCCGCCGGCGCAAGCGCGGCCTGATGGACCAGGCGGCGCAGCGCGTGTTCATCAATCCTCTCGTCTGCGAAGGCTGCGGCGACTGCTCGCGGGCTTCGCACTGCGTCTCGGTCGAGCCGCTGGAGACCGAGTTCGGCCGCAAGCGGAAGATCGATCAGTCCACCTGCAACCAGGACTATTCGTGCATCGACGGCTTCTGTCCCTCCTTCGTCACCATTGAAGGCGGCGAGCTGACCAAGCGCGACGCGGCGCCGGCCCTGACCGCGGACTCCACGCCCCTGCCGGAAATGGAGCCGCTGGCGGGGATCAAGAACATCCTGCTTACCGGCGTGGGCGGCACGGGTGTCACCACCGCCGCTTCGATCCTCGGCATGGCTGCGCACATCGACGGCCTGAAGGCCTCGGTAGTGGACATGACGGGCCTCGCCCAGAAGGGCGGGGCGGTGTTCAGCCACGTGCGCCTGGGCGAGGCCGATGAGCCGGAGGTCCGCGGACGCGTGCCGGCCGCCAGCACCCACGTCCTCATCGCCTGCGACGCGCTCGTGGCGGCCAGTCCGGAGGCCCTGGCCCTCTACGCCAAGGATCGCACGGTGGCGCTGGCCAGCGAGGACCTTCAGATCACCGCCGACTTCATCACCCACCGCGACATTCGCTTCGAGGAAGAGCCCCTGGGCCGCAAGCTGGCGTCGGCCTGCAAGAGCTACGACGCCTGCCCAGCCGCCGAGCTCGCAGAGACCAGGCTCGGCGACACGGTGTTCGCCAACATGATCATGCTGGGCTTCGCCTGGCAGAAGGGTCTGATCCCCGTTTCCAGCCGGGCTCTCTACCGGGCCATCAACCTCAATGGCGTCGCCGCCAAGGCCAACCTGCAGGCCTTCGAGATCGGACGCATCGCCGCCTGCGACCCGGCTTCGGACAAACTGCAGGCCAAGCCCGTCGCAACGCCCGAGACCGAGCCCCTGGACGAGCTGATCGCGCGCCGCGCGGCCGATCTCGAAGCCTATCAGGACAAGGGCTATGCCCGCCGCTATCTCGACCGGATCGCCGCCGTGCGGAACGCGGAGGCGCGCCTGGGAGGCGAGGCGCTCGCGCGCGCGGCCGCGGTCAACCTCTACAGGCTGATGGCCTACAAGGACGAGTACGAGGTCGCCCGGCTCTATACGGACGGCCGCTTCGCCAAGGATCTTGGGCAGACCTTCTCCGGCGGAAAGCTGAAGGTGTGGCTGGCGCCGCCAGTGCTCTCGCCCAAGGACACCAGCGGAAATCCGCGCAAGATGGCCTTCGGCGGATGGATGGTGCGCTACGGCTTTCCGGTTTTAGCCAGGCTGAAGGGACTACGCGGCACTTCGCTCGACCTTTTCGGGGCCAGCGAGGAGCGCCGCATGGAGCGCGCCCTGATCTCCCAATACGAACAGGATCTCGAGCGTCTGGCAGGCGAGCTTACGCCCGCCCGCCTGCCGCTGGCCGTGGAGATCGCCTCCGCGCCCGGCGAGATCCGCGGCTTCGGACACGTGAAGATGGCCGCCGCCGAGGCCGCAAAGCCGGTGCGCGCCAAGCTCTGGGCCCGGTGGGACACGCAGCCGGCCTGAGGCCGGCGCCGGTGGCCAAGCCGGCTCCGTTCCGCTAGGCGCGCTGCATGACGTTCGATTTCGACGCAGCCGTCGTGGGCGCCGGCGCCGTGGGCCTGGCCAGCGGCTACGCCCTGGCGCGCCGAGGCCTGGAGGTCGTGGTCCTCGAGGCGGCCCCGGCGATCGGCCAGGGCGTTTCCTCGCGCAACTCCGAGGTGATCCACGCCGGGCTCTACTACCCCACGGGATCGCTCAAGGCGCGGCTCTGCGTCGAGGGGCGTCGGGCCCTCTACCCCTTCCTCGAGGCGCACGGGATCGCCTATCGCCGATGCGGCAAGCTGGTCGTGGCCACCGAGGCGGGCGAGGTCCCGCGCATGGAGGCGATCCTCGCCCAGGCGACGACCAACGGCTTGGAGGATCTGTCGATGCTCGACGGCGCGGCCGCACGCGCGCTCGAGCCGGGCCTGCGCGCCGCAGCGGCGGTGGTCTCGCCGCACAGCGGTGTCTTCGACAGCCACGGCTACATGCTGGCCCTGCGCGGCGAGATCGAGGGCCACGGAGGGGCGGTGGTCACCTCCACGCCCTTCCTGAGCGCCGAACCACAAGTGGGCGGCGGCTTCCGGCTGCGCGCAGGCGGGCAATCGCCGGCGGAGCTCACGGTGCGTCTGCTCGTGACGGCGCCCGGCCTCTCGGCCCAGTCGGTCGCCGCCGCCATCGAAGGCTTCCCGATGGCGCGGATCCCTGCGCTCCACTACGGCAAGGGTGTCTATTTCCGCCTTACCGGGCGCGCCCCCTTCGAGCGGTTGATCTACCCGCCGCCGATTCCCGGCGCCCTTGGGACCCACTACCGAAAGGATCTGGGCGGGCAGGCGGTGTTCGGCCCCGACCTCGCCTACGTCGAGACCGAGGACTACGCGGTGAACCCGGACCGAGCGCAGGGCTTCTACGCCTACATCCGGCGCTTCTGGCCGAGCCTGCCCGACGGCGCGCTGACGCCCGACTACGCGGGCATCAGACCCAAGATCCATGGGCCTAGCGAGACCCAGCCCGACTTTCGCATCGACGATGAGTCGAGCCACGGCCTGACAGGCCTCGTCGCCCTCTTCGGCATCGAAAGCCCGGGTCTCACCTCATCCCTGGCGCTCGGCGAGGAAGTTGCGCGCCGCCTGGAGGAACCGGGGGCCAGTCTCGGGCTTGCTTCCAGGACGAAGGAGACTTTATAGACCCGCCTTCCCGCACGGGGCGCCTTGGCTGGGTAGCTCAGATGGTTAGAGCGGTGGATTCATAACCCACAGGTCGGCGGTTCGATCCCGCCCCCAGCTACCACCCGACACGCGCATCGGATCGCCGCGGCGAGATTTTCTGCGCTGGATTTCAGGCGCGGCGCGAAACCTTTTCGGCGGCGAGCGTCGAGGCGCCCCGCCGGGCCACCGCCTCGCGGACCAGCGGGATAAGGTCGCGCCCGTACTCCAGGGCGTCCTCCAGGGGATCGAAGCCGCGGATCAGGAAGGTGGTCACGCCCAGGTCCCAATAGTCCATCATCGCCTCGGCGACCTGTTCGGGCGTCCCGACGAGGCTGGTGGAGTTGCCCTGCGCGTTGGTGAGCGCAGCCAGTTCGGTCCACAGCCGCTTGTCGAGCACCTTGCCCTTCGCCGCAGCCTCGAGCAGCCGCTGTGACCCGGCGTTCTGCGGCTCGCCCGGCGGCCGCCGGTAGCCGAAGTTCGGGTCCTCTCTCAGGGCCTTGGCGGCGGCCAGGATGCGATCGGCTCGCGCCCACGCCTCGTCCTCCGTGCGCCCGAGGATCGGCCGGAGCGAGACCGAGAAGGCGATGTGGCGCTCGCGGCCATGAGGCTTCGCCGCCTCACGCACGGCCGAGATGGTCTCGCGCACCTGGGCCAGCGTCTCGCCCCAGAGGGCATAGGTATCGGCATGCTTGCCTGCCACGGCGATTGCCTCCGGCGAGGACCCGCCGAAGAACACCGGGATGTGGGGGGTCTGAACGGAGCGGACCGCGGAGAAGCTGTCGCGAACCTTGTAGTAGGGACCATCGTGATTGAACGGGCCGGCGCTGGTCCACGCCTTCTTCATCACGTCCAGATAGTCGTCCGTGCGCGCGTAGCGCTCGGCCTTGCCCAGGAAGTCGCCGTCCCGCGCCTGGTCCGCATCGGATCCCCCGGTAATGATGTGCACGGCGAGGCGCCCATCGCTGAACTGGTCGAGGGAGGCGAGTTGGCGTGCAGCCAGGGTCGGCGCCACGAAGCCTGGCCGATGCGCGAGCAGGAAATTCAGCCGATTGGTCTGGTGGGCGGCGAAGGCGGTGACCTGGAAGCCGTCCGGCGCGGCGCTGAAGTAGCCGATCAGCACGCGGTCGAAGCCGGCATATTCGTGCGCCCGGGCGATCGCCGAAACGAACGACTTGTCGACGCCTCCCGCCCCGCCGGGGGCGCGGCGGGTCTCGGAGGCGTTCTGCGTGCCGATCATGCCGATGAACTGCAGAGGATGGCTGGTCATAGAGGCGCTCCTTGAGCGGGCGGCGGCGCGACCGTCGCTGTCACGCGCGCCTCGCCAATGCCGCTCCTTGTGCGAATGAGCACCCGCAAGCTCGCCAGACCAAGAGATTTGTCTTCGGCGGAGGTTTAGAGGAGCTTTGCGCGTCATCGCACTCGCAACGCGCCTGCGCGATGAGGCTGCTCAAAGGGGAACCCGCCATGACCACCGCTCTGGCCGTCTGGCTCGCCACCACCCTGGCGGTCAGCGCTGCGAACGCAGCCCCGCTGGCCGACAACGGGATGTCGTCGATGGCCATGCCGGCCCAGCAAACCGGCGTACGCCCCGCGCCGCCACAGTCCCTGGCCGCCTGGTCCCAGGGCGCTCGCCTGTTCGAAGGCCTCGGCGATTTTCACCGACCGATCACCACCTCGTCGGCCGAGGCGCAGCGCTACTTCGACCAGGGCATGCGCTTCCTCTGGGCCTTCAACCACGATGAGGCCACGCGGTCATTCGCCAAGGCCGCCCAGATCGATCCTTCGTGCGCGGCCTGCTACTGGGGCGTCGCCCTGACGCTCGGCCCGAACTACAACCTGCCCGCGGTCGACGACGTACGGGGCCGGATCGGCTGGGGGGCCCTGGGCCTCGCCAGAGCCAACGCCGCCCACGCCTCGCCCGTGGAGCAGGCGTTGATCGAGGCGATCGCGGCCCGCTACGCCGGCGCGCGAGGCCTGGGCCCGACGACGGCGCCGACGGTGTTGAAGGCCTACGCCGAAGCGATGAAGGGCGTGGCCGCGCGCTTCCCCGACGACCTGGACGTGCAGACGCTCTACGCCGAAGCGCTGATGAACACGAACGCGTGGAGGCTGTGGAACGCCGACGGCTCCCCGGCGCCGGGGACTCTCGAGATCGTGGCCATCCTGGAAGGCGTGCTGGCCAGGGCGCCTGACCATCCGGGGGCCAACCACTACTACGTCCATGCAGTGGAGGCTTCGCCGCATCCGGAACGGGCGCTCGCCTCGGCCGAGCGGCTGCGGACGCTCATGCCGGCGGCCGGGCATATCGACCACATGCCGGCGCACATCCTGCATCGCGTCGGGCGCTACGAGGACTCCGCCGCAGCCAATCGGGCTGGGGCGAAGGCCGATATCGCCTACCTCCAGCAGACCAACGCGCCCGACTATTATCCGATGTACACGGCGCACAACTATCAGTTCCTGGCTTTCTCCGCCGCCATGGAGGGACGCCGCGCCGAGACAATCGAGGCCATGCGCAAGGCCCG
This sequence comes from Caulobacteraceae bacterium, assembly GCA_036276055.1. Lineage (GTDB taxonomy): Bacteria > Pseudomonadota > Alphaproteobacteria > Caulobacterales > Caulobacteraceae > Acaudatibacter. Next base: position 45,612 of record DATBEN010000005.1, read on the forward strand.
CCAGATCCTTCCCGATGCGATGCTGCTGGGCATGCCCAGCGTCGAATGGCAGGCGGGCTATCTCTATCAGGCGATGATCCGCTTCGGCATGTGGAACGAGATCCTGGCCGAGCCTGCGCCGGATCCGCGCCTGTCGGGCCTGACCGCCTCCTGGCTGTCAGCCCAGACTGCCGCCCTGGCTGCGACCGGTCGACTCGACGAGGCGCGGCGACAGATCGATCGTCTGGACGCTCTGGTGGCCGCGACGCCGGCGATGGTCTTCGCCGGCAACAACCGGGCCCGCGACGCTTATCGGGTGAGCCTCCTGCGGGCGAAAGCGCGGCTGGCCGAAGCCAGCGGCGAGCCGGTCGCTGCAGTCGCGCTCCTGCGAGAAGCCACCAGCGCCGAGGACGCGCTCGCCTATGACGAGCCGGCCGACAGCTTCTTCCCCAGCCGCCACCTGCTCGGCGCGCTGCTCCTGCGTCAGGGCGACGCCCAGGGCGCGGAGGCCGTCTACCGGGAGGATCTGCGCCGCAACCCGGACAACGGCTGGGCGCTCGATGGGCTCGCCCAGGCCCTGGCGGCGCAGCACCGGCAGACCGACGCCCAGGCCGCGCGCCACGCTTTCGACGTGGCTTGGGCGCGGGCGGACGTCACGCCGCCGGGCTCGGCCTATTAGGTTCCACACCGGCGCACGACTTCGCCCGCGCGATAACAGCACTGTGATTTGCCTTTTCATGCGTTGCGTCGGCAGCGGCTGGGAACATGTTTACCTCTACGTCGTTTTCATGACCAAGAACAATTATGGTCACGATGATGAAAGCGGAGATTTTCACATCTGTACTGGCGCTCGCCGCCATGTCTGCACCGGTGACCTGCTCTGGCGGGTCGGTCAACCAGCACAATCACACGTATTACAACGGCGGGATCGAGGGCCGCGGCGCGCCCATGCCGCTGTCCATGATGAATCTGACGCCGCGCAAGCCGCTGGTCCGTCCCTACGACCGGATCGGCAGAACTCCGGAGTCGGACCGCGTTCCCACGGCCGTGAGCTACAAACCGTTCGCCAACGGCCCTGTGGGTTCGGTGGGCCTGGTCCGCCTGACCGCCAGTCACGCCCTCGGCGCCTTCGCCCTTGGAAACGCGTCGGACGGACAGCCGGGCGCGCCAAGCCAGACGGTCGGCGCGAACCTGCTCTACGCCTTCCACTAAAACAGCGTTACAATCGAGTGGACCGCCACTTGCAGGGCGGCGCGCGTGCGCGTTTCTTTTTGAGGAAAACCGTAAGGTGGACCCGAACATGCCCGCGGGATTTTCGACATTCGTTCTGGCGATCGCCGCCGTAGCTGCCCCTATGGTCTGTTCGGCCGCGCCGAGCGATCCGGCGAACCTGAACAAGCCGGCCAGGGCGGTGACGCCGCTGGCCCTGATGAACCTGTCGCCGACGAAGCCTCTCGAACGACCCTATCAGGCGATCGGGATCGAGCCGCGGGAGGACAAGATGCCGGTCGCGGTGAACTACCAGCCCGTCTCCGGCGGGCCGGTGGGATCGGTGGGCGTGATCTGCCGACCAATCAGCCACGCGCTAAACGACACCCCGGTGGGCGCAACGTCGGACGGCCAGCCGGGCTCGCAGAGCCAGTCCTTGGGCGCCAACTTCGCCTACACCTTCAAGTGATCAGCGACCCGTCGGGACATCCTTGAACGGGACGTCCTTGTCGAGGCGGACGTCCTGCGGAAGGCCCAGCACACGCTCGGCGATGATGTTGCGCATGATCTCGTCCGTACCGCCGGCGATCCGCATCCCCGGCGCGCTTAGCAGGGCCGCCTGGAAGACGCCCGCCAGCGGCCCGTCCTTCGGATCGCTGATGATCCCGTACTGGTCCTCGAGTTCCATGGCGGTATTGGCCATGTCCTGCATCAGCGAGGCGGACACAACCTTGCCGATCGAGCTCTCAGGCCCCGGGGTCTGGCCACGGGAAAGCGCCGTCTGGGTGCGGTAGCGCGTGTACTTCAAGCCCTCGGCCTGGACGTACCAGTCAGCGATCTTCTCGCGCAGGCCCGCATCCTTCGCCGCCGGTCCGGCCAGGGTCGCCACGTCCTGCGCCAGACGCATCACGGCGCGCCAACTCGGGCCGCCAAGACCACCCACCGCCAGGCGCTCGTTCATCAGGGTCACGAGGCTCACGCGCCAGCCGTCGTTGAGGGCGCCCACCCGCTGAGAGTCCTTCACCCCGACGTCGTTGAAATAGACCTCGTTGAAGTTGGAGCCGCCCGACATCTGATGGATCGGGCGGACGTCGATGCCAGGGCTCTTCATGTCGAGCCAGAACATCGTCAGGCCCTTGTGCTTGGGCGCATCGGGATCGGTGCGCGCGAGCAGTAGGCCGAAATCGGAATAGTGGGCGCCGGAGGTCCAGACCTTCTGGCCATTGATCACCCAATCGTCGCCGTCGCGAACCGCGCGCGTACGCGCAGCGGCCACGTCCGAGCCGCCGCCAGGCTCGCTGAAGAGCTGGCACCAGATCTCCTCGCCCAGCACGGCCGGGCGCACGAAGCGCGCCTTGTCCGCGTCGTTCCCGGCGGTCATCACCGTGGGCACGCACATGCCCAGGCCGATCAGGAAGGGGTTGCCGGGCGTGTCGAAGTCGGCCTCCTCCTGGGCAAAGATCACCGACTGCCACGGCGGCCCACCGCCGCCGCCCCACTCCTTGGGCCAGGTGATGGCGGCGTAGCCCGCTTCCGCTTTCTTCCTCTGCCAGGCCTTGGCGGACGCCATTCCCGCCGGCGTCTCCGTGTCGTGCGGGGTCGCCTTGGGCGCGTTCTGCTGGAGCCAGGCCCGGGCGCGGGCGCGGTACTCAGCTTCCTCGGGCGTGTCGTTGAAGTCCATCGGTCGCTCTCCCGAGATCAGGCCGCGTTGCGGCGTTCGAGCTGGCTGACGAGCCGTTCCTTCCAGGCCTTGGCGCCACCCGCCACCAGGCCGAGCTGCTGGGCGCGGCGATAGAAGAGATGGCAGTCGACATCCCAGGTGTAGCCCATGCCCCCGTGGGTCTGCAGGCTCTCCTTGGCCGCGAACCAGAAGGCTTCGGTGGCGGAGACGCGGGCCGCCGCGGCGGCCACCGGCAGCTCCGCCGCCTCGGTCGCCAGGGCCCAGGCGCCATAGTAGGCGTTGGAACGGGCGAGTTCGTTCTTGATGTAGATGTCCGCCAGCTTGTGCTTGATCGCTTGGTAGCTGCCGATCGGGCGGCCGAAGGCGAAGCGCTGAAGTGCGTAGTCCCGCGCCATCTGCAGCGCCCGATCCGCGCCGCCGACCTGTTCGAAGGCCAACAGGATCGCCGCGCGATCCAGCACCGCCTGGGCCAGGGCGAGCCCCTCCCCGGCGCCACCCAGCCGTTCCGCCGGCGCGCCGTCGAAGGTCAGGCGGGCTGCGCCGCGCGTGGGATCGAGCGTCTGCAGCGTCTCGCGGCGAACCCCCTCCCCTGTGAGATCGACCAGGAAGAGACTGATCTGCCCCGCTTCCCTCGCGAGCACGACGGCCAGGTCGCCGACGTCGCCATCGGTGACGGGCGCCTTGGTCCCGCTTATCCGCCCGCCCTCCACGCGCGCTCCTGCCTGGGCCTCGCTGAGCGGACCCGGCCGCTCCGACGAGGCGAAGCAACCGATGATCCCGCCCGCGGCGATCTTCGGCAGCCAGCGCTGCTTTTGTTCATGGGAGCCGGCGACAAGCAGCCCCTCGACGAGGAAGTAGACAGTGGATGAAAAGGGAACCGGCGCGAGGGCGCGGCCCAGCTCCTCGGCGATCGCGCACAACTCGACCCCCCCGAGGCCCAGCCCGCCAAACTGCTCGGGAATGGTCGTTCCCAACCAGCCCTGGGCCGCGATCGCCTTCCACAGGTCGGCGTCGTAGGACTTCGCCGGATCGTCCAGCACGCCCCGCGCGACCGACGTCGGGCAGCGCGCCTCGAGGAACTTGCGCGCCTCGGACTTGAGGAACTTCTGGTCGTCCGAGAAATCGAAATCCATGACCGGCCCTTCGCGCTCCCCCATGTCTCGAACCGAAGATACGCGGCTTTGGCCGGCGAGGAAGTATGACCCCGGGTCAACGAGCGGCCGAGCGTCTCCTGCGCTCCGTCCGGAAGTGAAGTCACCAGCAGATCAGCCGGTCCAATGAGGCGACCCGCGAACGCGAAGCCTGGCGCGTTGACCGCCGGACGCCCGCAGTCCTAGGCTCCCAATATTAAAGAACCAGGGAGAAAAGCGCCGTGCCTTACGGGAACAACCGTCGCTTTTGCGACGCCGACAGCCACATCATGGAGACCGTGGACTGGGTGGAGCGGCACGCCGACCCGGAGGTGCGGGCGAAGCTGCCGCAACTGAGCCTCGTGAAATCGGCCACGGCGACCTTCGACTTCATCAACGAGGCCGTCGCCAAGCAGAAGGACCGGGCTGCCAGGGGCAAGGTCCACACCGACGTGGTCCGCGGGACAAAGGGCTGGGGCGCCTACGGCGCCTTCGATCCGGACGAGCGCAAGAAGGCGATGGACGACCTGGGCTTCTCACGCCAGCTCGTCTTCTCCACCTTCTCGGCCGGCCAGTATCTCTCCCACGCCGACATGGACGTGCGGTATGGCGGGATCCGCGCGCACAACCGCGCGATGGCCGAGTTCTGCCGGGGCGACGAGCGCCTGATCGCCGTCGGCCAGATTTCCCTCGCTGCCCCCGCCCGGTGCGTTGAGGAGATGAGGGAGGGCGTGCGGCTGGGCTGCGGGGCGTTCTGGATCCCCGGCGCCCCCGTGGGCGACAGGTCGCCCGGCCATCCGGACTTCGATGTCGTCTGGCGGGAATTCTGCGAGCTCGGCGTGCCCTTCATGCTGCACGTCGGTCCGAACAGCTCGGTGAAGCTCGCAGCGTATGAGAACAACGGCCAGCCGCGGCCGAAGGACATCACCGGCGCCGAAGGCGGTGAGAACCTGCGCGTACGCGACTTCATGCTGCTCTCGGTCGGGCCGCAGCAGTTCCTCACGGCCCTCGTCTTCGACGGCGTCTTCGAGCGCTTCCCGGCCCTGCGCGGCGGCGTGATCGAGCTGGGCGCCGGCTGGGTTCCGGAATACCTGCGCACCCTCGACCTCAGCCAGAAGATCTTCAAGCGGACGGACCCGAGTGTCGCCGCCCTGTCGATGAGGGCGTCCGACTACATCCGCCGCGCGGTCAAGTTCACGCCGTTCCCCGGCGAAGACGTGGGCCGGATGATCGCCGACGCGGGCCCGGAGCTCTTCCTGTTCTCCAGCGACTATCCGCATCCTGAAGGAACCGACGATCCGATCGGACGGTTCGAGCGCACCTTCAAGGACATCTCCGAAGAGGAGAAGGAGAAGTTCTACTACTCGAATTTCCAGGAGATGATGGGCGCCGCCTAGCGGCCGTGGCGAAGGGAGCGCGTTCGGCGGGCCGC
>DATBEN010000006.1:0-7389 GCA_036276055.1 Caulobacteraceae bacterium
TGCGCGGAGTTCCGCTGATGGTCGCCGCCGCCAGCGCGCTCATCCGTGTGATGACAGACGCCGCGCGCAAGGCCGGCCGCGCGCTTGCCCGCGATTTCGGCGAAGTGGCCGAGCTGCAGGTGTCGAAGAAGGGCGCCGCCGACTTCGTCTCCGCCGCGGACCTGAAGGCCGAGCAGACGCTGATGGAGGAGCTGACCAAGGCGCGCCCGGGCTATGGGTTCCTCGGCGAGGAGCGCGGGATGGTGGAGGGCACCGACAAGACCCACACCTGGATCGTCGACCCGCTCGACGGCACGACCAACTTCCTCCACGCCATGCCGCACTTCGCGATCAACATCGCCCTGCAGCGTGAAGGCCAGGTCGTCGCCGCCCTCACCTTCAATCCCGCCAACGGCGACCTGTTCTGGTCCGAGCGCGGCAAGGGCGCCTTCCTCAACGACAAGCGCCTCCGCGTGGCCGCCCGCACGCGCATGGACGAGGCGGTGTTCGCCACCGGCATCCCCTTCATGGGCCACGGCCAGCACGGCCGATTCCTCAAGGAACTGCACCAGATCTCCCAGCGGGTGGCCGGCGTCCGCCGTTTCGGCGCCGCCGCCCTCGACTGCGCCTGGGTCGCCGCCGGCCGCTTCGACGGCTTCTGGGAGCGCGACCTCTCTCCCTGGGACATGGCGGCGGGCATCCTGCTGGTGCTCGAAGCCGGCGGCGTGGTCACCGACGCCGACGGCGGCCAGGACATGCTGACCAAGGGCTCGATCTGCGCCGCCAACAGCGTCCTGCATCCGATGCTGCTGGAGCGGTTGCAGGCGGCGGCCTAGGTCGCGCAGCCCCCGACAAGCGGAAGAGCGCCTCACGAGGTGGCAAATCTCGCGATAGCGTCGGCGTGGATGGCGGCGCAGTCGATGATCGGGAAGGCTGCATCGCGTTCGTCGAACACCAACGCCAGGTCAGTGCCTCCGAGCATGATCGCCTCGGCGCCGGCGTCTTTCAGCAACCTTTGGCTGGCTCCAGCGAAAACGTCTCTCTGGGCATCCGTCACGACGCCGGACGTCGCCATCGTCGCATAGGCCTGGTGCACATCATCCAGATCACCACCGCCGGGCGGAATGACTGTCGCTCCGGAAATGGCTCCGTAGAATCGCGTCTCCATCACGGTGCGCGTACCAAGAATACCGATCCGCTCGTAGCCGCTCTTCTCTATCGCCCCGTTGACCTCGGAAATCAGGTCGACAACGGGGAGCGGGGACGACGCCTTGAACCCGTCGATGCAGAAATGCCCGGCGATGGAGGTGACCGCGACGCAGCCCGCCCCCGCTGCAGCCAGGCGGTTGGTCAGCTTCATGTAGATCGCGACCTGGGCGGCGACGTCATTGCTCGCGAGATTGCCAAGTAGCGTTGGCGCGTCGGCGTGAACGATCGTCAGCTCAAGCGGCGTCTGCCTGCCGGCAAAGATCGAAATCAGCCGTCTATAGTAGAAGTCGGTGGCGGCGGGACCGATCCCACCGATAAGACCAATCTGCACCCTCTAGTCTCCCCGTGAACCATCGATGGTTGCGGCGCGCCGCGTGAACACTGGATAGTAGGCGGATGATACCGTCCTGAGAAACAGTCGGTCGCCGAGTTGCTCCTGCCCGGAGTCGCGCCTAACCTGAAAAAAAGAGGTGGAGGGGACGATGCGGGGAGGCTGGTGGGCGGCCGCGCTCATGGCGGTGGCGACCTTGGTCATGGCGTTCACCCCGCCACCCATGACCATGCCGCACGCCGCCGCGCCGACCGCAGCTAGGCGGCCCCTGCTGCTGGTCATCTCCATCGACGGCTTCCGCGCCGACTATCTGGCCCGTGGCCTGACACCGAACCTCGACGCCCTGGCTCAGACGGGGGTGCGCGCCAAAGCGATGCGGCCGGCGTTTCCTTCGGTGACCAGCCCCAACCACTACACCCTGATGACCGGCCTCTATCCGGACCATCACGGGATCGTCGACAACGAGTTCGTCGATCCCGCCATGCCGGGCACGGCGTTCGGCGGACCGCACGGCGACACGGTCGACAACGACCCGCGCTGGTGGGACGAGGCGACGCCCCTGTGGGTGACCGCGGGGCGCGCGGGCCTGAAGACCGCGGCGTCCGACTGGCCGGGTGATGACGGCGTGGTGATCCACGGCGTGAAGTCGACCTATGTGGCCCCGCCGTCAAAGGCGCGGGGCGTCGCGATGCTGAAGGAGCAGGTCGACGGCGTCCTCGCCTGGATCGACCTGCCTGCCGACCAGCGCCCCGCCTTCATCCGCCTGCACTTCGACCCAGTGGACCTCCAGGGACATCTGTTCGGCCCCGACAGCGCCCAGGTGAACGCCGCGATCACCCAGGTGGACGCGGCGATCGGCGATCTCGTCGCCGGGCTGAAGGCGCGCGGGATCTATGAGAGGACCAACATCGTCGTCGTCTCCGACCACGGCATGGCGACGATCTCGCCGGACCAGGTTGTCGTGCTGGACAACCTGATCGACCTCAAGCGCGTGACCGTCCCGACCTTCGGCGCAGAGACTGGCGTGGACCCGCAGCCCGCTTATCGCGCCGAGGCCGAGCGGATCCTCTTGGCCCCGCACGAGCACCTGCGCTGCTGGCGCCGCCGGGATATCCCCGCACGCCTCCACTACGGGTCCAACCCGCGCGTGCCGGATATCTTCTGCCTCGCCGACGTCGGCTGGTCGGCGGGGACGCACGCCCAGTTCGCCCGCTATCCACGCCTGCGCGGCAACCACGGCTACGAGCCGACCGAGCCGCCGATGAAAGCCATCTTCATCGCTCACGGCCCGGCCTTCCGCTCCGGCGTCGTCCTGCCGGAGTTCGACAATGTGGAGGTCTATCCGGTGCTGGCGAAGGTGCTGGGTGTGAAGGGGGAGAGGAGCGAGAAAGGATTTGAAGACCTGCGGCAAGGCCTCGTTCATTGAGGATCGAGGCGACTTCATTCACATGCTGGCGCTCCGTTTCGCGTTCTATAGCTTCATGCGCATCCACAAGACGCTGAAGGTGACACCCGCAGTGGCTGCCGGGGTTGCGGATCGCCTGCGGTCAATGGGGAACATCTCTGTCGCCGTGGATGCGCGGGCGCCGAAGCCCGGGCGTTACAAGAAGCGGGCCGCGTAGCTGTGTTCTATGTGATCGGGGTCGCGGTCGTTGTCGGAATGGCGAGCGTCCTTTGGTGGGCGCTGAAACACGGCCGCACCCCGTTCTGGTTCTTCGGGTTTGCCAATTCGCGCGCCGAGCGACCCATTCTCTATTGGATCCAAATTATCAGCTACGGCGCGTGCATGGCGCTGGTCGTTTATGTCATGGGCGCGATTGTGTTGGCTGCAGTTTCAAGCTGAGGCACAACCCAATCCCGTTGTTGCCGGTACGTTTTTCGGCTAACGCTCGCCCCTCCACCCCTCGGGACTCCCTGAGATGATCCGGACCTACGGGTTCATGTGCGCCTCCGGCCAACCGCTTCCTAGCGAAGCGGTAAGCGCCTTCGGCTGCGTGAACGCCGAACCCCGTCCGGAACCCCTCTTCGAGCCCCGCCATGAAACCCGCCGTCACAGTCCAGGATCTTCGCAAGACCTACCGCCAGCCTAGGCGGCGGACCGGCGCGTTCGGAGGCCTGCGCGGCCTCTTCCAACCTGAATATGTGGAGCTGGCGGCGGTCGCCGGGGTCTCGTTCGAGATCGGCGTCGGCGAGCGCGTCGCGATCATCGGGCCCCACGGCGCGGGCAAGTCGACCACGCTGAAGATGCTGAGCGGCGTGCTCGAGCCCACGGGCGGCGAGGCGCAGGTGCTGGGCTTCACGCCCTGGCGCGAACGACGGGCGCTGGCCTACCGCATCGGCGTCGTCTTCGGCCAGCGCTCACAGCTGTGGCCTGAGCTGCCGGCGCGGGACTCCTTCGCCCTGCTGCGGCGGATCTACGATCAGCCCGCCGAGGCCTTCGCCCGGCGGCTTGGCGAGCTGGCCGAACGGTTCGGCGTCGCAGGACTACTGGACCAGCCGCCCGGCCGGATGTCGCTGGGCCAGAGGATGCGCTGCGAGATCGTCGCCTCGCTGCTGCACGCGCCGGCGCTGCTGTTCCTGGACGAGCCGACCATCGGCCTGGACGTCACGGCCAAGGCCGCGATCCGCGACTTCATCCGCGAGCAGTCCGCGCGCGAGGGGCAGACAGTGGTGCTCACCTCGCACGACGCACGCGACATCGAGCTGGTGTGCGAGCGGGTGATCGTCATCAACGCCGGGCGCATCGTGCTGGACGAGGCGACGGAGGGCCTGCGCCGCCGCTTCCTGGCGCGTAAGCTGGTCACCGTGCGCTCGGTCGCCCCGAGGCTCGAGGTCGAGATGGCCGGCGTCACGCGCCGCCCGAGCGAGCCGCACACCACCGTGCTGGAGGTCGACACCGCACGCGCAAGAGTCGAGGCGGTGGTCGCCGCCGCCCTGGCGCACGGCGGCATAGACGATGTCAGCGTCGAGGATCCGCCGATGGAGGAGGTGGTCCATGAGATCTACGCCGCTCTGGGCGTCTGAAGCCGCGCGCCCGTGGACGCGGGAGGCGTTCGCCGACCTGCGCGCGGCGGCGGGGGCGTTCCGCGTCGGCCTGACCGGGGCGTTCACCGCCTGGCCGGCCCTCGTCGGCCGCGTCGCCTTCTACGCCGTCTGCCTGATGGTGCTGGGCGCCTTCTGGGGAAAGGTCGGCGCCTCGCGTCTGCCGGGCACCCTCGCCACGCGGCTGCCGCCAGGCGGCCTTGGCCCCTATGTCGGCGTCACCGAGTGGGTGGTCATCTCGGTGGTGTCGGTGCAGCTGCGGTTCGAGGACGAGGTGCGCTCGGGCGCCCTGGAGGCGCGCCTGCTGCGCCCCAGATCCTGGGCGCTGCTGCTGATCGCGGAGGCGGCGGGCGGCACGGCCGCACGCATGGTCGCCATCGCACCGGCCGGCTTCGCCCTGCTGCTCATGACCGGCCTCTGGCCCGGCCCGCAGGCGCTGGCCCGGACTGCGCTGCTGGCGGTGGGCGGCGCGGTCCTGACCCTGCTCGTCTACGCCCTGGTGGGCCTATCGGCCTTCTGGGTTCGACGGGTGCTGCCGGCCATGCTGATCGCGCAGAAACTGATGTTCCTGCTGGGCGGCCTCTTCGCGCCGATCAGTCTCTATCGCGGCTGGCTGCACGCCCTGGCTTTCGCCTCACCGTTCGCCGCCCAGCTCGGCTTCCCCGGCCAGGCGATCCTTTCGATGTCGTGGGGCGGCTTCGCGCGCGCCTTGGCCGCGCAGGCCGCCTGGGCGATCACCCTGGCGATCGTGGCGGCGCTCGCCTGCCGGGCCGGCGTGGCGAAGACCCTGCGGGAGGGCGCGTCATGAGCCTCGCACGCGCGACCGCCTTCGCCTCCCTGGCCGCCGTGCGCAGCGCGCTGGCCGACCGCACGGCCTTCTGGCTGCAGGCCGGCGGCATGCTGGTGAACAACGGCTTCTGGCTGCTGCTGTGGTTCCTGTTCTTCACCGGCTTTAGGCAGGTGGGCGGCTGGGGACTCGCCGACATGGCCCGGCTGATCGGCGTGCTCTATCTGCTGTTCGGCCTGGCGACGGTTTTCCTGGGCGGCTACCGCGACCTGGCGGGCGCGATCCTGCGCGGCGACATCGACCCCTTGCTCACCCAGCCGGGCGCGGTGCTGCCCCGCCTGCTGTCGCGCGAAAGCATCCCGAGCGCCTGGGGCGACATCCTGGCCGGCGTGATCGTCCTGACCTTCAGCGCCCATCTCGACCTGGCCGGCGCGGCCGGCGCGGTGGCGGCTGTGCTGATCGGGGCGACGGTCTGGCTGTCGACGGCGGTGATCCTCAGCAGCCTCGCCTTCTGGATCGCCGACGCGCGCAGCCTGGCGCGCGACCTGATGGACTTCACCCTGATGGTGTCGATGTACCCCTCCTCGATCTACCAGGGCTGGACGAAGATCCTGATCTTCACCGTGCTGCCGGCCGGCTTCATCGCCGTGGCGCCGGTCGAACTGGTGCGCCATCCGAGCGTCCGCGCGCTCGCGGTGGCGGCGGGCGCAGCCGTGGTGTTTCCGATGGTAGCGGCCGTTGTGTTCGGAGCCGGACTGAATCGCTATCGTAAGGGCGCGTCGCCCTAAGGGACCGCTTTTCCCCGCGCGTGGCTGCGCTATGAACGGGGCCATGAGTCTCACGCGCCGCACGATCACCGCCGCCGGCCTGAGCCTGGGCGCCGTGGCGCTTGCGGGCGCGGGACGGGCCCAAGGGCGCCAGGTGGGGATGATCATCGCGCGCGGCGGTTTTGCGGGAGGCTGGCCGGCCGGTTCACGCGGAGCCTACGAGCAGGCCGCGAACGACGGGGCGGACTACTTCGAAAGCGGCGTGGTCTCGACCAAGGATGGCGTGCTCATCGCCCGTCACGATGGCGAGCTGTCGGGCGACACCAATGTCGCCTCGCACCCTGAATACGCCGAGCGCCGGACGACGCGGGTGATCGAGGGCGATACGCGCGAGGGCTGGTTCTGCGAGGACTTCACCCTGCCGGAGATCAAGAGCCTCACCCTCGCCTTCCCGGGCGGGCAGGACCGGCGCTCGGGGGCCGCCAAGGGCGAGCGGCCGGTGATCCTGACCTTCGACGAGCTAACCCGCGCCGCGCGGTCCGCCAGCGTCCGCACCACCCGGGTGGTGGGCGTCTACGTCAGCCTGATCGCCCCCAAGTATTTCGCCAGCCTCGACCTGCCGCTCGAGCAGAACCTCGGCCGCGCGATCTCGGCCGCCGGATACAATTCGCGGGCGGCCGCGATGTTCGTGGCCACCGACGATCTGGACAGCCTCAAGGCGCTCGGCGATCTCACCCGCGCGCGGCGCGTCCGGCGCTGGGGCCGCGGCGCACCCGCGAGCCCGCCCACCGACATGAAGGAGGCGGCCGCCGGGACCCTGAACATCGCGCCTCCCGCCGACTGGCTGCTCGACGTGTCGAACCCCAAGATTCTCAAACTGAGCGACCTCGCCGGCGCCGCCCATACCGCGGGACTTGGCGTGCACGCCTGGGTGCGCGGGGCGGGCGACGCCTTCGCGCCGCCGCCGCTCAAGCCCGGCGATTCCAGGCGCGCGCTCGCCGCCCTCTTCTCCGATAATATTGAGGGCGTCTGCGTGGATCTGGCCGGTCCGGCGGCGCGGGCCCGCAACGACGCGGCGCGCGCGCACTAACAACTCTGCAAACTCCGCGCTTCGCCTTCTAAAGCAGCGTCATCGCCGGGCGTCAGTCCCGGCGACCCATGGTTCGGCTTGGCGGATTGTCGGCAATGGCCGCGCTCGGCGCGGCCACGTCGGAGCGCTCGCCAAGTCGGCCGATGGGTCGCCGGCACTTACGGCCGGCGATGACGGAGGTTAG
>DATBEN010000007.1:0-41091 GCA_036276055.1 Caulobacteraceae bacterium
TCGCGGGCGATCTGGAGCGCCTCCGAAAAGTCCTCGCAGACGACGGCGCCCTTGGGCTCGAAAGTCCCGTCCCGGGACAGCACGATGTTTGTGCGGCCGGGCAGGGGGCGCCGGGGGAGGCTGTCCCACGTCTTCCGGCCCATGATCACCGGCTTGCCCATCGTCACCTGGCGGAAGATCGCCAGGTCCGACTTCAGCCGCCAGGGCAGGCCTCCGCCGGCGCCGATGACCCCATTGGCGGCGCGCGCGACGGGGCCGACGGTGAGGGTGACGCTCACGCTCAGACCGCGATCGGCGCCCGGATCGCGGGGTGCGCGCGGTACCCGTCGAGGGTGATGTCCGAGGGCTCGAAGGCGAAGAGGTCGGTCTTCGGCGCAAGGCGCAGGGTGGGGAAGGCGAGGGGTTCTCGCCCGAGCTGCTCGCGGGCCTGGTCGACGTGGTTGAGATAGAGGTGGGCGTCGCCCAGCACGTGGACGAACTCTCCGGGCTGATATCCCGTCGCTTGCGCCATCATCAGCGTCAGCAGGGCGTAGCTTGCGATGTTGAAGGGTACGCCGAGAAAGAGGTCCGCCGAGCGCTGGTAGAGCTGGCACGAGAGCCGGCCGCCCGAGACGTGGAACTGGAACAGGCAGTGGCAGGGCGGGAGGGCCATCTCGTCCACGTCCGCGGGGTTCCAGGCGCTGACGATGTGGCGGCGGCTGAGCGGCGAGGCGCGGAGGCTCTCGATAACCCGGGCGATCTGGTCGATCGAGCGACCGTCAGGCGCGGCCCACGAGCGCCATTGCTTGCCGTAGACCGGTCCCAGGTCCCCGGCCGCGTCGGCCCATTCGTCCCAGATCGTCACCCCGTGTTCGTGCAGCCAGCGCACATTGGTGTCGCCCCGCAGGAACCACAACAGCTCCACCACGATCGACTTGAAGTGCAGGCGCTTGGTGGTGAGCAGCGGGAAGCCTTCCGCAAGGTCGAAGCGCATCGACCGCCCAAACAGGCCCAGGGTCCCGACGCCCGTACGGTCGTCCCGCCGTTCCCCTCGCTCGAGCGCCTCGGCGAGCAGGTCGAGGTACTGGCGCTCGCCAGCGCCCGACGAGATGTGGGATGAGCCGTCCATTGTCGTCACAGGTAAGCCGAATCGGCCGCGGTTGCACCCGCCCGCCTTGACCCGCCCGCCGATTGCCTGTGGAAAGCGGCGCTCGCCCCAACGGCGCCTGACTGGACAAGGACAAGACTGCCCATGCGCGTCTATTACGACACCGACGCAGACCTCGCGCGCATCCTGGACAAGAAGATCGCCATCGTAGGCTACGGCTCCCAGGGACACGCCCACGCGCTCAACCTGCGCGACTCCGGGGTGTCCGATGCCGCCGTGGCGCTGCGGCCGGGGTCCGCGTCGGCGCGCAAGGCAGAAGCTGAGGGTCTGAAGGTGATGACCGTCGCCGAGGCTGCGGCCTGGGCCGACGCGATCATGATCCTGGCGCCCGACGAACTGCAGCGCCAGATCTGGGAGACGGACATCGCGCCCCACATCCGCGATGGCGCGGCCCTGCTGTTCGCCCATGGCCTGAACATCCACTTCAGGCTGATCGAGCCGAAGCCGTCCATCGATGTGCTGATGGTGGCGCCCAAGGGCCCCGGCCACACGGTGCGCGGCGAGTATCTGCGTGGCGGCGGCGTGCCCTGTCTCATCGCCGTGGCCCAGGACGCCAGCGGTGGCGCCCTCGACCTCGGCCTCGCCTATGCCTCGGCCATCGGCGGAGGCCGTTCCGGCATCATCGAGACGACGTTCCGCGAGGAGTGCGAGACCGATCTCTTCGGCGAGCAGGCGGTGCTCTGCGGCGGCCTGGTCGAACTCATCCGCGCCGGTTTCGAGACGCTGGTCGAGGCGGGCTACGCCCCCGAGATGGCCTATTTCGAGTGCCTGCACGAAGTGAAGCTGATCGTGGACCTGATCTACGAGGGCGGCATCGCCAACATGAACTATTCGATCTCGAACACCGCGGAGTACGGCGAGTACGTGTCCGGCCCCCGCGTGGTCACCCCTGAGACCAAGGTCGAGATGAAGCGCATCCTCGACGATATCCAGTCGGGCCGCTTCGCCCGCGACTGGATGATCGAGTGTGCGGCCGGCCAGCCCAGCTTCAAGGCCACCCGGCGGCGCGCCTCGGAGCACGAGATCGAGGCCGTCGGCGCGCGCCTGCGGGCCATGATGCCCTGGATCACTAAGAACAAGCTGGTGGACCAGTCGAAGAACTGAGCGCCGTCACCGCGGCCAGGGAAGGTCGGCTTCGCCGCGCAGCACCGCTTCCGCCTCCGGCGTGTGGCGGGCGGCGCTGTCGCGGTCGTGCAGCACCAGCGGCGGCAGCAGCCGCAGGGGCGCCCGCCCGGTCTTCACCGCCCGCACCAGCACGCGCTTGGCCGGCGCGTCGGCGAAGGGGTGGATCGGGCGGACCTGGAACGAACCGGCCTTGGGTTGGAGGCCTGAGAGGATGTCGGCGAGGCGGTCTGCGCGATGGATCAGGGTGATCGTGCCGCCTTCGCGCACGGCCTTGGAAAGGAAGGCGAGCCAGGCGCCCAGTCCGTCGGCTGCGATCCAGGCCGCCCGTCGCGCCGGCGACGGCCCGCGGATCGCACCGGGGTCGTCGAAGAAGGGGGGGTTGGCGAGGACCGCATCGAAGGTCTGCAGTCCGAGCCTCGCGAAGGGCGAGCCGACATCTCCCTCGATCGCCTGGACGCGATCCTCCATGCGGTTGAGGAGGATGTTCTCCTGGGACATCAAAAGGGCCGCGGGGTCGCTCTCGAGGCCGACGAAGCCGGTCTGGGGACGTCGGAACGCGGCCTGCAGCATGACCGCACCAACGCCGCATCCCGCGTCCAGGGCGCGCTCGCCCGGTCCGGCGTCGCACGCCGCGGCGAGCAGCGCCGCATCCATTCCAGCCCGGTAGCCAGCGGCCGCCTGGCGCAGGCGAACACGGCCCCCCAGGAGAGTGTGGATATCTGTGCTGTCGTCGGAAATCGGCGGCGTCCCCATCGCTTGACCGTCCTTCGCCGCCTGACCATTGTCGCCCCGGTCGGCGGCCCGGGTTTTCGAGGGGCGCGAGGTCATTAAGGAGCACCCTTGGACGTCGTCAAAGCCGCCATCCCCCGCCGGCAAGCCTCGCTCGACCGGCTGGTCGAGCTCGCCGCGTCGGACATGTCTGGGGTGGACGCCATCATCCGCAGCCGGATGCAGAGCCCTGTTAGCGTGATACCGGCCCTCGCGGACCACATCATCGACGCGGGGGGCAAGCGCTTGCGCCCGCTGCTTGCGGTCGTCGCCGCGCGTCTGGCCGGGGCTCGCGGAGATGCGAGCCTGAAGCTGGCGGCGGCCGTCGAGTTCATCCACACCGCCACCCTCCTCCACGACGACGTCGTGGACGGCTCGCGTCTGCGCCGGGGAAAGGTCGCCGCGCACCTCATCTGGGGGGCGCCATCCAGCGTGCTGGTCGGGGATTTCCTCTTCGCCCGCGCCTTCGAGCTTATGGTCGAGACCGGCTCGATGCGGGCGATGGACATCCTGGCCCGCGCCTCCCGCGTGATCGCCGAAGGCGAGGTGCTCCAGCTGACCCGCGCCCACGACCTCGCCCTTTCGCAGGCAACCTACCTCGAGATCATCTCGGCGAAGACGGCGGAGCTCTTTGCTGCCGCGGCGGAGGCAGGCGCGGTCGCCGGGAGCGCCAGCGCCGCCCAGTGCGCGGCGCTTCGCGCTTATGGCCTCAACCTCGGGCTGGCGTTCCAGCTCGCCGACGACGCCCTCGACTACGGCGGTGTCACCGAGACTCTGGGCAAGAACGCCGGCGACGACTTCCGCGAAGGAAAAGCGACCCTTCCCCTGCTGCTGGCGATCGCGCGGACTGGACCCCGCGAGGTCGAGTTCTGGGAGCGCGCCATCGGCCGCAAGGAGCAGACCGACGCGGACTTCCGCCGCGCGCGCGAATTGATCGTCGGCGCCGGCGCTCTGGAGGCGACGCTCGACCTGGCCGGCGAATACGCCGAGAACGCAAAGGCGGCGTTGGCCGTCTTCCCGACGAGCGAATGGCGGCACGGCCTCGAATCCCTCGCCGACTTCTCCGTCTCCCGCCGCGCCTGAGACTCGCCGTTTCTTTAGCGATGACCATGGTGGCGTTTTCGCCCCGCGGATGATCTCATCCCTCCCGGGAACGGAACGCCGGTTGAGGAGACGAAACCATGGGATTTGCGCAATACGCCGACCACGACGGCCTCGGTCTGGCCGAATTGGTGCGCCGACGGCAGGTGACCCCGGCCGAACTGGTCGAGGCCGCCGTCGAAAGGATCGAGCGTCACAACCCGGCGCTGAACGCGGTCGTCTACAAGGCCTATGACGAGGCCCGCGCTTCCGCCCTCGCCGATCCGCTGCGCAGCGGTCCGTTCGCGGGCGTGCCGTTCCTGATCAAGGACCTCGGCGCCCAGGTGAAGGGCTGGCCGCGCACCTCCGGATCGAACTACGCCCAGGTGGCCGCCGACGACGTCGACAGCGAACTGGTTCGCCGCTTTCGCGAGAGTGGCGTTGTCCTGCTGGGGAAGACGAACACGCCTGAATTCGGGATCCCCGGCGTCACCAACTCCGAGCGGCTGGGCCCGTGCGGCAATCCCTGGAACCCCGAGCACATCTCCGGCGGCTCCTCCGGCGGCGCGGCGGCGGCGGTGGCCTCCGGCATGGTCCCCCTGGCCCACGCGAGCGATGGCCTCGGATCCATCCGCATCCCCGCGGCCAACTGCGGCCTGGTGGGGATGAAGATCACGCGCGACCGCACGCCGATCTGCGAAGTGACCGACGGCGCCATGGGCTTTTCGGTGCACCACGTGGTCAGCCGCACGGTTCGCGACAGCGCGGCCATGCTGGACGCCACCGGCTATCCCCAGGTCGGCGATCCGTTCCAGCCGCCGGCCAAGGCCGGACCCTATCTCGATGAGGTGGGACGCATCCCAGGGCGCCTGCGAATCGCCTGGTCTGCTGAGACGCCCAGCGGCCGGGCCATTGATCCGGAGGTGCACGCGAAACTGGAGCAGACCGCCGAGACCCTCAAAGCCCTCGGACACGAGGTCATGGAGGGGGGCCTGGGGATCGACTACCGGGGTCTCTACCGGGCGCAGGGTCTCGTCAGCGCGTCGAACTTCGCGGCCAGCATCCAGCGCTGGATCGACAGCCTGGGTCGGGAGCCCAAAGAGGGCGAGCTGGGCCCGCTGGCGAAGCGCGGGTGGGAGGCCGGCAAGCGCCTCACCGGCCAGCAGGCCTTCTGGGGCTGGCAGCAGCTACGCCTCTACACCCGCCAAATCCTCACCCGTTTCGAGGATTTCGACGTCTTCCTCACGCCCACCATGTCGAGTCCGTCCCCGCGCATCGACTGGCTCGATCCGCTCACCCTGGAGCTGCGCGAGTTCGACCGCCGCCAGTCGTCGACCTACGCCACTACCCCGCCGTTCAACTTCACAGGCCAGCCCTCGCTCTCCCTTCCGCTCTGGCAGTCGCAGTCGGGCCTGCCGATCGGCATGATGTTCACGGCGAAATTCGCCGACGAGGCGACCCTCTACCGCCTCGCCGGCCAGCTCGAGAAGGAACTGCCCTGGAAGGACCGCAGGCCGCCAATCTGGGGGTGAGGAGGCACACCCCCGGAAGCGGAGGGACGCAGCGGCGTCAGCCCGGGCAGATCATCTTCTCCGGCCGGACCAGTTCGTCGAACTCCCGTTCGGAGACGTAACCGCCGCCCACCGCTTCCTCACGAAGGGTCGTGCCGTTCTTGTGGGCCGTCTTGGCGATCTTGGCGGCGGCGTCGTAGCCGATCTTCGGCGCCAGCGCCGTCACCAGCATCAGCGAGCGTTCGAGGGAGGCCTTGATGTTGTCCTCCCGAGGCTCGATCCCCGCCACGCAGTGTTCGGTGAAGCTGCGCGCTGAATCGGCGAGAAGTTGCGTCGATTGCAGGAAGGCATAGGCCATCACTGGGTTGAACACGTTCAGCTCGAAGTGGCCTGAGGCGCCAGCGAAGGTGATGGTGGACTCGTTGCCGAACACGCGCGCGCAGACCATGGTCAGCGCCTCGCACTGCGTCGGGTTCACCTTGCCGGGCATGATCGAAGAGCCCGGCTCGTTCTCGGGCAGCGAAAGCTCGCCGAGGCCAGACCGCGGCCCCGAACCCAGGAAGCGGATGTCGTTGGCGATCTTGAACAGGCTCGCGGCGACCGTGTTCATTGCCCCGTGGGTGAAGACCATGGCGTCGTGGGCCGCGAGCGCCTCGAACTTGTTGGGCGCCGAGGTGAAGGGGAGGCCGGTGATGGCGGCGATGTGCTCGGCCACCTTCTCGGCGAACCCGACGGGTGCGTTGAGCCCGGTGCCCACCGCCGTGCCGCCTTGGGCCAGCTCCATCAGCATCGGCAGGGTCATCTCGATGCGCCTTACGCCGTTGGCCACCTGCTGGGCGTAGCCGGAGAACTCCTGACCCAGGGTCAGGGGCGTGGCGTCCTGGGTGTGGGTGCGACCGATCTTGATGATGTGCGCCCAGGCCTTCGCTTTCTCATCCAGGGCGGCGTGCAGGGTGCGCAGGGCTGGCAGCAGGCGGTGGGCGACCTCCTCGGCCGCGGCGATGTGCATGGCCGTCGGATAGGTGTCGTTGGACGACTGGCTCATGTTGACGTGGTCGTTGGGGTGGACTGGGCTCTTGGAGCCCATCGTCCCGCCAAGGATCTCGATCGCGCGGTTTGAGATCACCTCGTTGGCGTTCATGTTCGACTGGGTGCCGGACCCGGTCTGCCAGACAGCCAGGGGGAAGTGGTCGTTGAGCTTGCCGTCGATCACTTCCTGGGCGGCGGCGACGATCGCCTGGCCGATCTTCGGGTCCAGCCGGCCCAGGGCCATGTTGGTCTCGGCTGCGGCGCGCTTGATCACGCCGAGGCCGCGGATCACCGACGCCGGCTGCTTCTCCCAGCCGATGGCGAAGTTCTGCAGGCTGCGCTGCGCCTGGGCGCCCCAGTAGCGGTCGGCCGGAACCTGGATCGGTCCGAAGGTGTCCGTCTCCGTCCGCGTCGCGCCGCTCATCGCCGATCTCCTTGTGTCAGGGACCGGCTATCTGCCTCCCAAGCGAAGGCAATGGAAGAGGCGAACAATCTGCGCCACGACCGTCGCGGAAGCGCACCGGCTTCCGCGACGGGGTGGTTGTGTCAGATGCGGGCCGTGGCCAGCGCGAGAGCGTTACGACGCCGGGCGCGCAGGGGCGCGCCGACGAGGCCGACGCCGATGAGCATCAGCGCCCACGAGCCGGGCTCGGGAGTGGCGATCGAGGTCGTCGGGGCCAGCGCCCCGACGTTGCCGGTCTGCCCGTTCGCGAACACGTCCGCGGCGATGTAGATCGCGCCGAACGAGCTGGTGGTGCTGGCCGTCAGGTCGCTCAGCGTGAGGTTGTTCGCGGAATCGGTAACGACGAAGCTGAACGAAGAGGGCGTGCTACCCTGATGCGCAGAGCCGGTGTAGTTGATCGCGTCATCGAACTTGGTCGTGGACGTGAAAGGCGCGTCGTTGACGGCAGGCGTGCTGCTGACGCTGCTGCCGAAGCCCGTCGAAAGATCGCTGATCGACACGCCGCTGACGCCGCTGCCCGCAATCGAGAAGGCGAGGGCGTGGTGTTGACTGTTGCCGTTCGCATTGACCAGCGTGCCGCCGGTAAGGTCGACTGCAAAGTCGAGCGCGCCGCCGGTCTGCGTCACCGTGACGGTGCCCAGGCTCGTGACGCCGCTGGCGAAGCAGGTCGAGCTGCAACCATCGACCGTGAGGTTGAACGTTTCCGTGGTCACCGCGCTGGCGGCGCCAGCCGATGCAAGTCCTGCAATCATCGTCGCGCCGACAACCGGCGCCAGGATCGAAATCTTCATATTTCTAGCCCCAACTGCGCGCCGGGCCGGATGGCCCTTCGCACCGCGGACATGGCACAGCTCGCGCAATTAAGCGACGCGTTTTTGTGAAGGTTAACTAAAATTCAACATTTCGTGTGCGAATTCGAACCATTTTCGCCACTTTTCAGGGGGCGGGCGGGAACCGCAGCCGATCGGACCGGAAGCCGTCGCCGACGTAGACCTGTGGCCGGCTGCGCGGGCGCATGCCCTCCTGGTCTTCGCGCAGCCGTACGCACTTGCGCACCCGGTCGGCAAGATCGACGAAGCCGGTCGCCTGGGGCAGATCCTGAATGACGCAGCCGTCGAAGAAAGGATACCGGTCGCTCTCGCTGCACCCGAACGAGGAGCGATCCCGGCGCGCGGCGGTGAGGACGAAGCCGTCCGGTCCGAGCGCCGCGGACAGGGTCGGGACGAAAACGCCGGAGAAACAGGCGGAGATGATCATGGCGGTCGGCCGGCCGGCGCAGGCCTGGGCGACGACTCTGCGAAGGGTGGCGGGCGATACGATCCGGTCGCCCATCACCACCCCATCGGGCGAACCGTGGGAGGTGATGTAGACAAGGCAGCCGCCCGGGGCCTGGCGCGCCTTCGCCAACAGGCGGCGTGAAACAAGCTCCAGCTCCGAAGGCTCGCCGTCGGCCGCATCGCGCACCGAGACCTGGACGAGGTTGTCGGGCCGGAAGCCCTTCTGTTCCAGCGCGGCGGCGACGTCCCGTCGGGCGTTGTCGAAGGCCGCCGTCGGCCGGTCCTCGTGCGCCGCGTGATCGTCGCCCGAGACGACGATCGCCGCCCAGTCGGCGAATGGATCGGCGGGCGCCGCCGCCGCCGTGGCCGTGATCGCCGCCATGGCCAGAATCGCCGCGAGGAGGGCGATCGGACGCATCAGCCTACTTGTAAGACTTGAAAGGCGTGGGCACGGCCGTTCCCGTGGCCTTGGCGAGCAGGCGGCCCTGCTCGTCGTAGATCTCGCCCTCGGTGAAGGCCAGGGTCTTGCCCCACCGCACGACGCGGCCCACGCCGCGCAGCGGGCCGGGCGTAGCCGGCCGGAAGAAGCTGGTCTTCATCTCCGCCGTAGGGGCCACGCAGGTCATTCCCGAGGCCACCATGCAGGCGACCGACATGCATTCGTCGAGCATCGCGCACAGATAACCGCCCTGCACCTGCTTCATCGGGTTGGAAAGCAGCTCGGCGCGGGCCTCGAACGCCACCTCGACCGTTTTGGTCTCCTGGCTCACGCTGAGCATGCGGAAGCCAAGCGTCTGGGAGCCGGTGGGCTGGTTCTTTGTCCGGAGGAACCTCTGGAGGATGTCGTCGTCGGTGAGCGCGGGCGCGGCCTCAGCGGTGGTCTCGCTCATCGGCGGGTCATTTCTTTCTGAACTGGTCGAGGGAAACGATCTTGGGGCCCTCGCCCTCGGCGGCGCGTGGCGCAGACGCCTTCGTCTCATCGCGGCGGGAGGCGGTCGGGCGCGACGCGGGCGCAGGCGGGCTGAACTGCAGCAGGTATTGCACGCTGGGATCGTAGAAGCGCGTGATCGCCGAATAAGGAACGTTCAAGGTCTTGGGCTGACCGCCGAACTGCAGCGTCACCGAAAAGGCCTCGTCGCCAGGCTTGAGATCCCAGAACTGGTTCTGCAGGACGATGGTCATCTCCTCCGGATAGCGGGCGAGGAGATCCTCCGGAACCGAGACCATGTCCGCGTCGGTCCGGAAACTGATGTAGAAATGGTGTTCGCCCGGTAATCCCCGCGGGGGCGTGACACGCGTCAGGGCAGCCTTGATGACGCCGCGCAGCGCGTCCTGCTGCAGCGCGTCATATCCCATGAGATCGCGAGGTTTATCGTCCTTGGCCATCGACTCACGAAGGTAGCGACGCAGCCGCACAACACAAGCGCGGGCGCAGCTTCGAGCCGTATCGCATGCGATGGGGGTCGTTCGGCCGCACCGGGAGCGGCCGTGAAATGCGAGTGGGGAGCTTCTGTTGCCAGGCGCTCCCCGGGCCCCGCCTGACGCTGCTAAGACGTCAGGACTTTAAGAGTCGAACTCGTCCGAACCGCATTACGCGGCCAGGGCGTGCTCTTGAGCGAAGTTATCGTTCGCAGTTAGTTTAAGGCCCGAAACGGTGAGCCACGCCGAGGAAAGGCAACGTCTTTAGACGTCTGTCGATGCTGATCGGCCCCGTGCCGCCCCGCCGATAACGCGGAGGAGTGGTGTTGGTGGAGCCGCCGGGAATCGCACCCGGGTCCAGTCCGCTTATTGCACGCGCGTTTATTCCCATAGTCCGGTGTGACCCGGACACCGCAAGATATAGGCTCTCGTCGGCGTCCAGGGAAGAAGGCCGTTCGCGCAGCGCCAACGGCCGGCGTTTTTCGTGGACGGCGGGCGCGGCTTCGTCGGCGACATAGGGCGCGGCGGGGCCCGCAGCCTAGGGTCCTGACGCGCCCGAAAGGAGGGGCGATCGGACATGAAGAACCTGTTCCACTCGGGCCGCTACCTGCTGATGGATATGGCCTCGACCTTCTTCTTTCTCGGTGTCCTGGCCGTGACGCACAACGTCATGCTCGGCGTGGCGCTGGGCATGGCAGTCGGCGTCGTCCAAATCGTGTTGCAGAAGGTCCGCGCCAAGCCGATCGATACGATGCAGTGGCTGAGCCTGTTCCTGGTGGTGACGGGCGGGACGGCGACCCTGCTGACGCACGACCCGCGCTTCGTGATGATCAAGCCCACCATCATCTACGCGATCGTCGGGATCGTGATGTGCAAGCCGGGTTGGATGAACCGCTATCTGCCCCCGGTGGCCCTGCAGGTGGCCCCTGACGTAGCGTTCGTATTTGGCTTCATCTGGGCGGGGCTCATGTTCGCATCCGGCGCGCTGAACCTGGCTCTCGCGATGACGCTGAAGCCGCTCGACTGGGCGGCGTTCATGTCGACCTGGGCGGTGGCCAGCAAGCTTGGCCTGTTCCTGATCCAGTTCGTGACCATGAGGCTCATTGGAGCCGGACGCGTCCGCCGCGGCGAGGTGGTGCTCGCCACGGCCTGACGGCTGGAGCCTTCGGGGCGGAGCCGCGGCTCCGCCCCCGCATTAGAACTCTTTCGTCACGCCGCCGAAGATCCCGCGCCGCGGGCCAAACTGGGGCGCGAAGACGCCGACGCCGGAGCCGTCCCTGAGTTCGATCAGCTTGTCGGCCACGTTGATGACGTCGAGGCGGACAATGTAGGGGCCGCCCGGCGCGTCCTCGAACCTGTGCGAGGCGGTGAGGTTCACCTGCACGTAGCTCGGCAACTGCTGGCCGTTGGGGATCACCGAGCCGTCAGGCTCGGTGAGGTCAGCCCGCAACCCGCTGCCGTAGAGAGCGTCGGCTCCGACTCTCGTGCCCTGCCAGAACGGCAGCGAATAGGAGAACCCGGCCGAGGCCGTATAGGTCGCGTTGTGGTCGTTGTAGATGTAGTTGTCGGCGATATAGGCCAAGGCAGCCGGGTCGAAGTTGAACTGCGCCGAGATGATGTTCTTGCCCTTGGCGGACTGGGCGGCGAAGTTCGCGTAGGCTTCCAGCGGGCCGTAGTTGTAGCTGGCCGAGACCTCGATGCCCTTCTGATGGGCGGAGGCGTAGTTGAAGGGCGTGAGGATGACCGGCGCGCCGAACTGCCCCTCGTCGACCTCGTTCTTGTCGTCCTTGTCGTAGAAATCGAGGCCGAGGGTCAGATAGCGCGCGACGACCTGACTGACCCCGATGTCGTAGTAGTTCGCCCGCTCCGCAAAGGGGGTGGTGTCGAGCGGCACGGCCGAGGCGGCGCTTGTCCCGTTGAACTTGTTGACCGTCTCCTGGCCTACCAGCTCGAATGGCGGTGGTGTGAAGTAGCGCGAGTAACCCATGTGGAAGGTGGTGGCCGGGGTGACCTTCCAGACCAGATTCGCGCGCGGGCTGAGCTGGTTCTCGTCGCGGTAGCCGTTGAACTGGTCGAAACGCAGTCCGTAGTTCAGCGTCAGATTGCTGAGGATCTTCCACTCGTCCTGGATATAGACGCTGGTGGTCGTGGCCGTCTTCGAGCCATCGTCGATGACGGTGACCGGCGAGTTGCCGATCTGAGCGCCGGTGCTGTCGAGCAGGAATACGTTGGAGGCGGTGTCGCTGATCGAGCGGTCGACGTCGACGTAGAGCCCCGCGCGGATCGTGTGATGCGGGGTGGCGCGATAGACGGCGTCGATCTGGACATCGCCCGCGGAGTCGCTCTTGCGAGCGTTCTGGGCGATCCCGTTGTAGAGTAGGTCGCCGATTTCATCGGGGACGAACGTCAGGGTCGAATAGCGTCCCGTCAGGCTGGCCTGCACGGTGAACGGGCCGTTGTCGTAGAGATAGCTCAGCGACGCGTATTGCGAATATTCCCGCTGGTTCTCATTGATATCCTGGCTCGGAAACGGGGTCGGCGGACCACCCGGCCCGTTGAGCGAGTAGCCGAGGGTCGGCTGGCCGCCGTTCAGGTCTGGGATCTGGAAACGCTGGTCCGACGAGCCGGCGATCAGCGCGATCTTGCTGTGCGGCGAGAGGATGTCCTCGATGTAGCCGAAGAGGTGCAGCTGGTTAGTCTTGTCGTGCAGCGGGTCGGCTGAGCCGTCCGGCGATTCGATGCCGACGTCGTTTCGCAGGTACGAGCCGGTCAAGAAATAGGTCCACGTTCCCGAGCTGCCGTGGAACTCGAAGCTCGGTTCGATCTCCTCGCGGCTGCCGCCGTACATGGTGATCGAGCCGCCATTGGTGAGACCGGACTTGGTGGTGATGTCGACGACGCCGCCGGTGCGCAGGCCATACTCTGCCGGCAACGACCCGGTGATCAGGTCGACGCTCTGGGCGACCTTCGGGTCCAGGCTCTGGCTGAAGACGCTGAGGCCCTCGGGCAGGATGATGCCGTTGAGGCGGTACTGCAGGCCGTTATGCTCGCCACGGACGTGGATCTGTCCATAGGAGTCCTGGGCGACGCCGGGAGCCTGCAGGAGCACCTGGTTGAGCTCGACATTGCTCCCGCCGGGCATTTGCTGGATCGCCTGCTGGGTGATCGTGTAGGTGGACGCCCCGATCTGGGGCTCGATTGAAGCGCGGGCCTCGTTCAGCCTCTCGGCCGTCACCACGATCTCCGAGACGTTTGGGCCGCCAGGGCGCGGGGTCGCCTGCACCTGCACTCCAGTCTGGGGCGCGCTATCCGTCGGGGCGCTCTGCGAGACCGATTGCGCGTTCGCGCAGGGAGTTAGGGACAGAAGGGCGATCGCCAGCACAGCGCTGGAAGCGCCCGTTTTGCAGTCTGATTTCACGTAGATCACCCTCACCCGGTTCGACGGATGCATCTATTCCGGCCCGTAGCGCGGGCACATGCCTGGATTTCCCAAGTTTGCCGGGAAGTTTTCCCGATCGGGCGTTGCGTGTGGGAGAGCGCCGCGTAGTGCGGTAATATTGCAACTCATGTCGCTGCGCTTCCGCGTCGTTCTCGCCATCGTGCTCGTCCTCTGCGCCGGCTCCGCCGTGGGCATCGCCCTGGCCGGCCTGCAGGCGCGTTCGGCCTTGCGCGAGGAGTTGAATGCGGCCCTGACCAGTGGGCGTCAGAGTCTGAGAGGCGCCTCGTCCGATCTCGTCCATGCCGCCGATCCGCAGACGCTTGTCTTCCGGATGGTCCGGTCATTTGACGGCGACCGGCACCTCGAAGTGGAGGAGGTGGGGGCGGACGGACGCGTTCTGCTCGCCTCCAGACCGCTGGTCAGCGCGGGCGCGCCGTCGTGGTTCACCCGCCTGTTCGCGCCGAAGGCCGCGCCGGTGGACACCGCCCCCTTGGCAGGCGGCGCGCACTTCCGGCTGAAGCCGATCTCGGAGCCGGACGTCGGCGCCACCTGGACCGAGTTCACCGACTTGGCGCTCGTGCTCGGCGCGTCGATCGCCGCGACGGCCGCGCTCGCCTGGCTCACCGTCGGCCATGCCCTGCGCCCGCTCGACGAGGTCTCGGCGGCGCTCGCCCGGATCGGGTCCGGCCGATATGACGCGCGTGTGGAGGACCTGGGCGCGCTTGAGCTGCGGCGCCTGACGGGCGGAGTGAACGAAATGACCGCTCGCCTGGCGGCGATGCAGGCGCGCAACCAGGCGCTCGAGCGCCAGCTCCTCACACTGCAGGACGAGGAGCGCGCCGACCTTGCGCGGGACCTGCACGACGAGATGGGCCCACATCTCTTCGCCGCCAACGTGGACGCGGCCATGGCGCGTCGGCTCATAGAGGAGGGCCGGCCGGAGGAGGCCCTCGACCAGGTGTCGTCGATTGGCCGTTCGGTGGCCCTGATCCAGCGCCTGGTGCGGGACATCCTGGGGCGTCTTCGACCCACGGACCTGCTGGAGCTCGGGCTCTCTGCGGCGGTGGGAGAGCTCGTCGCCTTCTGGAGCGCCCGTCATCCGGACATCGCCTTCGACGTGGAGACCCCGGAAGACGAGTCGGCGATTGCGGGGCCTTTGCGGGAAACGCTCTATCGGGTGGTCCAGGAGGGGCTGAGCAACGCCATTCGCCACGGTCACCCCGATCTGGTGTCGATCCGCATTACGGCGGGAGACGATTGGGTGGAGGCGCGGGTAGAGGATGATGGGGCCGGGGCCGAGCCGCGGGGACCCGAGGGGTTTGGCCTGTCAGGCATGCGCGAGAGACTGGCTGCCGTAGGGGGGCGCCTGGACGTGCTGTGCAGAGGATCCTCGGGAGGCTGGAGCCTCATCGCCCGCGCGCCGGCCGTTCCGCAACCAGAGTCCCTGGTCCTCGCCCCATGAGCATATTGCTGGTCGACGATCACGCCCTGGTGCGAGCGGGCCTCACGCGCCTTCTCGGCGGTGTCGTCAAAGGCCCGGTGCTCGAGGCGTCCAACGGCCGCGACGCCCTGGCCCTCGCCAGGTCGCACAAGCCCGACCTCATCATCCTCGACCTCAATCTTCCGGGCCTGGGCGGGCTCGAGCTGCTCGGCCGACTGATCGCCCAGGGCGGCTCGCCCATCCTGGTGCTCTCGATGCACGGCGAGCCGCTCTACGCCCGCCGCGCCCTGGACGCCGGCGCCGCCGGCTACGCCACGAAGAACATCTCGCCGGATGAGCTGGTGCTGGCGGTCCGGCGCATCCTCGGCGGCGGGCGTTATGTGGAGGCCGAGCTCGCTCAGGCCCTGGCGATGGCCGACAGCGCGCGGGCCAGCGGCTTCGACGCGCTGTCGCCGCGCGAGCTGGAGATCATGCGCCTGCTGGCCAAGGGGGCGAGCCTGGCCGAGATCGCCGCGGCGATCGGCGTCGGCTACAAGACCGTCGCCAACATCGCCAGCCAGATCAAGTCGAAGCTCGGCGTGTCGCGGACCGCCGATCTTGTCCGCCTGGCGGTGGAGACCGGCGTCCACTCCTGAGCGATCGCACGCCACTAAACCCTCGCGCCGTGTTCATCCGCGGTTGTAGGCTGGCGGACGACGGCGGCGGCGACCCCCGAAGGGTCGGACCGGCGCCGCGAGGGAGAGAGACGCCGTGGACGACGCGACATCCGTCGGTGCGGTCTGCTTCGCGAACCGGGAGGATCACCTCCGGCGGCTGGAGACGGACGGTTACACCATCATCGAGGGCGTGCTTAACGCTGGCGGATTGGCCGCCTTCCGCCAGACGCTGGAGCCCTATCTGGGGACTCATCACGGCCGCAACGCCTTCGAGGGCTATACGACCGAGCGCGTCTACACCCTGGTCGGGCGCGGCCGCATCTTCGAGGACATCACAGCAGACCCCCGGCTGCTGGACCTGCTGGGGTGCTTCCTCGCGTCCGGCTTCCTGCTCAGCGCCAGTCACGCCATCTGCATCAATCCCGGCGAAGCGGCCCAGGGCCTGCATTTCGACGACAGCTTCTATCCGATCCCACGCCCGCGCCGGCCGATCGGCATGAGCGTGATCGGCGCGATCGACGCATTCACCGAAGAGAACGGCGCCACCCGCGTCATCCCCGGCAGCCATCTCTGGGGCGCGGACTGGCGCGAGCGCGCGGCCCAGGCCCGCACGGTCCCGGTCGTGATGCCGGCCGGCGCGATCGCCCTGTTTCAGGGGACACTTGTCCACGGAGCGGGCGCCAATCGCAGCGAGCGGGCGCGCCTTGCCTACACCAACCAATACTGCGCCCCCTGGGCGAGGACGCAGGAAAACTTCTTCCTCGGAATCCCGCGCGAGCGCGTGCGCAGCATGACGCCTGCTCTGCAGGCCCTGCTGGGCTACGACATCATGCCTCCGTTCATGGGCCAGGTGACGGCATCCCACCCGCGCAAGACGCTCGAGCCGGGATGGACGCCGGCCATCGAACGCCAGACGCCGCACTAACCGTCCGTCAGCCAGCTCAGGTCATCCCGGCCGGCCGAGTGGTCACTCGAGCGATTGCCGGCTAAGCCTCACCCGCGCCCGGCCGGCGAGCAGGGGAGCGAGGCCGAAGGAGGAAATCAGCCATGAAGTCCCGTGAAATCCATCTCGTGCGCCGACCCCAGGGCATGCCCCGGCCAGAGGACTTCGCCGTGGTCGAGGCCGACCTTCCGGAACCCGCTGACGGCCAGGTGGCGATCCAGAACGTCCTGATGTCGGTCGATCCCTACATGCGGCCGCGCTTCGCCGCCGACCAGGCGCTGGGCGAGGCGCTCATCGGCGGCGGGATCGGCCGGGTCGTCGCCTCCGCCAATCCGGGTTTCGCCGTGGGCGACATCGTCCGCCACGGCGCGGGCATGCGCGAGCGCTTCGTCAGCGACGGGCGGGGCCTTCAGGCGCTGAAACCCGAGCCGGGTTTGCCGCTGAGCGTCTACATGCACGCCCTCGGCGGGACGGGGATCACGGCCTATGGCGGACTTCTCGAGACCGGCCGCCTGAAGGACGGCGAACAGGTGTTCGTCTCGACCGCCGCCGGCGCGGTCGGCTCCGTCGTGGCCCAGATCGCCAAGATCAAGGGCTGCTATGTGGTGGGCTCGACCGGCTCGGACGACAAGGCGCGCTGGCTCAAGGACGTCGTCGGCCTGGACGCGGTGATCAACTACAAGAAGGAGCCGATCCGCCCGGCCCTGGAAGCGGCGACGCCAAAGGGGATCGACGTCTACTTCGAGAACGTGGGTGGGGAGCATCTCGACGCCGCCCTGCTGCGGATGAACGTTCACGGCCGCATCCCCGTCTGCGGGATGATCTCGACCTACAATGGCGGAGGCGAGCCGGTCCGCGGCCTCTCCAACATCATCTATCGGCGGGTGACCCTGCAGGGCTTCGTCGCCAGCGACTTCGGACACCTGCAGGCGCAGTTCGTGGCCGATATGACGCGGTGGCTGAAGGAGGGACGCCTGAAGTTCCAGGAGACCATTCTCGACGGCTTCGAGCGCGCGCCCGAAGGCCTCATCGGCCTGTTCGAAGGCCGCAACGCCGGCAAGATGCTGATCCGCGTCGCGGACTGATCGCTGGAAAGGGGAGGAGCCGAGGACTCGGTCCTCCCCTCAGCCGCGTTCCAGGCCCCGCTCGATCGACAGCACGCCCGTGCGTGACACCTCCGCCAGGCCGAGCGGCTTCATCAAACTGACGAACTTGTCGATCTTCTCCGGGCTGCCGGTGATCTCGAAGACGAAGCCGGTCGTGGTGGTGTCGACCACGTGGGCGCGGAAGATGTCGGCGAGGAGCTTGGCTTCCATCCGCCCGGCGCCAGTTCCGCGGACCTTCACCAGGGCGAGTTCGCGCTCCAGGCCATTGGGATCCTTGGTGACGTTCTGGACCTGACGGGTCGAGACCATCTTCTGCAGCTGGGCCTCGATCTGCTGCAGGATGTGCGGCGTGCCGCGCGTGACGATGGTGATGCGGCTGGTGTGGGCGCCCGGATCCGTCTCCGCAACGGTCAGGCTCTCGATGTTGTACCCGCGGGCCGCGAACAGGCCGACGACGCGGTGGAGCACGCCAGGCTCGTTGTCGACCAGGACGGCGAAGGTGGCGGCGGTCTCCGCCTCCTCCGCCCTGACCATGTCATAGGCGGAGGCGGGCGCTTCGGGGACGAGGGCGTCGCTCATCAGACGAGCCTCCGGCCGGCTTCGTCGATGACCGAGCCGAGGTCGGCGGCGTCGGCCGGCAGGATCATCTCGTTGTGCGCCTTGCCCGAGGGGATCATCGGCAGGCAGTTCTCGGCGCGCTCCACGCGGCAGTCGAAGATCACCGGGCGGGGCGTGTCGATCATCTCCCGGATCGCGTCGTCGAGTTCCTCGGGCCGTTCGGCGCGCAGGCCAAGCGCCCCATAGGCTTCCGCAAGCTTCACGAAGTCCGGCAGGCTGGCCGAATAGGAGTGACTGTAGCGCTCGCCGTGCAGCAGTTGCTGCCACTGACGCACCATGCCCATCCATTCGTTGTTGAGGATGAACACCTTGATCGGCAGGTCGTACTGAATGGCCGTGGCCATCTCCTGCATCGTCATCTGGACACTCGCATCGCCTGCGATGTCGATCACGAGGGAGCCGGGATGGGCGATCTGGACGCCCACCGCTGCCGGCAGGCCATAGCCCATGGTGCCGAGGCCTCCCGAGGTCATCCACCGGTGTGGCTCCTGGAACCGGTAGAACTGCGCCGCCCACATCTGGTGCTGTCCCACCTCGGTGGTGATGTACACGTCGCGGTCCCGCGTGAGTTGGTAGAGCCGCTCCACCGCGTGCTGGGGTTTGATGAGATCGGCAGATGGCCGATAGGCGAAGCCGCGCCGAGCGCGCCAGCGTTCGATCTCGGCCCACCAGGGGGCGAGACGCTCGCGCTCCGGGGCGCATCGGCGTCCGATCGCCGCGATGAGCGCCTCGAGCCCCTCGCCGGCGTCGCCCACGATCCCGACGTCCGTCCGGACAAGCTTGCCGATCGACGAAGGATCGATGTCCAGATGGATCTTCTTCGAAGCTGGCGAGAAGGCGTCGAGCCGGCCCGTGACCCGGTCATCGAACCGCGCCCCGACGGCGATCATCACGTCGCAGTCGTGCATCGCGTGGTTGGCTTCATAGGCGCCATGCATGCCAACCATGCCGAGCCAGGCAGGGTCGTCGGCGGGGAAGGCGCCAAGACCCATCAGGGTCGAGGTGACTGGCGCGCCGGTGAGGGCGGCGATGCGGCGCAGGGCGGCGCTGGCCGCGGGCCCCGAATTGATCACCCCGCCGCCGGTATAGAAGAGCGGCCGGTGCGCTCCGGCGATCAGGGCGGCCGCCTCGGCGATGGCGACAGGATCGGGGCGGGTCCGGGGACGATAGTCATGGATCGGCCGCGCCTCGGCGGGCGACAAATACGGAGCGCTGGCGAACTGCACGTCCTTGGGGATGTCGACGACGACGGGCCCGGGACGCCCGCTGGTGGCGATGTGGAAGGCGTCGTGAAGCACCCGCGGCAGGTCGCGCGCGTCCTTCACCAGATAGTTGTGCTTCGTGCACGCCCGGGTGATGCCGACCGTGTCGCACTCCTGGAAGGCGTCGGAGCCGATCAGATGGGTCGGCACCTGTCCGGTGATGACGACCAGGGGGATCGAATCCATCAGGGCGTCGACGATCCCGGTCACCGCGTTCGTCGCGCCTGGGCCGGACGTCACCAGGACGACGCCCGGCTTGCCGGTCGAACGGGCGTACCCCTCGGCCGCATGCGTGGCGCCCTGTTCGTGACGGACGAGGACGTGGCGCAGGCGCGGTTCGTGGAACAGGGCGTCGTAGATCGGCAGCACCGCGCCGCCTGGATAGCCGAACAGGTCGGTGACGCCCTGGTCCACCAGCGCCTGCACGACGATCTGGGCGCCGGTCATGAGGCGCGGCTCCGCCTGGGCGGGTTGATCGGGAGCGGGGGAGGCTATGCGGGTGGGGGCGTTCATCGGGCTTTGCTTTGCAGAAGGGCAAGAAAAAAGGCCCGCGAGGGGCCTTGGGGAGCGCGACCAAGAGCGGACGGGGTCAGCCTTGTTCAGGCCCCCGCCGCCATCGGCCGCCGACTAAGTACGATCAGCGCCACGCGCATGGATCGCTCTCCTGCTACTGCGCCGACTTAAACCCCCCGCCCAGGAGGCGGTCAAGTGTCAAGACCGAGGGAAGAGAGAGAGGAGCCACGCCGTCCGGGCCCGGCGCGACGCGCGGCCAGTCGGGAGTCTGGTTGCGCAGCCAGGTGAGCTGTCGCTTGGCGTAGCGGCGCGTCTCCGTCTGTGCCTGGGCCAGCGCATTCTCCAGCGAGGTCTCTCCCTTCAGGTGGGCGGCCAGGGGCGCCACGCCCAGGGCTTTGAGGACCGGGCTCGTTGGCGGGAGGTCGCGTTTGATCAGGCGGCCAACCTCGTCGAGCGCTCCGTTGCGGACCATTCCGGCCAGACGCAGATCGCAGCGGCCATACAGTTCCGCGCGCGGCAGTTCGACGACCACCGCGCGCCAGCTGTTCCGCGTGAGCGCCGGAGGGGAGTCCTTGCGCCAGTCGCTGAGGGAGCGGCCGGTGGCGAGCCAGACCTCCATCGCCCGCGTCAATCGCAGGGCGTCGCCTCGCTCGATCCGATCGGCCGCCATCGGATCGACCTCGGCGAGTTCCGCCCGGAAGGCCGGCTCGCCCAAGGCCTTCAGGCGCGCCAAGGCCTCTTCGCGGATGTTGGCGGGTATGGCCGAAATATCCGCCAGCCCCTCGGTGAGGGCGCGCAGGTACAGCCCCGTGCCACCGACGACCACCGCCGGCCGGTCACGTGCGGCGATGTCGGCGAGGGCTCGTCTCGCCTCGGCGAGCCAGCGGCCCACCGACCAGGCTTCCGCGGCGTCCGCCACGCCGTAGAGGTGATGCGGCCGCGCGCCCATCGCCTCCGGTCCCGGACGCGCAGTGAGGATTTCAAGGTCGGCATAGACCTGCATCGAATCCGCATTGACGATTTCGCCGTCGATCGCGGCCGCCAGGTCCATGGCCAGCCGTGACTTTCCCGACGCAGTAGGACCGGCGACGAGCCAGATTGGTGGTCCTTCGACCTGGGCCAGCATCAGGCGACGCCTGCCTGAACAGCTCGCGAAGTTTGCCTACCGATTAGGCGCCCTCCGCCCTGCGGTGTGCAGCTTGTGCGCGACAGTCTTGCCAAGTCGCCAAAAAAGGGGCGCCTTGTCGCAATGAGCCGCGACACAAGCGGACCGAAGGGGATGCGATGCCACAAATTTCGGCCATGCCGGCCGAGGCTGAACGGTTGCTCGAGGAAGTCCAAGCGCTCGGGTTCGACAAACTGATCTACTCGGTCGACGCGCTCGATGGTGACATCGATCCGCCGCTGGAGGCCTCGTGCTGGGGCGTGTCGACGGATTTCTGGCGTCGCTATCTCGATGGCATCCGCGCCGACGCCCTTCGCCGGATGGTCGCCCGCGGCGAGATCGTCGTGGGGACAATTCCGGTCTACTTCGAGAACGATGGCACGGCGCTGTCGATCGCGCGTGACCGGCGGCTGTCCGCCCATGACGCCAGTCATCTTCGTTGGTGCCTGTCGCTGGGCCATCGTACCGGGGTGAGCTTCCGCATCAGGGTGGGGCAGGGGCGCCACGCTTCCCTCAACTTCTTCAGCCCACGCAGGTTTGACGAAGCCGATCTCGCCAACGCCACGCGTGGCTTGTTCCTGGTAGGACATCAGGTCCACGCCATTCTTGAGCCGGGCCTCTCCAAGGCTCACGATGGCCTCCTGTCGACCCGCGAGACCGAGTGCCTGCAGTGGATCGCCTTCGGCAAGAGCAATCGCGAGATCGCCGAACTGCTTGGCCTTTCGGTTGATACGGTCAAGGAATACGTCCGGAGCCTGTTCCGCAAGCTGCAGGTGTCGGACCGGGCGCAGGCCGTCTCGCGAGGGCATCTCCTGGCCTATCTCGGCTAGGACGCCGTCGGCCCTGGGAACCGGCTGGGCGATCAGCCGGCGTTCAAGCTTTTGAATCTATAGCGGATTATCTCCTACCAAACGGGTCCGTCGGGTCGGAGTTCGCTCTAGCCCCCCCAACCGGGGGGATGGCGCGTTACGAAAAGTTCATCGACCAATCAGCTCAACGCCCGGCACGGGCAGTGGGGTTTCTTCGTCTCTCGGGCCCTTCATCAAAGGGCAGGCGACTGGGAAGTCCCTTGGGTTGCGCATTGCGGACACGTGTGTCCGCGGATCGGGGGTCTTCCATGGTGATTCAGAGTTCACGCGCCGTCTGGCTGCGTTCCGCAGCGGGCCTCGCGATTTCCCTCGCCGCCGGCGCGGCGGTCGCGCAGTCGGTTCCCACGACCCCTGGGCCGACGGGCCCCGGCGTCTCGCCCGAGTGCCGCAACGCCCCGCAGTCCGCAGCGTGCCAGGGCGCCGGCAAGGAAGTCGAGGAGGTGGTGGTCACCGGCTCGCGCATCCCCGTGGCCGGCTACGACACCCTTCAGCCGGCGCAGTCGGTGAGCCAGCAGAACATCATCGACCGCGGCTTCACCAACGTCGGCGACGCCCTCGACGAACTCCCCGGTTTCGGCCCAGCCGGCAACAACAACACCGGACAGCAGTCGCCCGCCCAGGTGGGCGAGCAGTTCGTCAACCTCTATGGCCTGGGCTCGCAGCGCACCCTCGTCCTGGTGGACGGCCGACGCTTCGTCTCAGGCAATGCGCCCACGCCGGTGGGCACGTTCGGCGGGGCCCCTCCCGGCCAGCAGGTCGACCTCAACGACATCCCGGTCGCGCTGATCGACCACATCGAAGTGGTCTCGGTGGGCGGTGCGCCGATCTATGGCGCCGACGCTATCGCCGGCACGGTCAATGTCATTCTCAAGAAGAACTTCCAAGGCGTCAGCATCGAGAGCCAGTACGGCCAGACGCGCTACGACGACGGCAAGACCTATGTCGGCCGCTTCCTCGGCGGCGCCAACTTCGCCGACGACCGGGGCAACATCACGATGGCGCTGGAATATACGCAGCAGGACGGGCTGACCCTGGCCAACCGTCCCGACACCCTGGCTTACCAGACGCAGCAGGCGCCGCTCACCGGCTCCCCCGGCTGCGGCTTCGCCGAGTGCCTCGTGCCGCACGCCACCGTCGCCAGCATCTTCCCCGGCGGCATTCCGACCATATCCGCTGGCGGAGTGGCCAACGCCAACTCGCCGACCTACCCGAACGCGATCCACAACGCCGCCGGCCAAGTGGTTGCGTTCGCGCCCAATGGCACCCTGCAGCCGGTCAACCTGGGGATCCAGAACAATGGCCTGGTGTTCGCGTCGGGCGGCGACGGGGACAATCTCGCCTTTCAGAACCAGTTCATCGCTCCGTACAAGCGCTACAACTTCGCCACTAACGAACACTTCGACATCACCGACCACATAGAGCAGTACGTCGAGGCCGAGTTCAGTCACAACGAGGGCTCGCTGATCGCCCAACAGCCATCGTACCAGTCGGCCTTCTTCGCCTCGCAGAAGGGCGAAGCTCCAGTCCAGATCCCGCTCAGCAACCCTTACTTGACACCTCAGGCTCTCAGCATCCTTGAGGCCAACCCGACGGTGGCCAGCAACGGATTCTTCGATCTGTCGCGCGCCAATCTCGACTTGGCGCCGACGAGCACTTTCGACACCAGCAATGTCTATCGCGTGGTGATCGGCTTCCGTGGTGACGTCGACATCCTGGGCCGGAACTGGAAGTGGGACACCAGCTTCAACTACGGCTCCACTCAAGAGACGGAACGCTACTTCCAGATCAACCAGACGAACTTCGCCAACGCGGTCAACGCGGTCGTGAATCCAGCCAACGGCCAGATCGTCTGCGCCGCCAATCTGACCTCGACGCCCGCACCGGGGTGCGCGCCGCTCGACCTGTTAGGCCAGGGCGCGCCCAGCGCCGCAGCGGCCCAATACGTGACGGCGCAGGATATCGCACTGGCGGGGCTGACCGAGCGCGACGTGCAGGTGAACCTCACCGGCTCGCCGTTCGACGACTGGGCCGGCAAGGTCGAACTGGCGGCCGGCTTCGAGTACCGCCAGGAGAGTGGCAGCTACAACGTCGACGAGTTCGCCGAGCAGGGCCTTGGCCGCAATCCTCCGGTCAGTGACGTGGCCGGCGGCTACTCGACCAAGGAATTCTACGCCGAGACCACGGTCCCGGTGATCTCCGAGCGTAACCACATCCCATTCGTCCAGGATCTCGAGTTCAACGGAGCCTACCGCTACATCGACAATAGCTTCGCCGGTCCTGCGAACGTCTATACCCTCGGCGGCAAGTTCCGTCCGATCGATGACGTCGAGTTCCGCGGCAACTTCACGCACTCGGTGCGCGCGCCGTCGATCGAGGAACTGTTCCTGCCGACGACGAGCACGAATTCCTTCGCCAGCGACCCCTGCGACCCGACCTTCATCACCAGCGGCGCGGCGCCCGCCAACCGTGCGGCCAACTGCGCCGCGGAGTTCAAGTCGCTCGGTGTGAACCTGGCCTCGTTCAAGTCGAACGTCGTCAACGCCTCGGTCCTCGGGGAGACCGGCGGCAACGCCAGTCTGCAGAACGAGGTGGCCAATTCCTGGACCGCCGGCGTCGTCCTGCGGCCGCACTGGACGCCCCACCTGCAGGTGGCCATCGACTGGATCAACATCGATCTCGAGAACGCGATCACCGCCCTGACGCTGACCCAGGTGATGGACGCCTGCTACGACGCGCCGAGTTCGAGCTTCCCGAACAATCAGTTCTGCAACCTCTTCACGCGTAACGCGCAGGGCCAGGTGAGCAACTTCTCGACTCCCCTCGAGAACATCCAGGGCCAGACTTTCAATGGTCTCCAGGTCCAGGCCAACTACTCGATCGACATCAACGACATCCCTTACATCCATTCCGTGCCGTTCATGCAGGGCGATGCGGATCGCGGAAACCTGTCGTTCTTCTTCGGCGGCTTCTACACCCACGAACTCGACAACACGATCCTGGGCATAAACACGCCGCTCGCCGGCAACATCGGCTTTCCGGTGTGGAAGATGAACGGCTCGGTTCGCTGGCGGCGCGGCCCCTGGATGGTCTACCTGGAAGGCCGCTATGTCGGGCCGGCTTCGCAGGATGTGACTCAGGCCGTCACCGCGGAGCAAATTGAGCGCACGGGGGCGTACTGGCAGTGGAACACGGCGGTGTCTTATGACCTCACGAAGAACATAACGGCCCTGATCACCATCAATGAC
Source organism: Caulobacteraceae bacterium (assembly GCA_036276055.1). GTDB lineage: Bacteria > Pseudomonadota > Alphaproteobacteria > Caulobacterales > Caulobacteraceae > Acaudatibacter. The sequence continues at coordinate 25,077 of DATBEN010000007.1, forward strand.
CTGTTCAATCAGGGTCCTCCGGCAAACGCTTATCTACTCAACAACCAAGCGGCTCTGTCCACCTACAACTACCTTGGACAACAGTTCGTCTTCACCCTCCGGGCCAAGTTCTGATCTTGGCTCTCTAGGGGCCGGTGTCATCGCCGGCCCCTTTTTTCTTCAATCCAAGACATGCCGCGCCGCCTGGGAGGAGAAGTCTTCATGTCTCGTAGGTTGTCGACGCCGCTCGCCCTCCTGGCTCTCGCCACGGCGGCATTTGGGGTCCAGGCCGTCGCCGAGCCGCTCCAGCCGGGCGACCTGTTCGGACTCTCTCGCGCCAGCGATCCGCGCGTGCGGCCCGACGGAGGCGCAGTCGCCTATGTCCGCATCAGCAATGACATCATGGCGGACAAGGGCCTCAGCTCGATCTGGCTGGTCGATCTGAAAACCGGCGTCGAGAGCCCGCTCTCGGTGGGGGAAATGGAGGCCTTCGAGCCGCGCTGGTCCCCCGACGGGACGCGGCTGGCCTTTCTCGCCGCGCACGGCGATGGGCCGCCGCAACTGATGGTGCGCTGGCTGGCGACCGGTCAAACGGCCAAGCTCGCCACCCTGCCGCGCGCGCCGCAGGACATCGCCTGGTCGCCCGATGGCCGACAGATCGCCTTCGCCATGCTCGAGCCCGCGCCGGAACCGACGTTCGGCCCTCCGCTCAAGAAGCCGGAAGGGGCGCATTGGTCGGGCCCGTTGAAGGTGATCTCCTCGGTGTCCTATCGCGCCGACGGCCGCGGCGACCTCGAGAAAGGCCGCAATCACCTGTGGGTGATCAGCGCCGATGGCGGCGCGCCACGCCAGCTGACCTTCGGCGACAGCGACGAGTCCGGGCCGCCGGCCTGGACCCCCGACAGCCGGACTGTCCTCATCACCAGCCGCCAGGGCAACGACTGGGAGCTGCAGGCCTTCCGCAGCGCCGTCTGGGCCATTCCTGTGGGTGGCGGCGAGCCGCGCCGGCTGACCACCCAGGAGGGGCCCGACGCCCAGGCCGACGTATCGCCGGACGGGCGCTCGTTCGCCTACGTCGGCTACGACGACCACTATCACGGCTATGCGAACCAGCACGTCTATGTTGCCAGCATCGACGGTTCGAACGTGCGGGCGCTCGCGGGAGATCTCGACCGGACGCTGTCCCAGCCACATTGGTCGGCCGACGGCAAGGCGGTGTTCGCCGAATATGTCGATCACGGGGTGACCCGGGTCGTCCGGCTTGGCCTGGGCGGCGGCGTAACCACGGTCGCGGACGGTTTGGAGGGTGGTGGCCTCGATCTCCCCTACAGCGGCGGCCAATGGTCGGTCGCCCCCGGGGGCGTGGTGGCCTTCACCCAAGGCTCGCCGGACCGGCCGCCGGAGCTTGCCGTCGCGTCAGGCGGCAAGGTCAGGAAACTGACCTCGCTCAACGAGGGGCTGCTGGGCGCGCGGACCCTGGGCAAGCTCGAGCATCTACCGGTGAAATCGTCCTATGACGGCCTGCCGGTCGACGCGTGGATGATCACCCCGCCCGGCTTCGATCCCTCGCGCAAGTACCCGCTGGTCCTGGAGATCCACGGCGGGCCCTTCGCCAGCTACGGCCCGACCTTCGCCACCGACGACCAGCTCTACGCCGCCGCCGGCTATGTGGTGGTCTACGCCAACCCGCGCGGCTCGACCTCTTACGGCGACAAGTTCGCCAACGAGATCGATCACGCCTATCCCGGCCGCGACTACGACGACCTGATGAGCGTGGTGGACGCCGCGATCGCCAAGGGTTCCGTCGATCCGGACCGGCTGTTCGTCACGGGCGGTTCGGGCGGCGGCGTGCTGACCTCGTGGATTGTCGGCAAGACGCACCGTTTCAAGGCCGCCGTGGCCCAGAAGCCGGTGATCAACTGGTCCAGCGAGGTGCTGACGAACGACCTCTATCCTTGGATGGCGAAATACTGGTTCGGCAAGATGCCGTGGGAGGACCCGCAGGGTTACTGGGAACGCTCGCCGCTCTCCCTGGTAGCCAATGTGACGACGCCGACCATGGTGATCGTCGGCGATCGCGACGTGCGGACGCCTGACGAGGAGTCGGAGCAGTACTACGACGCCCTTCGCCTGCGCGGCGTCCCGACGGTGTTGATCAAGACGCCGGGGGCATTCCACGACATGGCCCTGCGCCCCAGCCATGCCGCCGCCAAGGCCAGCGCAGTCCTCGCCTGGTTCGCCCTCTACGATCCCGCCGCGCCCACATCCAAGCCATGAGGCCCGCGGCCCTAGGCCTTCTGGCTCTCTGCGCGCTGATGATCTCTGCCGTTTCGGCGATGGCAGAGGGAATTCCAAACGTGTTTGTGATCCACGACTTTCGACTCGAGAGCGGGGCTGTGCTCCCCGAGGCCAGGGTTCGTTACGCCACCTGGGGCAAGCTGAACGCCGCCGGCGACAACGCCGTGCTGCTGCCCTCGCACTACATGGCCGACAGCCGCGGCTACGACTGGCTGATCGGGCCGGACAAGGCGCTCGACCCGGCGAAGTACTTCCTCGTCGCCACCGAACTGTTCGGCAACGGCAAGTCGTCCTCGCCCAGCAATACGCCCGAGCCCTTCCACGGGCCGCGCTTCCCGGTCCCGACCATCCGAGACAACGTGGAGGCGACGCGGCGCTTGCTGACCGAGCAGCTCGGCGTGAAGCATCTGCGGGCGGTGGTCGGCTTCTCCATGGGCGGCCAGCAGGCGTTCCAATGGGCGGTCAGCCACCCTGACTTCGTCAGCGGCGTGGTGGTCACTTCGGCGACGGCCCGCACCTGGCCGCACGGGATCGTCCGGCTGGAGGGCCAGATCGCGGCGATCCAGGCGGATCCGGACTTCGCTGGAGGTGACTATACGGCCGAGCCGAAGCGGGGGCTTTCGGCCTTCGGCATGGTCTGGGCCGGCTGGCTCTATTCCCAGGAGTGGTGGCGCGACGAGCTGTGGAAGCAGAACGCGCCCGCGGGAACCACCTTCGAGACGGTGGTGGCGCGCTTCCGCGACAACTTCATCCCCGGCGCGGACGCCAACAACCTGATCGTGCAGATGCGGACGTGGGAGCGCCACGACGTCGGGACCACGCCGGGCTTCGGCGGCGACACGCGCAAGGCCCTGGAATCGATCGGCATCCCGGTCCTCTACATGCCGTCGGAGACCGATCTGTACTTCCCGATCTCCGACGCGCGCTACGAGGCGCAGTTCATCCGCACCGTCACCTTCCTCCCGATCCCTTCGCTGTGGGGTCACACGGCTGGGGCGGCGAGCAATCCGACCGACGCCAAATTCCTGAATGACCACATCGGCGCGTTCGTCGACTCCCTTCGCCGACAGCACGACAGGAGCCCTCCTTGAAGTTCTGCGTATCCGCTCTCGCGCTCGCGGCGGTTCTCGGGACCGCCGCGCCAGCCCTCGCCGCATACGATCCGACGGAGAAGTCGATCGGCGAACTGGAGGCCGACCTTGCCGCCGGCCGCACCACCTCGGTCGAGCTGGTGCAAGCCTATTCGCACCGCATCGAGGCGCTGAACCCGAAGCTCCGGGCGGTGATCATGATCAATCCGCAGGCGCTCGCCGACGCGCGCGCCGCCGACGCCGCCCGCGCCGCCCATCGTCCCCAGGGTCTGCTGGCCGGCGTGCCGATCCTGATCAAGGACAACATCGAGAGCGCTGATCCCATGCCCACCACGGCGGGATCCCTGGCGCTCGAACACAACATGCCTGGCCGGGACGCCCCCCTCGTGGCTCGCCTGCGGGCGGCCGGAGCGATCATCCTCGGCAAGACCAACCTCTCGGAGTGGGCGAACTTCCGCTCGAGCCATTCCATCAGCGGCTGGAGCGCCGTGGGCGGACAGGCGCGCAATCCCTATGCCCTCGACCGCTCTCCCTGCGGATCCAGCTCCGGCTCTGGCTCGGCCTCCGCAGCGAGCCTGGCGGCGGCGGCGATCGGCACCGAGACGGACGGCTCGGTCACCTGTCCCTCGGCGATCGCCGGATTGGTGGGGATCAAGCCCACCGTCGGCCTCGTTCCGCGCACCCATGTCGTGCCGATCAGCCACACCCAGGACACCGCCGGACCCATGGCGCGCAGCGTGCGCGACGCCGCTCTCCTGCTGACGGTGATCTCGGGCACGGACTCCGCCGACGCCGCGACCGCCGAGGCCGACGCCCACAAGAGCGACTATGTCGCCGCCCTCGACCCGCACGCGCTGCAGGGCGTGCGGATCGGCGTCCTGCGCTTCGCCGCAGGCTTCCATCCCCAGACCGATGCGGTGTTCGAACGGGCCCTGGCCGCGCTTCGCGCAGCCGGAGCGACTCTGGTGGAGATCGACAAGGCGCCGCCCGACGTGGCGCCGCTGCGTGAGTACGAGCAGACCATCCTCAAGACCGAGCTCAAGGCCGACCTCGGCGCCTACCTCGCCACGACCTCGCCCGAGCAGGTCCCCAGCCGGACCCTCGCCGACCTCATCGCCTTCAACAACACCCACGCCAATCGCGAACTCCTGCTGTTCGGTCAGGATCTGTTCGAGGCGTCCGAGGCGACCAAGGGCCTGGATGATCCGGGGTACCTGAAAGCCAAGGCCGAGGCGCACCGGATCGCCGGGCCCGACGGGATCGACGCGATGCTGTCGGCCAACAACGTCACCGCCCTAGTGGCGCCGACGCTCGGTCCGTCCTGGCTGATAGATCCGGTGCTTGGCGACCGGTTCGTCGGCGGTGGAGCGGGCGCGCCTCCGGCGATCGCCGGCTATCCGCACCTGACGGTTCCGATGGGCCTCGTGGACGGTCTGCCGGTAGGCCTCTCGATCATCGGGCCCGCGTGGAGCGAGGCGCGTCTGCTGGCCTACGGCTACGCCTATGAACAGGCCTCGCATGAACGCCGAGCGCCGCAGTACAAGGCCCATGCGGAGCCGCCCGAGGATGAGGCGGCCGGATGGGTCGCGGCCGGCGAGGTGGGCCCTTAAGGCCCGACGAAACGCAGGAGGGGGAGTTGAACAGGATGAGACGTCTTCTGGGGGCCGCTGCGGCGGTCGCGCTCACTCCGGCTGCGGTCCTGGCCGCACCCGTCTCGCAGGGGACACCGCCCAGAGCCATCACCAGCTCCTCGAGCATCGTTTCCGAGCGCCGCGCCGACGTCGCGCCCGTCCCTGTCCCGGACCTGTTCTACGTCCGCGGCGTGATGGACGCGACCTGGACGCCGGACGGCCGCGACGTCGTCTTCTCCACCAACCTCACCGGCCGCTTCAACCTGTGGAAGGTTCCCGCCGGCGGCGGCTTTCCCGAGCAGTTGACACAGTCGGACGACCGGCAGTCTGAGATCGCGATCTCGCCTGACGGCAAGACGGCGGTGTTCCAGTCGGATCACGCGGGAGCCGAGATCTACGACCTCTACGCCGTCCCGCTCGCCGGTGGTGCGATGGTCGATCTGACCTCGACGCCGGAGGTCTCGGAGACGCACGCGATCTTTTCGCCCGACGGGCGGATGCTGGCCTTCAACCGCCGCCCGAAGACCGCGCCTTCGACCGATATCGCGGTCTTCGACCTCGCGACCCGTCAGGTGCGGGTGCTCACGCACGAAGCCGCGCCTGATCACGAGTGGAGCGTCGTCGCCTTCGTCCACGGGGGGCGACAGCTCATCGCCAACCGCCTCAACTTCAAGGGCACCGAAGGCCAGATCTTCGTCATCGACGTCGCCACTGGCGCGGCGCGGCCGCTGACGCGGGAAGGGGGCTTCAACCTCGCCTCGGACGTCAGCCCGGACTCGGTGTGGGTGGCCGCGACCGTGGAGACGCCCGCCGGCAACCGCCAGGCGGCCCTGATCCCCTTCGGCGGCGGCGAGCCCAAGCTGCAGATGAAGGACCCGTGGGAGCAGGAGTCGGGTCACTTCTCGCCATCCGGCCTCACCCTGACTTTCGCCGACAACGTCGACGGCCGCGTGAGCCTGTTCGCCGTCTCGCCGGGCAAGGGCATGCCCCGCCGCCTGGGCGCCGAGCCTGGCGTCGACCGCGAGGCCGCGGCTTCCGGGCGGAGCATCTCGCCCGACGCCACCCGCTTCCTCTATCTCCACCAATCCTCCACCACCCCGCCTGACGTCTGGGTGCAGGACCTGGAGAGCGGCCGCGCCGCGCCGATCACCCGGCTGGGCCTGGCCAGCATCGATCCCGCGCGCCTGCCGGCCTCGCAGATCGTCCACTACCCCAGCGCCGACGGGACGGTGATCTCGGCCTTCGTCTGGACGCCGTTCAACCTGGCGCGCGACGGTCACGCCCCGGCGGTGGTGCTGCCGCACGGCGGTCCCACGGGCCAGACTGTGGATACTTTCAACCGCACTGCCGTCGCCTTGGCCTCGCGCGGCTATGTGGTCATCGCGCCCAACCCCCGCGGCTCGACAGGCTATGGCCGCGCCTTCGAGGAAGCAAACCGCAAGGACCTCGGCGGGGGCGACCTGGAAGACGAGGTCGCCGGCGTGAAGTTCCTGGTCTCTACCGGCTATGTCGATCCGCACCGGGTCGGGATCACCGGAGGGTCGTACGGGGGGTACATGACCTTGATGGCGAGCGCCAAGACGCCCGACCTCTGGCGCGCGGCGGTCGAGGAGTACGGCATCATCGACTGGTTCCACATGTACCAGACCGAAGCGCCTACGCTGCAGCAGTACCAGATCGGGTTGATCGGCGATCCGGAGAAGGACAAGGCGGTCTACGAGGCGTCGAGCCCCCTGACCTACATCCATCACCTCTCTGCGCCCCTGCTCGTGCTCCAGGGGGATAACGACATCCGCGTGCCGCGGACCCAGGCGCTGGAGATCGTCGACCTGCTGAAGAAGGACGGCCGCACCGTCGACGTCCACTTCTATCCCAACGAGGGGCACGGCTTCGTCAAGCGCGAGAACCAGATCGACTCCCTGGAGCGGACCATCGTCTGGTTCGACAAGTACCTGAAGGTTCAGGACGAACAGTAAGATTTTCGGCGGACCGGCAGTCGTTCTGCCGGTTCGTCCTTGTTGCTTTCAACATCGAGGGGCAGACACCCATGATCATTTCCCGAACCGCGCTGGCGCTCACGGCCAGCCTTGCCACCCTTGCCGCCGCCGCTTCGGCCGGCGCCGAGGACATCGTCATCCACGCTGGCCGGCTGATTGACGGGATCTCGAAGGAACCGCGGGCGCAGGTGTCGATCCTGATCCATGACGACCGCATCACCGGCGTGCAGAGCGGGTTCGTCGACCCGGCCGGCGCACGCGTCATCGATCTTTCCAATGCGACGGTGCTGCCGGGCCTGATCGACTGCCACGTACACATTACCAGCCAGTCGGATGGCGGCGACACGGTGCATGAAGCCGTGACGCGCACGGTCGAGGACAAGGCGTATCTCTCGACGCGCTATGTACGGAACACGCTGGAGGCGGGTTTCACCAGCGTGCGCGATGTGGGCGGAGACACCGACCTTGTGGTGGCGCTCAAGCGGGCGATCGCCGCGGGGACCATTCCGGGCCCGCGGATGTGGGTGTCCGGCGCCCCGCTCGGCCCGACCGGAGGCCACAACGACCCCGCCGACGGCCTGGACCCGGACCTGTCACATCCGCACTGGACCGAGGTGACGATCGACAGCCCCGAGGCCGCACGCCATGCGGTGCGAGACTATCGCCGCCGCGGCGTGGACCTGATCAAGATCATGCCATCGGGCGGCGTGCTCTCGATCGGCGATGATCCCATGCTGCAGCTGATGGCGGACGATGAGATCAAGGCGGTGGTCGACACGGCCCACGCACTGCACATGAAGGTCGCCGCCCACATCCACGGCACTGAGGCGATCAACCACGCCGTCGCGCTGGGGATCGATTCTGTGGAGCACGGTTCCTTCGCCGACGAGGAGAGCTACCGACTGATGAAGGAGCACGGGACCTATCTCGTGCCCACAATGCTGATAGGCGAGCGCGTGCTCGAGACGGCCCGCGAGCACCCCGAGCGCCTGCCGCCGACGGCGGCCGCCAAGGCCATCGCGGTGGTGCCCACCATGCAGGCGAACTTCGCTAAAGCCGTGAAGGCGGGCGTGAAGATCGCCTTCGGCACCGACGAGAGCCTCGTCCCGCACGGCGAGAACGCCAAGGAGTTCGCCCTGATGGTGAAGTTCGGCGGCATGACGCCGATGGCGGCGATCCAGGCGGCCACCACCAGCGCTGCCGACCTGATCGGTGACGCCCCCGACATCGGTTCGGTCCAGCCGGGCCGCTACGCGGACATCGTCGCCGTGGCTGGCAATCCGCTCGACGACGTCACCCGCCTCGAGCACGTCGACTTCGTCATGAAGGGCGGCGTCGTCTACAAGCAGGCCGGCGCGCCGACCATGGCGCTGCTCGGCTCCGATAAGCACGATCCAGGCGGCCAATTCGAGGGCCTCTGAACGAGAGTTCAGAGCGTTCCCCGCCGCTCTAGTCCGTGCGCAGGCGGCGCATGCGGATCACCGAGCGATGCGGCAGGACGAGGAGGTAGCCGCCGAGCACGCCCTTCTCCAGCCGCACGCTGTCGCCCGGCTTGACCGCGCTGGTGATCGGCTCGGGCTCTGTCTCGACCCAGCTCGAACCGTCGGCGAGGTTGAGGATCGCCCGCCCATCGCCCAGGTCGCCGATGGAGCGGACGACCAGCATTGCGCTGCGCTCTTCAGCAGGCGCCTCGCGATGGACGCGGGGCGGAGGGGCGCCGAAGGGACGAGGCGGCAGGGCTTCGACCGTCTCCGCCCTGGCCGCCTGGGACTGTGGATTCGCCTCAGGCTCCTGGGTCAGTAGTTTCGCCGCCTGACGGAAGCACGCCAGCTGGGCCTTGTCGCCCTTCACCGACTGGCAGGCCAGCACCGCCTGCACGCCGCTCTGGCTGGGCGAAGGCCCCGTCGACTGAGCCGCCGTCCATGCCGGCGCAGCCGCCGCGGCTGTGAATGCCAGGACCATCGCCGCCGATCTCAGGCTCATTACGCCCCTCCCCAAGCTTGGCCCGTCGACAGTCGGTAGGCCGCTTTGCGAGTGCAATCCCCCCATCCAGGTGCATTCGACCTCACTCCTCTATGCTGCGGTCCACGAGCCGGCGGACGCCATGGGCGGCGAGCAACATCTCCACCACGAAGGCGGCCAGGGAGCCCATGATCAGCACGATCGCGCCGCCGAAAGTGAAGAAGAGGATGCTCGCGGCGTTGCGGCCCAGCACCTCGCCGAGGAAGAGCAGCAGGACCGTCGCGCAGGTCGCGACGCCACCGACTGCGGCGAGCACCACCGCGAGGTCCAGCGCCCTGGATCGCCAGCGCAGCATCTCCAGCCGGTCGTCGCGTCCTTCAGCGTCGACAGGTTCGGCCGCCGCGGCGTCGGCCTGATCGCCGACCCGGCTCAGGCGGCCGGCAAAGACGCTGAGCAGGGCGGCAGTGCCGGACAGTAGGAAGACGGGCGCGAGCGAGAGCTGCACCACATGCGCAGCTGCTTCCAGGCTGGCGTTGCTGGTCAGGGTCTGCACGCTTGGCCTTGGCCTCGTTCGCTTCGGCGTTGGTTCAGAACGCGCAACGGCGGCGGTTGGGCGAAGGCTCCGTGCTACCTTCCCTGGAAGACCGGCTTGCGCTTGGCGACGAAGGCGGCCGCGGCGTCCCGGTGGTCCGCGGTCGTCATGGTGCGGACCATGTTGAAGGACTCGATGTCGAGGATCTCGGGCAGCGTGCCGGTCTCGGCCGCATTGAGGTTTCGCTTCATGTAGCCGATCGCCAACGTCGGCAGGGCGGCGAGCTCCAGGGCCCAGGCCTTGCCGGCCGTCTGGATGTCCTCGCGGGAGGCGATGCGGTTGACGATCCCCAGGCGCAGCGCCTCTTCGCCGCTGATGACGTCGGCAGTGAAATAGAGCTCGCGCGCCTTGGCTCCGCCCACCAGATGGCTGAGGAAGTAGCTGCCGCCATAGTCGCCGGCCAGGCCGACCTTGGAGAAGGCCGTCGTCAGCTTGGCGTCGGCGGCGGCGATCCGAAGATCGCAGGCGAGGGCGATCGACAGGCCGGCGCCCGCGGCAGGCCCCGGAATGACCGCCAGGGTCGGCTTGGGCATCTCATGCAGCCAGCGGCAGACCTCGGTGCTGGCGCGCAGGCCATGGGCCCTCTGTTCGACATCGAATTCATTGGCGCCGTCGCCTCCGTCGGGGCGGCTGGTGCGCTCGGCGAACCCTTTGACGTCACCGCCCGCGCAGAATGCGCCGCCCGCGCCTGTCACGACGACCGCCCGCACGTTGCGATCCGCCGCCAGCCGCGGCAGAGCCTCCGACAGTCCCGCCTGCATCTCGGACGTGAGCGCGTTGCGCGCTTCGGGCCGGTTCATGGTCAGGGTCGCGACACCGCCCTCGAACGTCTCGATCAGATGTCCCGCCACAGTCGTCTCCCTTGCTCTTCTGCGCGGCCGATAGGACCCTTGCGCCCCGCCCAAGTCAAAGGGCGCGGCGCCCCGCGCTTGCGTTCCGTTCCGCGAGCCTCTCAATAGCCGCCAGGCAAGGCCCAGGAGGACGCGTATGGACGGCAGCAGCGAGCCTCAGCGGGAGGGTCCGCTGGACGGCGTGCGGGTCGTGGACCTCACCCAGTTCGTTCTCGGACCGTATGCGACCCAGCACCTGGGCGACATGGGCGCTGACGTGATCAAGGTGGAAGAGCCGTCGGGCGACCGCCAGCGCGGATCGGGCAAGGCTCCGAAGTCGAAGACGATGGGGCCGATCTTCGTGGCGCTGAACCGCAACAAGCGCTCCGTGGCCCTCGACCTCAAGAGCGAGCCCGGCCGCCGCGCCCTGCGCAAGCTGATCCGCACCGCGGACGTCTTCATCCACAACATGCGCCCCGACGCGGTGGCGCGGCTTGGTTTCGACTATGAGGCGGTTCGTCAGATCAAGCCGGACATCGTCTACGTCGAGGCGATGGGCTACGCCCCGGAAGGCCCCTATGCCGGCCGCCAGGCCTTCGACGACCTGATCCAGTCGGCGAGCGGCGCGGCCGGTCTCGCCCAGCTGGTGGATCCCGATGCCCCCCTGCAGTTCATCCCCTCGATCATCGCCGACAAGACCTGCGGTCTCTTCGCCACCATCGCCACGCTTGGAGCCCTGCGGCACAAGGAGCGCACGGGCGAGGGGCAGTATGTCTGCGTTCCGATGCTGGAGACCTTCACCGGTTTCCTGATGGCCGAGCACCTGTACGGCGAGACCTATGTTCCGCCGACCGGCTCGTTCGGGATGACGACCACCATCACCCCTTACCGTCGACCGTTGAAGACGAAGGACGGCCACATCTGGGTGATGCCGGCCAACCGCGAACAGGCCGCGCGCTTCTTCGAACTCGGGGGCATTCCTGGCGCCTATGAGAGCGAGCGCTTCGTCAATGCCGAAGGCGCCGCCGGCAAGGTCGCGGTCTACAACGCGATGCTGGCCGAGGCGGCCGTCACCCGCACCACGGCGGAGTGGCTGGAGCTGTGCCACCAGGTGTCGGTGCCGGCGATGATCGTCAACCGGGCGCGCGACATCCTCACCGATCCCCAGCTCACCCAGACCCTGATCGAGGAGCGGGAGATCCCAGGGGAGGGGACCTATCGGGCCCTCAAGCCGGGCATCCGCTTTTCCCGGACGCCGGCCACGATCCGGCGGGAGCCGCCGCAGATCGGGGCCCATACGGATGAGGTGCTCGCCGAACTGGGCGAGTCGCAAGACGTCGAAGCCGCGGAAGGCATGAGCGCATGACCGTCCAGACGAAGATCGAGGACCCCGAAGTCCTCTACGAGGTGAACGGCGCGATCGCGGTCGTCACCCTGAACCGGCCGGCCCGGATGAACACGATCTCCGGTCCGATGCTCAACCAGCTCACCCAGCACCTGCTGGCAGCCGAGGCGGATCCGGTGGTGCGTGCGGTGATCCTCACCGGCACGGGCCGCGCCTTCTGCGCGGGCCTCGATCTTACGGAGGCGACCGGCGGCGGGCAGGGCGTCGGCTCGAGCGCGGCGAGCGCGACAAATCTCGACGTGCGCAACACCCCGCCCACAGTGCTCTTCAACATGGGCAAGCCGACGATCTGCGCCCTGAACGGCTCGGCCGCCGGCTATGGCATGGACACGGCGCTGGGCTGCGACATCCGCCTGATGGCGCGAGGCGCCAAGATGGCTGCGGCCTTCACCAGGCGCGGGATCGTGCCGGAGAGCGGCGGGACATGGTTTCTCCCGCGACTGATCGGCTGGTCGAAGGCGGCCGAGCTGATCTTCACCGGCCGCACGCTCTCGGCCGACGAGTGCGTCGACTTGGGCCTCGTCTCGCGGGTCGTCGAGCCGGAGGTCCTGATGGACGCCGCCCTGGCGCTGGCGAACGAGATCGCCGCCAACGCGCCCCTCGCCGTCCAGGCGTCAAAGCGGATGATGCGGATGGGACTGAACGAGACCTTCGACGACCACGTCCACCACGTGTTCCTGCAGCTGCTGCCTCTGCTCCGCAGCCGCGATGCGGCCGAGGGCATGAGAGCCTTCATGGAAAAGAGAGACCCGAATTTCGAAGGCCGTTGACGGTTCGATTTCGAACAGTACATTAACCCCGTTGACGTATACGGCAGAGGTAGTTAGAAATCAGACAAATTTTGGACTTGATTTCACCCAAGCCCGATTAACCGCGTTAAAGGAGTTGGATATGAGATTGTCGCCCTGCCTTCTGGCCGCCGGCGCCGTAGCGTCAATCCTGGCCGCCACCTCTGCGAACGCGCTGGTCGTTCACTTCGACCCCCCTGCCTTTGATTTCACCGTCTTGGACCCCACCGGACCGGTGCTCGACACCACGTCCGGTGGCCCGGCCGATGTCGTCCCCTTGAACATCCCTGGCTCGGTATTCACCGACACCTTCGTCAACTTCATTGAGTTTGGGCTCGATGGAGAGACCTTGACGTTCAATGCAGGAACTTCAAAGCAATTCTCGGAAAAAGCGTCTGCGGTTCTTTGGGATGTGACTTCGCTTGGCACTTTCTCTAATGGAGTGACCGAGCTTGATATTTATAATGTGACGTTCCCGGACCTTACCGGTACGACGACATTAACCTTCACGAACACGACAACGGGAGTGACAGAAACTGGCACAGTCACCGTACTGCCCAACCCCGGAGTGCCGGAGCCCGCGAGCTGGGCTTTGATGCTGGTGGGCGTGGGCGCGCTGGGCGCCGTGCTCCGCGGTCGCCGTCGCCAGTCCCTCGCCGCCGCCTGAGGAGTCGAGAGCCGGCCTCGCGGGCGGCTCGTCTTAAGGGTTAGTCGCTTTGGCTTGCGTTTCGCCGCCTCCGACTGGGCGGCTGGTCGTCCCCATCATCCCTGACGCGCCGAGCGGGCGTGGAACTTGTTTGGCGCCGCCGTTGCGATTGCGGCGGCATCGGGGCATGTTCCGGCGACTCCTCCGCACCCGGACGTGGGCGCGGTAATCGCGGCGGGAGCAGGGTCATGGCCGAGGGCGTGCTGGGCGGTCTGTTCGGCGACGAGGAAGAAGGTCCCGACGTAGAACTAACTTCCGACGCCCTCGTTGGCGCCGAAGCCTTCGCCTCCGCCGTCGCCGCCGACGAAGCCAAGCGCGACCCGACCGTCGCACGCGCGACTGTGCATTTCCTGCGCGAGCAGGCGCACATCCTCCGGCTCCAGAGCAAGTTCCTCGCGGACGAACACCATCTGCGCCTGGAGTACCTCAAGGGACAGGTGCACGAGGGCCAACTCCGCCGGGCCGGCCAACGCATGCGCGTGGCGATCAGCACGTTCACAGCGATGGTCTTCACCGTGATCGCCCTGGTCGGGGGCAAGATGCTCTACGACGCCATCACGTCGCGCCAGGTCGTGGTCGAGTCCTTCCAGACACCCGCCGCTCTGGCGCCCAGTGGCGTGACGGGTCAGGTCGTCGCCGCTGACGTGCTCGATTCCCTGCAAAGGCTGCGCGAGGCCACGCGCACGGTGACCAAGGGCCTCAAGAGCCAGAGCGCCTGGTCGTCGGACGTGAAGATCGAGGTGCCCGAAACCGGTGTCTCGATCGGCGAGGTGGACCGGCTGATGCACGAGCGGTTCGGCCACGACGTGCATATCGAAGGCGAGCTGGTCGAGACCGCTGACAAGGGTCTGGCTCTCACGGTCAGGGGCGAGGGCGTGCCGCCCCAGACCTTCACCGGCGGCGCGGGCGACCTGGATGCTCTCGCCACCCAGGCGGGCGAGTACATCTACGGCCGCTCGCAGCCCTACCAGTTCGCCGCCTATCTGGCCGGGGGCGGCCGCTACAAGAACGCCCTGGACTTCCTTCCGGGCGCGTTCGCACGCGCGGAGAACGACAGCCTGCGCGCCGATCTAGCCAACGTCTGGGGCTCGGCCTACACGAGCCTCGGTCAGCCCAAGCTCGCAGCCGAGAAATTCCGGCTCGTGATGGCCTTGTCCCGGCCGCGCTCGGAGAAATGGTGGAACGGCTGGGGCAACCTTCTGAGCGTCATTGCCCTGGCCGAGGGGGAGCAAGCCGCCTGGCGCGAAAGCCACGCCTATCTCCAGGCGGTCAGCCACGCGCCCAAAGGACAGCGGCCGGACCTGCCGCAACTGACCAATCCCGCCTCGATCACCTGGGACCTGCCGCTGGAGCTTTCGGCCGAGCTGGCCGATGCAGTCCACAACGGTGGCGCAGGCGCGACCTCGGCCCTGGACGGTCCGGAGATCGCCGACGTCTACGGCCTGATGCATGATCCGGTGAAGGCGGCTCGCTATCTCGCCGCGAGCGATCCGAGCGATGCGGGCGCCAAGGCGGAGGCCCTGCTCCTTCCTGCCTACGATGCGCTGCTGGACCGTGGGCAGCCCGCGGCTGCGATCGCGCCTCTCGAGGCGTTCTGGAGGGTCTGGCAGGCCGACACCAGCCTCCATCTGAGCTACCCGGACGCGCCCTGCCTGCTGGGCCTGGCCTATGGCCGGGTCGGGCGTCTCGCCGACGCCGAGGCGGTCTTCAAGCGCATGCCGCCGCTCTCCCGCTGCGCCGCCGCCCACGGCGAGGCCCTCGCCCGAGCAGGCGACATCGCCGGGGCGCAGCGGACCTGGACCGACGGCATCGCCCTGGCGCCCAGCCTGCCGCTGATCTATCTCAACCGGGGCAGGTGGGAGCTCGAGCAAAACGACCTGCCGGCCGCCCAGGCGGACCTGGCCCGAGCCTCCACGCAGGCGCCGCATTTCGCCGACCCGCTCAAGGTCTGGGGCGACCTCCTGATGCGGGAGAACCGCCGCGCCGAGGCCCTGGTGAAGTATGACGAGGCGCTGAAGTACGCTCCGGGCTGGGATGCGCTCCGACGGGCGCGCGACGCCGCAGCGGCGAAGCATTGACGCCTCAACTTCCGCCAGCGGCGTCCTGGCGGGCCGAGCTGGACGGCCACGAAGCTCCCAGCTAACCTGGACTCTTCAGGAGGAGCCGCACCGATGCGCCGCGCGAACGACACGCTTCGAGCCCCGTTCGCCCACAGCATCTCCGGTCTCCCATGCCCGCCATCCTCACGCTCGACGACGTCGCCGCCCGGACGCCCGACGGGCGACCGCTCTTCGAAGGCCTGACCTTCGCTCTTGGCCGCGAGCGCGTCGGGCTCGTCGGCCGCAACGGCGTCGGCAAATCCACTCTCCTTCGCCTGATACTCGGAGAGGTCGCTCCGACGTCCGGGTCGGTCGTCCTGTCGGGCCGTGTCGGCATCCTGCGCCAGACCTTCCAACCGCAGCCTGCATCGCGCCTCGTCGACCTGCTGGGCGTCCAGTCGGCCCTGGCCCTCCTGGACCGGATCGAGGCCGGTCACGCTCTCGAGGATGACTTCGAGGCCGCGGACTGGACCCTTCCCCAGAGGATCGAGGAGGTCCAGGCGCGGATCGGGCTCGACGGTGTTCCGCTGGACCGACCCGCCGCCGCGCTGAGCGGAGGACAGCTCACCCGCGCGGCTCTCGCCGCGCTTCTTCTGGGCGAGCCCGATCTCATCCTGCTCGATGAGCCCACCAACAA
>DATBEN010000008.1:0-16505 GCA_036276055.1 Caulobacteraceae bacterium
GCATCGGCCGCTATGGGCCCTACGTCCAGCACCAGAAGACCTACGCCAACCTCCCCAACGCCGAGGAGGTGTTCGAGGTAGGCCTCAACCGCGCCGTCGCCCTTCTCGCCGAGAAGCGCGCGGGGAACGGTCGCGGACGGGGGGCGGCGAGCCCCGGCCGCGAGCTCGGAGCGCATCCCGAGACGGGCAAGCCTATCAAGCTGATGGCCGGCCGATACGGCCCCTACGTCAAGCATGAGGACGTCAACGCCACTCTGCCCAAGGGCGCGGATCCCGAGGCTCTGACCTTGACCGAGGCGGTCGCCCTCATCGCCGCTCGCGGGAAGCAGGCGGGCGGCGGCGGCCACGGACGCAAGATCGCCAAGGCGGCGGCGGGCCGGCCCAACAACGCCGCCAAGGCCGCTCCGGCGGCTAAACCGGCCGCGCGGGCGAAGGCCTCTAAAGGCGCCGGCGCGAAGAAGGCCGCCGCCAAGCCGAAGTCGGGGGCCGCGCCGAAGAAGAGCGCTTCGTGAGGCGTCCGCCGCGGGGCGGAGACCGTCGAACCCGCACGCCTCCGCGGGGACGTCGCCGGCGCGACGCCGAACTCCCACCCGTGGGCGTCGCGGACGTCGCCGAGCGCGACGCCGATGGCGACCTCTTCGTCCGTCTGGTGAAGGATGGCGGGGATCGGCCGCCGATCCGGCTCGCGCCGTCCAGTGAGGAACGCGCCGCCGGCGCGCCGGGTCTGGGCGACCGCCTGTTGGTCCGGTTCGAGCGCACCGAAGACGGCGAGATCGAAGCGCGGCTCATCAAGCGGCTGGGTCAGAGCGCCCACCGGATCCTTGGCGTGGTGCGCAAGGCGCGCGGTGAGGTCCGGATCGAGCCGGTGGACCGGAGGTCCAAGGAAAGCCTTGTCGTTCCCCCCGGAGAGGCTGGCGGCCTGTCGGACGGCGATCTGGTGCTGGCGCAGGTCGATCCGTCCCAGAGCCGTCCGTATGGCCCGAAGTCCGGTCGCGTCGTCGAGACCGTCGGTCGCGAGGACGATCCGCGCGCCGCATCTCTCCTGGCCATTCATACCCACGGCGTCCCTACCGGCTTCTCCGACGCGGCCGAGACCGAAGCGCGCGCGGCGCGCCTGCCCTCCGCGAGCGGACGGACCGATCTGACGCGCGTGCCGCTCATCACCATCGATCCCGCCGACGCGCGCGACCATGACGACGCCGTCTACGCCGAGCCGGACGAGGATCCCCGCAACCCTGGCGGCTGGATCGTCTGGGTGGCCATCGCCGATGTCGCCACCGCCGTCACGCCGGGCTCGACGCTCGACCAGGAAGCGCGGGTGAAGGGCAACAGCGTCTACTTCCCTGATCGGGTCGAACCGATGCTGCCGGAGGCCCTCTCGGCGGGCCTGTGCTCGCTGAGCGTGGGCGAACTGCGCGCCTGTCTGGCCGCGCGGATGGTGTTCGCCGCCGATGGGAGCCGGCGCGGGCACCGGTTCGAGCGGGCGCTGATGCGGTCAGCCGCGTCCCTCTCCTACGAGCAGGCCCAGGCGGCGATCGACGGCGCGCCCGATTCCGTCACCGCGCCTTTGATGGACAATGTGCTGGGCCCGCTGTGGTCCGCCTATCGCACTCTGGCCGAGGCCCGGGCCCGTCGCTCCCCCCTGGAGATCAATTCCACCGAACGGCGGATCGTCCTGGGCTCCGATGGAAAGGTGGCGTCGATCACGCCGCGGGTCTCCCTCGAGGCGCACCGCCTGATCGAGGAGTTCATGATCCAGGCCAATGTGTGCGCCGCCGAGACCCTGGAGCGCCGCCGCACGCCTCTGATCTATCGTGTCCACGACGCGCCGAGCGCGGACAAGATGGAGGCCCTGGCCGACTTCCTCGAAAGCATCGGGATCCCGTGGAACAAGGGAGAGCCGCCGCGCACGGACCGCTTCAACCGCCTCCTCGCCCAGACCCAGGGCGGCCCCAACGGCGAGATCGTCAATGAGGTGGTCCTGCGCACCCAGATGCAGGCGGTCTATTCGCCCGAGAACATCGGCCACTTCGGTCTCAATCTCGACCGCTACGCCCACTTCACCTCTCCCATCCGCCGCTATGCGGACCTGGTGGTCCATCGCGGCCTGATCCGCGCCCTCGGCCTTGGCGAGGACGGCCTGGCCGAAGCGGACGTGCGCGGCCTGGGCGAAACGGCGGAACACGTGACGATGACGGAACGGCGGGCGATGGCCGCCGAGCGCGACGCGGTCGATCGCTACGTGGCCGCCTTCCTCGCCGATCGGATTGGCGCCGACTTTACCGGCAGGATCACCGGCGTGACCCGTTTTGGTCTGTTCGTCCGCCTCGCCGAGACCGGCGCAGACGGCTTCGTGCCGATCTCGACCCTGGGCGACGAATTCTTCGTCCACGACGAGAAAGCCCATGCCCTGGTGGGCCAGGACACCGGAGGGCTCTGGCGCCTTGGTCGGTCCGTCCAAGTCCGCTTGCGGGAAGCCACCCCGATCACCGGAGGTCTGCTGCTCGAGATGCTTGGCGAACCGGAGCCTGGGGAGGATGCCCCACGACGCCGACCATCCCCGCGCGGCCGCAACCCCCATCGCCGACGCGGGCGCTAGTCCCGCCCCTTCATGGGACCAGAAGGGGCGGGACAAGACTGTCAGACCATTCCCAGGCCCTGCAGCCCCCCGAACACGCCCAGGGCGCAGGTTGCCGTCGCCACCGCGATCACGACCCACAGGTACCAGCCGCGCAGGCGAACCGACGGCGGCAGCGCCCGCACGGCCAGGGCGATCAGGAAACCGAGGACCACCGGGAGCAGCAGGGCGTTCATCACCTGCACGCCGATGTTGAGGGCCACGAGGTTCGGCGAGAAACGGACGACGATGCAGCCGGCGAGCACGCAGAAGGCGTAGACGCCATAGAACCACCGCGCTTCGAAGGGCTGGTGCTCCAGTGAGTGCTTGTAGCCGGTGACTTCGCCCAGGCCCCAGGCGAGAGCCAGCGACGAGACGATGGCAGCCACCATCCCCGCCCCGATGATCCCCAGGCCGAAAACGACCTTGCCCACGGCCACGCCCAGGAACGGCGTGAGAGCGGCGCTCAGCTCGCCAACCGTGTCGAGGGCCGGATGCGCGCCTTTGGCCGCAATTGTCGCGGCCGCCGCGATCAGCACGGCGGCCATCACGAGCTGCGTGATCAGAGCGCCTCCCGCGGTGTCCAGGCGAGCGGAGGCGAAATGCTCGGGTCGCAGGCGTTTATCGGCGATGGCGGACTGCTGGTAGAACACCATCCAGGGCATGATCACGGCCCCGATGTTGGCCGCGACGAGATACATGTAGTGCTGGTCCCGCAGCGGGATCTGGACCGACTGCGAGAGCATCTGGTTCAGGTTGGGGTGCGCGGCCCAGGCGACTCCGAAGAAGGCGAACTCGAACAGGCCAAGCGCGATGGCGGCGCGCTCCATGCGCCGATAGGAGCCGGTCATGACGATCAGCAGCAGGGTGAGCCCGGCGAGCGCCAGGCTCACCGCCCTCGGAACACCATAGAGCTCGCCCACGCCGGCCACGCCGGACAGCTCGGTGAGGATGGCCCCCGCCGTGGCGACGGCGAGTCCGAGCACCGAGACCCAGGCCCAGAACCGGCCGAACGTGTCGCGGATCAGTTCCCCATGACCACGTCCGGTGAAGATGCCCAGCCGGACAGTGAGTTCCTGCACCATGTACAGGATCGGGACCAGGACGACCTGCAGCAGCAGGAGGCGGTAGCCCCACTGCACCCCGCTCTGGCCGGCCGTGATGATGCTGCCGACGTCCGTATCCGCGAGCATGACCACCAGGCCAGGGCCGAGCACCGCGACGAACCGGCCGAGCTTCCCGACCTTGGCCATCGCCAGCGGCGGCGCTGGGGCCGCGCTCTCAAGATCTCTCAAGGCGGCGATCTCACTGACTCCGGATGCGAATGCGTCGCACTTACGTTCCAGCTATAGACTCCGGTGCGCTTGTCAATGCGCGCTGGCGTCTCGCGGCCCTGCGCCGAACGGTCCGTTGACGCCGAGGGGATCATCCGCCCTAAGGTCGGGGAATGACTCTCGGCGCATTCGACGACATCGGCCCGGCCACGCCCGGCAACGGTTCCCCGGGGGCCCGCCCGGTGCGCCCCCGGGACGCGGCGACCCTGATCATCGTCGATCACCGTCAGGCCGATCGCCCGAAGGTCCTTATGGGCCGTCGCAACGGCCGGCACGATTTCATGCCCGACAAGTGGGTGTTTCCAGGCGGCCGGATCGATCCCGCCGACTTTCGAGCGCCCCACGGAACCGACCTTCGTCACGCGACCGCCGAACGGCTGCAGAAGACCGCTCCGCCCGCCAGAGCCCGGGCCCTGGCCATGGCGGCGATCCGCGAGACATTCGAGGAGGCTGGCCTGCTGCTGGCCAAGCCGGCGCCCACCCGGCCTGGCGCGGGCCCGTGGCGGGAATTCCTCGCGCAGGGCGCCCTGCCCGATCTGGACGCCCTGGAGTTCGTCGCGCGCGCAGTCACGCCGCCGATGTCCCCCAAGCGTTTCGATGCGCGGTTCTTCATGGCTGGCGCTGAGCGGCTGATCAGTCTCGACCGGCAGGCCGATTGCGGGGAACTCGACGAAATCGCCTGGTTCGCCATGGACGAGGCGCTCGAGCTCGACCTGCCAAGCGTCACGCGCTTCGTGCTTCACGAGGTCCCGGCAAGGCTCGCCGATCCGCGCCGTCCGGTTCCGTCCCTGCGTTTCTCCCGGGGAAAGCAGCAGTTGCGTCATCTCTGAGCGCGGAAACGAGGCGTCGGCGCATTGACTTGCGCGCGCGCCACCGTATTTTCCCCGGCTCCTTAATCCGGCCGCGCGGCCGCTCGCCACTCACCCAGGTTCCTCGCCATGGCTAAACCGGCCTCGATCAAGATTCGCCTGAACTCGTCGGCCGACACCGGCTATTTCTATGTGACGAAGAAAAACGCCCGCACGATGACGGAAAAGATGCGAGTGAAGAAGTACGATCCGGTTGTGCGTAAGCACGTCGAATTCGTCGAAGGCAAGATCAAATAACTCGCTCGACTCCGAGGTAGCTGTCGATCGTCTGCAGGAAACTGACGATCGAGATTGGCTTGGCGATATAAGCTTCGCAGCCACCTTCCCGGATGCGGGCCTCGTCGCCCGCCATGGCGTACGCCGTCACCGCGATGATCGGGATGGCGCTCAGTTCCGGTTCGGCCTTGATCCAGCGCGTCACCTCCAGGCCGGAGATCGCCGGCAGCTGGATGTCCATCAGAACGAGATCAGGGCGATGGGCGCGGGCGAGTTCCAGCGCCTCGAGGCCTTCGCCCGTCCGCAAGGTCCGGTATCCGCGGGATTCCAGGACATCGCCGAACAGCTTCATGTTCAGCTCGTTGTCCTCGACGATCAGCACGATCTTGGCCATTGAGGGTCCGGAAACGGCGCCGGGGGCGCGCCGCAGTGAAACGCAAGCCCCTACCCCGCGCCCGCGAGGCCCACTAGACAACGCAAGAATCTTAAGCCGCCTTTAAAGGGAGGAAGGACCGCTGACTGACGCGCTGCCGCCGGAGCTGTTCGAGCTGCGCGTGGATCCCCTCGCGCCACTGGTGATCGTCGATGTCGACGAGGTGCTGGCCATGTTCATGCGCGGCTTCGAGCGCTTTCTGAGGACTCACGGCCTGGAGATGCGGATCGACCGGTTCGCGCTGTTCCAGAACATCTACCGTCCGGGAGAGAACCAGCCGCTGGACACCGGGGCCGGCCGTCAGCTGTTCGACGCCTTCTTCCGGCTGGACCGGCACGACATCGAGGTGGCGCCGGGCGCCGCAGCCGCCCTGGAGACGCTCGCGCGCAAGGCGTCGGTGGTGATCCTCACCAACGCTCCGGCTGAATGCCGCGCCGCCAGGGCGAGGTGGCTGATTGAGAATGGCCTTCCCTACAGCCTCATCGTGAGCGCCGGACCGAAAGGAAAGCCCGTCTCGGCCCTCGCCCAGCGCACGCGCGGGCCGGTGGCCTTCGTCGACGATCTCCTTCCTAACCTGGAGTCGGTGGCCGCGGACGCGCCGCTCGTGCGCCGGTTCCAGATGGTGGCGGATCACCGGCTGCGCCCGCTCGCCCCTACCGCGCCGGACCGCCATGCGCGGATGGACGAATGGAGCGAGCTCGGGCCCGCCATCGCCGCAAGTCTTGGGATCTGAAGGACGAGGCATGATACGGATCGGCGTCGACTTCGGGGGCACCAAGGTCGAGGCGGCGGCCCTGGACCCGCAGGGCCGCTTCGTCGCCCGCGTACGCGGGCCCAATCCAGGGGAATACCGCGCCGCCATCGAAACGGTCGTTCGCCTCGTCGCCGAGGCGGAGCGCGAGGCGGGCGTTGCGGGCGCCACCATAGGCGTGGGCATGCCCGGCTCGATCTCGCCGCGCACCGGTCTGGTGCGCAATTCCAACAGCGTCTGGCTGAATGGCACGCCGTTCGACCAGGACCTCGCCCACGCCCTGGGCCGATCGATCCGCGTCCAGAACGACGCCAACTGCTTCGCCCTGTCGGAGGCGACCGACGGCGCGGCGGCCGGCGCCGGGATCGTCTTCGGCGCGATCCTGGGCACCGGCTGCGGCGGCGGCGTCGTCGCCGGCGGACAGCTCGTCGAAGGCGTCAACCGCATCGGAGGCGAGTGGGGCCACACGCCCCTGCCCTGGCCCACGGAACACGAACGCGCCGCCCATACCTGCTGGTGTGGACGCACGGACTGCCTGGAAACCTGGATTTCGGGCAGCGCCTTCCGCGCCGATTATCAAGCGGCGACCGGTCGAGGGCTCGGCGGCCCGGCGATAGTGGCGGCGGCCGGTGCGGGCGATGCGGAGGCCCAGGCCGCCCTGGACCGCTACGTCGAACGCCTGGGTCGCGCCTTCGCCGTCATCTGCGACATTTTCGATCCAGACGTGATCGTCTGCGGGGGCGGCATGTCGAATATCCCGATGCTCTACGCCGCCACGCCGCCGGTCGTGGAGCGGCACGTCTTCTCCGACAGCTTCGCCACGCGCGTCGTTCCGGCAATTCACGGCGACTCCTCGGGCGTCCGGGGCGCAGCATGGCTCTGGCCGCTCAGCTGAGCCGAGTCGCGTGCGGCGCCGCGGCATTTGGGCCACGGCGTCGCACGTCTTGCGCCTGAAAGTCAGCCGACAGCGCCTCACGTGCGTTCATTGTCCAGAGAGGATGCAGGGCTGGCGAATGGGGCTTCCAAACGGCTCCAGTTTCCATATCTAATCGGATCGCGGGCAGACGCCCCCGCGTTGGAGAGCCGTCGTGGCGGACAAGCAGCAGGGAAATACGACTATCGGAACCGGGACGGCCGTCGTCACCCAGACGAAGACCAAGACCCAGAAGCCGTCGATGTACCGCGTCCTGATACTTAACGACGACTACACCCCGATGGAATTCGTAACGTACGTACTTGAGCGCTTTTTCAACAAGTCGCGCGAGACGGCCCTGCGTATCATGCTGCACGTGCACCAGAATGGCGTCGGTGTCTGCGGAGTCTTCACTTACGAGGTCGCTGAAACAAAGGTGGCGCAGGTGATCGAAACAGCCAGACGTCACCAGCATCCCCTCCAGTGCACTATGGAAAAGGATTGAGAGGCCCTCATTGCCATCGTTCTCGCGCAACCTCGAAGAATCTCTGCACCGGGCCGTCGCCTACGCTAATCAGCGTAAGCACGAGTACGCGACGCTCGAGCACCTTCTTCTGTCCCTTACCGACGACGCGGACGCGTCTGCCGTCATGAAAGCCTGCGATGTCGACCTCGCGGCGCTCAAGAAGGCTCTCACCAACTACGTCGATACTGACCTGAAGTCGCTCGTGGTCGAGGACGGCGAGGACGCCAAGCCGACCGCTGGCTTCCAGCGCGTCATCCAGCGCGCGGTGATTCATGTCCAGTCCTCGGGGCGCGACGATGTGACCGGGGCCAACGTGCTCGTGGCCATCTTCTCGGAGCGGGAGAGCCACGCCGCCTATTTCCTGCAGCAGCAGGAGATGACGCGCTACGACGCGGTCAACTTCATCGCCCACGGCATCGCCAAGAAGGCGGGGGCCTCGGAGGCTCGTCCGGCCAAGGGCGCCGGCGAGGACGAGGAGAAGCCCGCGGTGAAGACGGGCGGCGAGGCGCTGGAATCCTACTGCATCAACCTCAACGAAAAGGCCCGGCAAGGGAAGGTCGATCCGCTGATCGGCCGGACCAACGAGGTCGAGCGGGCGATCCAGATCCTCTGCCGCCGCACCAAGAACAATCCCCTGCTGGTTGGCGACCCGGGCGTGGGCAAGACGGCCATCGCCGAGGGCCTGGCCCGCAAGATCGTCACCCACCAGGTCCCCGACGTGCTGGCCAAGGCGACGATCTTCAGCCTCGACATGGGATCCCTGCTCGCAGGCACCCGGTATCGCGGTGACTTCGAAGAGCGGGTCAAACAGGTCATCAAGGAACTCGAGAACCACGACAACGCGATCCTCTTCATCGACGAGATCCACACGGTGATCGGCGCGGGCGCCACGAGCGGCGGGGCCATGGACGCCTCGAACCTGCTCAAGCCGGCGCTGGCCTCCGGCACCCTGCGGTGCATGGGCTCGACCACCTACAAGGAGTTCCGCCAGCACTTCGAGAAGGACCGTGCGCTGGTCCGTCGTTTCCAGAAGATCGACGTCAACGAGCCGTCGGTCGAGGATACGGTGAAGATCCTCAAGGGCCTGAAGACCTACTACGAGGAGTTCCACAAGCTTAAGTACACGGGCGAGGCGCTTCGCGCCGCGGTGGAGCTGTCGGACAAGTACATCACCGACAGGAAGCTGCCGGACAAGGCGATCGACGTCATCGACGAGGCCGGGGCTTCGCAGATGCTCCTGCCCGAGGGCCGGCGGAAGAAGATCATCGGCATCAAGGAGGTGGAGGCCGTCGTCGCCAAGATCGCCCGGATCCCGCCGAAGTCGGTTTCGAAGTCGGACACCGAGGCGTTGCGCCAGCTGGAAACCGACCTGAAGGGAGCCGTGTTCGGCCAGGACGAGGCCCTGCAGCAGCTGTCCTCGGCCATGAAGATGGCCAGGGCGGGCCTGCGCGAGCCGAACAAGCCGATCGGCTGCTACCTCTTCTCCGGCCCCACCGGGACCGGCAAGACCGAGACCGTACGCCAGCTGGCCTCCACGCTCGGGATCGAACTGCTCCGGTTCGACATGAGCGAATACATGGAGCGCCACACCGTGAGCCGCCTGATCGGCGCGCCTCCCGGCTATGTGGGTTTCGACCAGGGTGGCCTGCTGACCGACGCGGTCGATCAGCATCCGCACGCGGTGGTCCTGCTCGACGAGATCGAGAAGGCGCACCAGGACGTTTACAACATCCTGCTGCAGGTGATGGACCACGGCACCCTGACCGACGCCAACGGCAAGAAGGTCGACTTCAGGAACGTCATCCTGATCATGACCACCAACGCCGGCGCTTCTGACGCCCAGCGCAACTCCATCGGCTTCGGCCGCGGCAAGCTGGAAAACCAGGACGAGGAGGCGATCAAGCGCCTGTTCACGCCCGAGTTCCGCAACCGGCTCGACGCCATTGTCGCCTTCAAGGCGCTCACGCCGGACGTCATTCGGATGGTGGTGCAGAAGTTCGTGCTGCAGCTCGAGGCCCAGCTGGCGGATCGCCACGTTACGATCGAGACCTCGGACGAGGCGATCGACTGGCTGGCGAAGAACGGCTTCGACGAGCTCTACGGCGCGCGCCCCCTGGCGCGGGTCATCCAGGAGCAGATCAAGCGGCCTCTCGCGGACGACATCCTGTTCGGTCGCCTCGCCAAGGGCGGTCACGTCAAGGTGGTCCTCAAGGACGGCAAGTTGGCCTTCGAGTTCGACTCAGAGCCAGCCGCGCCGGATGGCTCCCGGGAGATCACCATCCACCCCGACGAGGACGCCACGGACTCGCAGGAACCCGCCCTGGCGTAGGTTCTCCCCGCTTATCCCTCCCCTTCTTCTGGGGAGGGATAAGCGCCCCTCAGTCCCTCATCCGCTCCCCGATCTGCCGCGCCAGGTCCTGCAACTGCGCGGGATCGGCCGAATGGGAAGCGTGGCGGCCCAGCGCGACGCCTTCCCATCGTGGGATGACGTGAAAGTGAAGATGGAAGATCGTCTGGCCCGCGGCGGCGCCGTTGAACTGGGTCACGACGATGCCGTCGGGCTCCAGGGCCGAGCGGACAGCGCGGGTCACCCGCTTGACCATGCCGATCAGCGCCTCGGCGACGCCCGGCTCCGCCTCCAGAAGATTCCGCGCCTTCGAGAACTTGTGGACCACCAGGCAGTGACCGCGGCTCTGAGGGAACGCATCCATGAAGGCCATGGTGACCTCGTCCTCGGCGATCAGGGCCTTGGGGATCTCGCCACGCACGATCCGGGCGAAGACGTTCTCGTCGTCATAGGCGCCGTTCAGGCTCATGGGCGTCTTCTCCTCAGGCTCTGATAGCATCCCCCCTAGCAAGGAGAGCGAGGGGTAGCCATGGCCGAAGCCAACCTGACCGAGCGCCAGCGCAAGTGGTTCGACTCGGTCCGACAGGGCCTGGAGCGGGACACCGGCCACACCATTTCCGAATGGGTGACCATCGCCAGGTCCTGTCCCGAGACTGGCCACCGCGCCCGGTTGAGGTGGTTCAAGGAAACCCATGGGCTGCTGCAGAACCGCGCGTCCTACGTTCTCTCCGAGGCCTTCGAGAGCCAGATGCCGTGGAGCGAGGCAGACGCCTTGGCCGATGCGCTGTGGACCGACCCCGGCTCGCGCGCCATTTATGAGACGGTCGATGCCGCCGCCCTCTCGCTCGACGGCGCCATCCGCACCGCGCGGAAAGGCTACACCGCATGGTCGCGCAAGGTGCAGTTCGCTGCGGCCAGGCCGGTGAAAGGCGGGGTGAGTCTCGGCCTCGCTGCCCCCCTGGACGCCGACCCGCGTCTCGAGCCGCGGGGAAACCAGTCGTGGTCGGAACGCCTCGGCTCTCGCCTCATGCTCCGGGCGCCATCAGAGGTCGACGCCAGCCTGACCGCCCTCTTGCGCCTGGCGTGGGAAGGGGCGTGAGCCCCCTATGTGGTCCGTTTATGCCGTTTCGCCGTATTCCCGCCGTGGTCCGACGGATCATCTGACGCCGGTCGTTGAACGGCAGAGGAAGCGCCTCAATGTCCCGACGGGGTCCACTCCCGGACGTTTGGGGGGCGTCTTATTGTCCCTTGCCGCCTTCTGCCGCATGCTATGGCGGGCAGGAGGAGCGAATCGTACCTGGAGCCTGCGATGCAGAATGCACACAGCGCATCGGGATGCGCATCCATGCGGAGGAATGCCGATCCACAAGACGTCTGACAGGCGTAAGCCGTGTCGCCACGGTATTGGCCTCGCGGCAACTTGACTGGGCTTTGTCGATAGGCGAAACGGCGCGCCTGCCGCTCGTCGAAGCCGCTCCATCCTTCCAAATAACAATAAACTGAAACAAAAAATAGCTAGACGCCTCATCAGCAACGAGTAACGTCCAAAGGCGGATCATGACCTCGATCTTCGATAACCTCTTCGTACTTGAACTGGCCAACAATCATTGGGGCAAGCTCGACCGAGGCCTCAAGATCATCGACCAGTTCGGATGCGTGGCCCACTCGAACGGCGTTCACGCGGCGATCAAGCTGCAGTTCCGTGACGTGCCTTCGTTCATCCATCGGCAGCACCGCGATCGCGGGGATGTCCGCTACATCAAGAAGGTCGGCGCCACCGAGCTGAGCTGGAAGGACCAGGAGCGCATGGTGCGCGCCGTCCGCAACGCCGGGATGGTGACGATGGTGACGCCGTTCGATGAGGCGTCCGTCGACAAGTGCGTCGAGTTCGGCGTCGAGATCCTCAAGATCGCCAGCTCGGACATCCGCGACCGCATCCTGATCGAGAAGATCGCCATGGCGGGCAAGCCCGTCATCGCATCCACCGGCGGATCGAACCTCGAGGATGTGGACAGGCTTGTCGCGTACTTCCGCGACCGGGAGATCCCCTTCGCGCTCAACCACTGCGTGTCGATCTACCCGTCCGAGGACCACGAGCTCGAGATCAACCAGATCGACTTCCTGCGCGCGCGCTACCCCGACCTCGTCATCGGCTTCTCGACGCACGAGCAGACGGATTGGAGTTCGTCGGTGA
The DNA here is from genome assembly GCA_036276055.1 of Caulobacteraceae bacterium. Taxonomy (GTDB): domain Bacteria; phylum Pseudomonadota; class Alphaproteobacteria; order Caulobacterales; family Caulobacteraceae; genus Acaudatibacter. Next base: position 12,201 of record DATBEN010000008.1, read on the forward strand.
TGATCGCCTACGCCAAGGGGGCGCGGACCTTCGAGCGGCACGTGGACATCGACGACGAGGGTATCGCCGTCTCGCCCTACTGCACCCTGCCCCACCAGGCGGATGCCTGGTTCAAGGCGTTCCACAAGGCCGTGGAGATGTGCGGGGGATCGGGCGCGGTGAAGCGCGTGCCTCCCGAGAAAGAGGTCCGCTATCTCGACGAACTCGTCCGGGGCGTCTACGCGGTCCGTGACCTGCCGGCCGGGCATGTGCTGACTCCGGACGACGTCTTCCTTGCCGTGCCGCTGGTCCACGGCCAGATCTCGGTACGCGAATTCAAGGGCGGCGAGGTGCTCAAGGCGCCGGTCTCCAAGGACGGCGTCGTCAGGCTGCGTGAGCTTGACTGCGACTACGCCAACGACCTGAGCCTCCAAAGGCTGGTGGAAGGCCGCGGCGTCGCCCGGGCTCCTGCGCCGACGGAAGGGGATCGCATCCGGGTCAGCGCGGTCTGACGTGACTCCGAGGGATACAGAAAGCAGCCCCGTCGCCGCTCAATCGGCGCCGGCGGCCCCACCGGTGCGCGTAAGGGTCGCCGACTATATTGCGACCCGCCTGACCGAGCTCGGCCTCAGCCACGTCTTCCTGGTGACCGGCGGCGGCGCCATGCACCTCAACGACGCCTTTGGCCGCGCGGCCGGGCTGTCGGTGGTTTGCTGCCACCACGAGCAGGCGTGCGCGATGGCTGCGGAGGGGTACGCCCGCCTGGGAGGCCGGCCGGCGATCCTCAACGTCACCACCGGGCCCGGAGGGATCAACGCCCTCAACGGCGTCTTCGGCGCGTACACCGACAGCATTCCCATGGTCGTGGTCTCAGGCCAGGTCCGCCGCGAAACAATCGCGTCCAACTTCTCCCACGACCTTCGGCAGCTCGGCGACCAGGAGGTCGACATCGTCCGCATGGTCGGACGGATCACCAAGTCCGCCGTTACCGTGCAGGATCCGACCCGGATCCGCTATGAGATCGAGAAGGCGCATCACCTCGCGGTGACGGGTCGTCCCGGTCCGACCTGGGTCGATGTGCCGATCGACATCCAGGGATCCTACGTCGATCCGGCCGCGCTGCCGTTGTTCGATCCCCTGGCGGAGGGCGCCGGCGAAGCCCTCGCCGTCCCCGCCGAGCGGGGGCGTCTTCGCGGCGCCGCCCTGCGAACCGCCGCCCGCAACCTCATCGCGCGGCTTCGGGAGGCTAAGCGACCCTGCCTGCTCCCGGGCACCGGCGTGCGCATCGCCGGCGCGGCGGAGCTGTTCCTGCGGATCGCCGAGCGGATCGGCGCGCCGGTCGCCACCGCCTTCAACGCTCACGACCTCGTGGCCGACGACCATCCGCTCTACGCCGGCCGCGCCGGTACGGTCGGCGATCGGGCCGGCAACTTCGCCGTTCAAAACGCCGACTTCCTTCTGGTCCTGGGCTGTCGCCTCAACATCCGCCAGATCAGCTACAACTGGGGATCCTTCGCCCGCGAGGCCTACCGGGTCATGGTCGACATCGACCGGGCCGAACTGGCCAAGCCCACCCTCTCGATCGACCTGCCGATCCACGCCGATCTCGTCGAGTTCCTCACCGCCCTTGAAGTGGAACTCGACGCCGAGGCGTGGACGCCAGCCATTTCCGGCTATCTGGCCTGGTGCCGTGAGAGGCACGCCCGCTATCCGGTGACCCTGCCGGAGTATTGGGAAAAGCCCGCCCCGGTGAATCCCTACTGCTTCGCCAGCTGCCTGTTCGAGCAGCTCGAGGACGACGACATCGTCGTCACCGGAGACGGGACCGCCTGCGTAGTGACGTTCCAGGCCGCGCGCCTCAAACAGGGCCAGAGGCTGTTCTCCAACTCGGGCTCCGCCTCCATGGGCTACGACGTGCCCGCGGCGATCGGCGCCTGGCACGCCGCCCCGGCGGGCGCCCGGCGCGTCGTCTGCATCGCCGGCGACGGCAGCATGATGATGAACCTGCAGGAGCTGCAGACGATCGTCGGCGATCGCCTGCCGATCAAGCTCTTTGTGCTCAACAACGATGGCTACCACTCGATCCGCCAGACCCAGCAAAACTACTTCCCCGACAATGTCGTCGGCTGCGGGCCGGAGAGCGGGGTCACCTTCCCCGACTTCCAGAAGCTCGGCGCCGCCTTCGGCTTCCCCGTCGCGCGGATCGCCGCCCACGCCGGCATGGCCGAAGCGATCAGGGCGGTGTTGGACGCGCCGGGTCCCCAGCTGTGCGAAGTGGTTCTGGACAAGGCGCAGCCCTTCGCGCCCAAGCTCAGCTCGCGGCGCCTCGAGGACGGCCGGATGGTGACCTCGGCGCTGGAGGATCTGGCGCCGTTCCTCAGCCGCGAGGAAATGGCGGACAACATGCTGATCCGGCCGGCCGGAGAATGAGCGCCTGAGCGGGGACCCCGCCGTGACTCCATCCCGACGTCGACTGATGGGTGGAGCTGCGATCGCCGCCGCCGCCGCGGCGGTTGCAGACGGCGCCGCGACAGCGCCGGAGTTTCGAGCCCCTGCGGCTGCGCCCTCGCCTCTCCACGCGGCAGGCGATGGCGTGGCCGACGACTCCGACGCCCTGTCCCGCGCAGCCTCCACCGCAAGGAGTGGGCTGACCCTACCTGCGGGGTCCTATCGACTCGCTCACGACGTCGTCTTCAAGGTCCCGGTGGCCTTCCAGCTCGGCTCCGCCCTGGTCGTAGACCCCAATGTCACGGTCACGTTCCAGGCCGGCCTGTCAGCGGGAGCCTGGCAGATCTTCGAGGTCGCGAAGGACGGTCGGGTCGTCATCGATCCTGAGCATCTGCTCGAGGGGTTCCCGGAGTGGTGGGGCGCGCGGCCCAATGACCTTGGGTTCGACTGCCAGCCGGCCATCCAGGCATGTGTGGACGCGTGCGTGATCACGCGTCTGCATGCGGCGGACTACACCATTGCCCGCACGGTGAAGATCACCGTTCACGGACGCACCCTCGTCGGGGCCTCGGCGGACCAGAACGGCAACAGGGGCGGGACGCGCCTTGTCCTTACGAGCGGAACCTCGGATGGACTGCAGGTCGGCTACGACGCCCAGCCGCCCGACTCCAAGCACTGGCTCGAGCACGTGACCGTCCGGGATCTGACGGTCTTACGCTCGGCCCCGTTGCAGAATCCGCAGGAAGGCTTTGCCAGGGCGCCCACGGGTGTGAGGCTTCAATGGGCTGTCACGTGCCACCTCGACCGGGTTGAGACGATCGAGCACAGCCACGGGTTCTACATCACCGGCACAGTCCACTGCTTCCTCAGGTACTGCCAGGCGCTCCGCTACAAACCGGGCGTATTGCCGGAGAATGATTTCTTCTACGGCTTCTTTATGGACAATTCGCCCGCCTCGGGGTTCAACAGCGGCAACGCCTCCCTGTATTTGCAAAATTGTTCGACCTTCTCGACCCAGTCGGTTCCGTTCAGCGAATCCAGCGGGATAAAGTCCAACGCAGGCTACACGGACACCTTCATCACCGGTTTCGAGTGCGCCCTCGTGGAATGCGGCCTGGACATGGCCGGCCGCTCATCGACGGACGCCGACTACCAGTCGGAGGACCTCATCATAGAGACCTGCGTGATCGACAGTCCTACCAAGGCCGGGGTCCGGATCAGGTCCAGCGGTCCGCTCACGGCTGTCCAGGTCAACAACTGCTATATCGCCCCTGCGGGGCCGGGCGCCGCCTTCGACATCCAGGATTGCCATGGATCGATCGGCATATCCGCCTGCCAGATCATCGCGACGCCAGGCAACACCGCAACCGGCCTGAAGGCCGTCCGATCATCCGGGATCTCCGCGACCAACAACATCTACACCGACATTTGCAGCCCTATCGTGCTCGAGGACTGCGCCGAGTGCCGGGTCTCCGACACCATCAACAATGTGCGGCAGAAGACGGAACCCGCCGCCGTCGTGGCCAAGGGCCTCGTTCGAAGCCTGCTGGCTCCATTGGTCCGGGGATCTGCGGGCGTACATCGCGCGGGGGTCGCGTTCTTGGGCGGACCCAACGAGCGCAACGAGGTGAACTGCACCGGGATTTCGCCGCAAGCCATAGCGGGTGGATCCTCCGCCATACTGCTTTACCGCGGGCGCCCGGTCGCCTCCATCGGCCCGTTTGACACGAACCTGGTATCAGGCCTCCTGGGATGACAGCTCCAATCACCTGCCCGATCTGCGGCGGCCGCGAAACCACCGCCATGACCACCGCCGTCGGTCCACGGGCCTACTGTCACGGCTGTTTCCACGGCTGGCGGCTGCAGATCGACCCGTAT
>DATBEN010000009.1:0-6445 GCA_036276055.1 Caulobacteraceae bacterium
TCGCTGTCACCGCGCCCCCGGCCGATCCGAACTGGAACCTGCCCGCACTCGGTAGCCTGGCGGATCGCGTCATCCTGATGGTCTACGGGGAGCATTGGCAGACCGGTTCTCCCGGCCCTATCGCCTCTGATCCGTGGTTTACGTCCGTGCTCAGTCGCGTACTGAAACAGTTGCCCTCAGGCAGAGTGACCGTGGCGCTTGCGTCTTATGCGTATGACTGGCCGGCAAGCGGACCGGCGGCGATCCTGTCGATCGATCAGGCTGAGGCTCTGGCTGCCCAGAAAGGGGTCCGGCCCGAACGGGACCTTGTCAGCGGCAGCGCCCATTTCTCCTATTCGGTCGACGGAGTGCAGCACACGGTATGGCTGTCTGACGCCACCGTTGTGCGACAAGAGTTGGCGATTGGCCGCGCCGCCGGCGCGCGCAGCTTCGCGCTATGGCGGCTCGGAACCGAGGACCCGGCGATCTGGCATTCGACTGAGCTAGGCAGCGGACTCTAGCCGTCGGGACCCGTAACGAGCGAAGTGGTCCGCTTGCCCCCCAACTCTGCCCTTCCGAATGTCCGTCGTTCGGGAACAGATGGCGGGCCGGACGCGATCTGGCGGAACGCGTCTCCTGTCCGCGAGCGGTGGTTTGTCGGACTTGGTTGCCGCGTCCGCTTTCGGGCCGGGATCCAAGGGCAATGTTCGGACCCAATTCCGACCTTCGGCGCGCCAGCGGTCGGCTCTCACCGTGAGCCTCAACTCACCCCCGTCTCGAAGGCTAGGCGGACGAGGTCGGCGGTGCGGCTGACGCCAAGCTTCATCTTGATCTGGCTGCAATTGTTGGCGACCGTCTTGTAGCCGACGCCCACGGCCGCGGCGATTTCGGCCAGGCTCGCCCCGCCAGCCAGCAGGCGCATGATCTCCAATTCGCGTGCGGTCAGGCTGTCGAGGGTCCCGCCGGAGGCGGGCGCGGCCAGGGCCTGCGCCAGTTCCGCCTCCACGTAACGGCCGCCGCCGGTGACCTTGCGCACCGCGGTCAGGAGTTCGTCGGGCGAGGCATTCTTGGTCACATAGCCGGCGGCGCCGGCGTCGAGGGCGCGTTTGGCGTACAGCGGCTCGGCGTGCATGGTCAGCACCAGCACCGGGCCGGCGCCGTCGTGGATCAGGCGGCGCAACAGCTCCAGCCCGCCCAGGCCGGGCAGATTGAGGTCCAGGATGACGAGGTCCGGCCGCGTCTGGCGGATGAGCGCCAGGGCCTCGCGCCCGGTAGCCGCCTCCTGCACCTGGGCGGCCGGCAGGGTCGCCAGCAGGCGCTTGAGGCCCGCGCGCACCAGGGCGTGATCGTCGATCAGCAGGATGTTCACGCCGCGCCCGCCTCCTCCAGTTCGTCGGCCGGTTCGAACGGTTGGGCGGCGGCCGGCAGGCGCGCGGTCACGGTCCAGCCACGCGCGCCGCGGGCGATGTCGAGGCGGCCGCGCGCGGCGGCGACGCGCTCGCGCATGCCCATGAGGCCGAAGCCGGCCCCCTCGGGGGCGGCCCCGCCGGCCCCGTCGTCGGCGACGCGCGCGACCACCTCGCCGTCCGGGTCCCGGGCGATCCCGACCGTGACGTGCGCGGGCCGGCCGTGGCGGACGGCGTTGTTCAGCGCCTCCTGGACGATCCGGTACAGGGTCTCGCGCGCCTCGGCGCCGATGCCGAGGTCGTCGTCGTCAGGGACGTCGACGCGAAATTCGATGTCTGGGTGGCGCGCCGCCCAGAAGGCGACCAGTTCGCCCACCGCCGCCGCCAGGCCCAGCTCCACCAGCTGGGTCGGGCGCAGCCGCGAGAGGATGTCGCGGACCAGGCGCTGCATGTGGCCGACGCCTTCCTCGATGGCGCGCAGGCGGCCCAGGGCATGGCCGGTCTCGCCCTCGTCGACCAGGCGTCTGGCCATGGCCGCATCGACGTTGACGGCGAACAGATGCGGCCCGATCTCGTCGTGCAGATCGCGGGCCAGATCGGCGCGCTCCTCGTCCTGCAGAGTGGCGATATGCGCCTCCAGGCGATGGGTGCGCGCCTGCATGGCGCCCAGCCGCGCGGCCATATCGTTGACCCCGCGGCCCAGGCGGGCGAGTTCGGGCGCGCCGGCTTCGCGGACCTTGGCGGCGTAGTCGCCCGAGCCGATGCGCACGAACGCCGCCGAGAACTCCGCCAGTGGGCGCAGGGCGCGGCCGACGGTCAGCCACACCAGCGCCGCACCGAGCGCGATCGATCCGCCCAGGACGGCGACCAGATCAAGGAACTCCGACCAGAGGGCGGCGACGTCGTTGGCGGCCACGGGCATGAGCACCAGCGCCCGGTATCCGGGCGCGGGCACGGTCAGGCGCGCGGAGGCGAGGTCAGGGTCGAAAAGGGCGGCGAACCACGATGGGGCGGGCCGCACCGGGATCGGCTGCGAAGTGGCCACGGCGGTCCCGTCGTCGGCGACGAGGCGCGCCTCGAGGTGGCGGCCGCCGTCGAATGAAGCGACCAGACGGGCCAGGTCGCGCGCGGGATCGTCGGAGCGGGGCAGTGACTGGAACGCGCCGATCGCCGTCAGGCGGCCACCGGCCACCGCCGCGACCAGTTCCTCGCGCAGAACCTGGCGCGCCTGCCATCCGGCCAGGGCGACGCCGACCACCGATCCGGTGAGCAGCAGCAGGACGACGGCGGCGACGACCCGGAGGCGGAGCGACATGGCCCCATTCTAGCGGGCCCGCGTCGCCGCGCCGAATCGGGTGTGACGCGATCGGGAAGAATTCCCGGCAAAATGAGGAACTCGCCCCATGGGAGCGGGGACCGCGCGCCCCTAAGCCATCTCGCACGCGGACGGCGAGGGTGGATGAACCAGGCAAGGCTGATGGCGCTCGCGCTGGCGCTCGGCGCGCCGGCGATGGCTGCGGCGGCCGATGCGCCGCCGGCGGCGTCCAGCGTCTCCGAGATCGTCGTCACGGCGCGGCGCCTCGACGCAGCCCGGGCGACCATCCAGCCGCAGATCGGGGCGTCGGTCTACACCGTCACCGCCCAGGCCATCCAGACCATGCCTGGCGGCGACAACGCCGCCCTCAACCAGGTGGTGTTGCAAGCCCCGGGCGTGGCCCAGGATTCGTTCGGCCAGCTGCACGTGCGCGGCGAGCACAACGGCCTGCAGTTCCGCCTCGACGGCGTGATCCTGCCCGAGGGCCTGTCGGTGTTCAGCCAGGCCCTCAGTCCGCGCCTGGCCCAGGACGTGCAGCTCATCACCGGCGCCTTGCCGGCGCAGTACGGCCTGCGCACCGCCGGCATCGTCGACATCACCTCCAAGACCGGATTGACCAATGGCGGCGAGGCCTCGCTGTACGGCGGCAGCCACGGCGAGATCGAGCCCAGCGTCGAATATGGCGGGACCTCCGGACCGTTCAGCTATTTCCTGTCGGCCAGCTATCTGCGCGACGACCTTGGCATCGAATCTCCCGATGGCCGCTCCACGCCCCTGCACGACCACACCGACCAGTACCAGGCCTTCGCCTATCTGCAGGACATTCTGGATCCCGACGACCGGGTGAGCCTGATCCTGGGCGCGTCGGACGAGCGCTTCCAGATTCCCAACCGCGAAGGCCTGGTCCCCTCGCTCACCTTCGGTCCCGACGGCGGCCAGCCGCTGGTGGTCGACGGCCAGACCACGTTCCCGAGCGCCGACCTCGACGAGAACCAGCACGAGATCACCTACTACGGCGTCGCCAGCTGGCAGCACACCACCGAACGCCTGACCACCCAGCTGTCGCTGTTCGCCCGCTATTCCAGCCTGCGCTTCACCCCCGACCCGCTGGGCGACCTGCTGTTCAACGGTGTGGCGCAGGATGCGCTGAAGCAGGACGCGGCCGGCGGCGTCCAGGCCGAGGGCGTCTATCATCTCACCGACGCCCACACCCTGCGCGGCGGCCTGATCGGCGAGATCGACCGCTCGACCAGCGCCACCCGCTCCCTGGTCATCCCCCTCGATCCGGCGACCGGGGCCCAGGTCGGCGACCAGCCGGTGACGATCGTCGACAACGGGGCCAAGACCGCCAAGAGCCTCAGCGCCTATCTGCAGGACGAGTGGAAGCTGGCCTCCGATCTGGTGCTCAACTATGGCCTCCGCTTCGACCAGTTCGACGGCTTCCGCAACGAGAACCAGCTTAGCCCCAGGGTCAACGCCGTGTGGACGCCGCTGGCCGGGACCACGGTGCACGCCGGCTACGCCCGCTACTTCTCGCCGCCGCCGTTCGAGCTGATCGGGGCCGAGACCGTGGCCAAGTTCGCCAACACCACCGCCGCCTCGGAGGTGACGACCGACACCACGCCGCTTTCAGAGCGCGCCAACTACTTCGACGTCGGCGTGTCGCAAAAGCTCGCGGCCGGATTCACCGTCGGCCTGGACTCCTACTACAAGACCACCAGGGACGTGGTCGACGAAGGCCAGTTCGGAGCCCCGATCATCCTTACCCCCTTCAACTATGCGCGCGGGCGCCAGTACGGGATCGAGTTCGAGACCGCCTATAACCACGGCCCGTGGAGCGCCTACGCCAACTTCGCCTATGCCAAGGCGCAGGGCGAGGACATCGTCTCCAGCCAGTTCAACTTCTCGGCGTCGGACCTCGCCTATATCGCCGACCACTTCATCTATCTCGACCACGACCAGACCTACACCGCCTCGGCGGGCCTCTCCTACCTGTGGCGCGGCACGCGCATCGGCGGCGACCTCATCTATGGCAGCGGCTTGCGGGCGACCGGTCCGGACGGGGTCCCCAACGGCGACCATCTGCCGGGCTATGTGCAGGTGAACTTCTCACTCTCCCACCGGTTTGAAAGCGCGCCGGCCGGGCCAATCACCGTGCGGCTCGACCTGATCAACGCCTTCGATCATGTCTATGAGATTCGCGACGGCACCGGGGTAGGCGTCGGCGCACCGCAGTTCGGCCCGCGCCGCGGCCTCTTCGCCGGCCTGACCAAGGATTTCTGATCGACCAGCCCCGGCGTGGGCGGCGGCGCAAAGCCTCGGCGACCTGCTCCGCCGGGGTTTCGGTCTTGCGGGCGTAGGAAATGAAAATGTTGGACATGCACGTGCCCGCCCCTGGTCGCTGCCTCATCCTAGCTAGGCGGCGCGGGGGCCAAGCGAAACAACGCCAAGGCTAAAACTGGGCCTGTCGTAACGTCGGCTAACCACCTGACTCTGCCCTTCCGAATGTCGGCTGTCCGGAAATCGATGCGACAGCGGCCCCTACGCTGCGGTCACGCTCGTTTGTCCGCGGGTGGTGGCTTGGCGGACACCATCCATGTCCGGGTTGTTCAGTGCAGCATCTGCTCCAATTCGAGGAGTGACGGAGCGGTCCAGACGGCGCTGGCGTGCAACGTCGCGGCTGCGCCCACCCAAGCCGTATTCATGCCGAGCGCCTTTGCGGGCTCGATATCCGCTCGAAGACTATCGCCAACGAAAAGGATGTCGCCGGGATTCACCCCTAGGTCGTCAATGGCCCGCCGAAAGAGCACAGGCGAAGGCTTGATGCTTCGCGTGTCTGACGAGAACACCATTGTCCTCCAAACGCCTGCGATCCCGATCTCCTCGAAATGACTGAGCCAAATCTCCTTTCGCGCCCAAATGTTCGAGACGACCCCAATCGCATGGCGGGCTGCGAGACGCCGAACGCAGTTCGCGAATGGCTCTGGCACCCGCCCCCGCTCGTGAGCGGCGAAGACTCGCTCTAGCAAGACAGCCTCGTCCTCCGGAACGCGGGCATGGCGAGCGAAGGATTCGGCTACGGACGGGAAATCATCGACGCGCCCGGGGTTGGAATAGTCGGCGGACATCCTCCGGTAGACGGACAGAACGGCCTGTTTGACCTCATCTGGGCTCAAGCAGCCGGACCCCATCGCCAGGTACGTTGAGAAGAAGTCCTCCGTCGGCCCGAACCGGTCATGGCCGAACATGAAGGTGCCGTTCATGTCCAGAAGCAGAGCTTTGTAGCGCGGTCTGCTCGCCAAAAGTGCGGCGCTCCATGGCGGACACCGGCTGAACAAGAGTGTCCAACCGGATGCTTCCAGGCATCATATCTCCGAGACTGGTTCCGGCAACGGTCGTTTGGCGGACCCGGGGCGAGTCCGCTTTCGGCCCTGGGGCCAAGGGCAATGACTGGTGCAAATCCGCCCTCGGAGCAACGCGATGGCCCGGGATCCCGCAAGCCAGTGCGAGAGGCCGTCCTCAGTAGCCCACCATCCGGCGCTGCGCCTCATCAAGCACGGGCGGCGACGGCCGGCGGAAGCGTTCGGGATGCGGCTCGGCCATTATCGGCGCGAATTGATCGGCGTTGATGAAGCGGTCGGTCCAATTTGTCGTTGAGATGACGCCCTCGACGGCTCGCTTGCGCTGTTCCAGGACCTCGGGCGGTGTCAGCCGCCGCGGCATCATGCAGACGAGGCTCACCGCC
>DATBEN010000010.1:0-5880 GCA_036276055.1 Caulobacteraceae bacterium
TAGAGGTCGGCGATCACCTCGACCGCGCGTTCGGACTCGCTCCGCCGCGGCGTCTCGTCAGCGTCGCCGTAGCCCTTCATGTCGCCGCCCGAGAGGTCCTGGATCACGACCCCGTCGCGGCGCGCCAGCATGAGGACGTCGTGATAGACGGCCCCGTAGCCGACATCCGCCTGCGGGATCAGCCATCCGATCTGCCCGCGGACGGGAACGACTGACGTATCGCCCCAGAGCTCGCGCGCCGCGTATCCCGGACAGTTGATCACCACCTTCTGCGGCAAGGTCGCGAACTCCGACGGGTGGTGGAACTCCCGCCGCAGGACCCGACCGCCCGCGAGAAGGAAGTCGCTCATCAGGGTGTGGCCGTAGTCGGCGATGTTGAACATCATCTCCGTGGTTCGCTCGACCCGTGGCGCGCGGAACGGCGTCTCGCCGGGCGCCATCCGCTGCGGCCGCGGCGTCAGGTCGGCGATCCGATCCCGGTAGGATGCGAAATCCAGCGCCCCGGGCGGCGGGGGCGGCTCGGGCGTGTGGTCGAAGACATAGTAGCGATCGCTCCACTCCACCGGCCGGCCCGGCAGGCCCAGATACTGCCGGTACGTCTTGAAGGAGATACGGGCCATCTGCTCCCAGACGTCGCCGAAGCCCGGACCAGCCGCGCTGGCGAGGGCGATCCGCGAGTCCGGCGTCCAGCTTCCCGTCGCCCGCGACGAACGGGTCTGCGGCAGCAGATCCTTCGCATAGATCGTGACCCGCGCGCCTGCACGCTGGGCGAGCGTGGCCGAGGTAAGGCCCAGGGCTCCGCAGCCGAGCACGGCGACGTCCTGCACCCCGCCAGCGAGCGCCTTCTGGACGGCAAGCGTCGATGAACCCCACGACAGGGACCAACCGCTTCCGCCATGGCCGTAGTTGTGGACCACCAGGACGTCGCCGACCTGTTCCGTGTCGAGCCGCGGCCCCGCGGCGCGAAAGGGCCTCAGGCACACGGTGACGTCGAACAATCGATCCGGGCGAGCCCGGAGCGAGGCCAGGGGTGGCGCCTGCGCCGCCGGCCCTGCAGACGGAAGGCCGGCGCAGGCGGACAGACCGGAGAGTCCGAGCGCTGCCGAGCCCTGAAGAAGGCGGCGGCGGTGCAGTTCAGGATACGAAGTCTGAGGCATCACACTCTCCAGAGCTTCGCTGTGCCGGCCTCCCGTGGCGCTGGCAAGCGGCGAGGTGGATCTGCTGAGTACAAGCCCACCCGGCGCCTCGCCGAGGTCGAAGTCGCGCTCCTCGCCGCCCCACCGCGTTCCACTGCAGGGGACCTGAATCCCGAGTCCGGAAAGGAAGCTCGTCGGCCGATGATAAAGCGAAGGCGACCCGGCGAACTGCGGATCGGCACGTCCGGGTGGAGCTATGCCCACTGGCGCGGAGGGTTCTACCCGCGCGGCCTGCCGTCGAAAGCGTGGCTGGCCTTCTACGCCGAGCGCTTCGATACGGTGGAGATCAACGGCTCCTTCTACCGGATGCCGAAGGAACCGGCGGTGGCCGGATGGCGTGAGCGCTCCGCGGAGGGATTCCTGTTCGCCTGGAAAGCCTCGCGCTACATCACCCAGGCGAAGCGGCTCAAGGACGCCGCCGAGCCCCTCGCCTACGTTCTCGGCCGCGCCTCCGGATTGAAGGAGAAGTTGGGGCCGATCCTCTTCCAGCTGCCCCCTCAGATGCGTCGCGACGATGACCGGCTCGCGGAGTTCCTCGCCCTGCTGCCGAAGACGCATCGCTTCTGCGTCGAGTTCCGCGATGCGGGCTGGTACGCTCCTGAGGTGCTGCGACTGCTCGCCGACCACGGCGTCGCCCTATGCGTCTCCGATCACCACGCTGCGCCCGCGCCCCCCGAAGCCACGGCGGATTTCGTCTATGTGCGTTTGCATGGTCCGGGCGGGCATTACTTCGGCCGCTATCCGGGCGACGAACTGGCCGCCTGGGCGGAGCGGATCTCGGCCTGGCGCTCCCAGGGTCGGGACATTTTCGCTTACTTCGACAATGACATCGAAGGGGCGGCGCCTCTCGACGCCGAGGCGCTCCGGAGCCTTCTCGTCGGCGCCGGACATTCGGAACGCGTCCGTGCGTAGCGCCTGAACTCAGGCGGCCGCGAGGCCGAGGGCGTCGATCCTGACGCGGACATCGGCCGGCAGCGGACCCGCCGCCTCGGCCCGCAGGCAATCGGCGAGTTCGGCGCGGTTCTTCACGCCGAGGATGACGCTGTCGACACCTTGCATGTCCAGCGCATAGCGGTGAGCGATGACCGCGGGATCCTCGCCGATCTCCGCGCAGAGCGCGCGAAACGACTCGGCCCGGCGGTAATCGACGGCCTCGGGATGATTGTCCTTCACTGTGCGATCGATAGCCGAGGTGAGGGCGCCGGCCTGGACGGCGCGGATCCCGAGGACGCCAAGCCCTCGCACCTTCGACGCCGCGATGATTTCCCGCGGCCTTGGGGCTTCGGCGTAAGCACGCATCGACCCGGCGCTGTCCATGAGGTTCGCCACGGCCTGGACGACACTCGGCATGGGGTCATGTCGGATCGCTGAAAGGATTCCCTCGGGAACGCCGGTTCCCGTGATTCCCCAGGCGCCGATGCGGCCGTCAGCCTGCAGCCGCTCCATCGCAGGCACGACCTCCTCCACGTACATGGACCATGGCGTGGAAAATCCGGTCCGCCGATCATCGTACCGCGCATAGCGGTAGTCGTCCGGCCGGATGTTGCTGTGCAGGAAAAAGATATCCGCGCGCTCCAACCGCATGACCGACAGGCTGTCGGTCAGCGAGGCTTCCAGCCGTTCCGCCACCTCTCCCCGTGGAGGCTCGCCGAGCTGGCATTTGGTCGTGAAGCGCAGATGCCTGGGCGGCGCGCCCTCGAACGCCGCGCCGATCACCACCTCACAATCCCGATAGGACGGCGCCGTGTCGATCAGATCGATGCCCGCGTCGATCGCGGCGTGAATCGTCGCCACCGCCTCGTCGGCGGTGGTCTCGCCCCAAAGGCTGCCCAGGCCGCCGCCGCCCAGGGTCAGGCGGCTAACGGGGCCAAAGAGGCCGAGCTGGGCGTAGCGCATGTCTGTTCCTTGGGGAGCCGGATGCGGCGCGCCAGCCGCGCCGCAACGCTCGTCATATGCACGATCCGCCCCACCCGCGGGAACACCCTGGCTTCAGCTGGCAAGTCCTTCGTCGACCGGGCCGCGAAACGGCGGCGGGGCGACCACGGGCGCAGATCGTTCTCGTTCCAAAACGATCATATTCGTACATAGCCAGCCTCCTCCGCGCGGGTATGATGGCGGACCTGAACCCCGACGCTCCGCCTCCTTGGCCTGCGGGCGGCAGCCGAAAGTAGGCTGAGACATGATCCGCTGCGTGCGTATCTGGACGGGAGAAGACGGTGACTCCCATTTTGAAGAGGGGATCATCGACCTGCGTGGCGGTGATCAGGGAGATGTCCTCAGCCAGACCGTCGCCGTGGCGGCCCTGTCCTTCCAGGAGACCCGCTCGGGCGGCTCCTTCGAGTGGCACGATCCGATCCCCCGGTTCGTGATCACCCTCAGCGGCACGCTGCAGTTCGAGACGCGCGGCGGGGAGACTTTCGTCATCCGGCCGGGGGACATCCTGCTGGCGGAGGACAACACCGGAACCGGTCACCGCTGGAACCTGATCGGCGAGGAACCGTGGCGGCGGGCCTATGTGGTGTTTCAAGCGGGCGCCGAACTCCCTTTCAAGGCTCTCCCCGCGACGGGCGCTGAAGGAGGAGCCAGGTGAGCCAGATGGATCTGTCCGGCGGTCCCGACATCGTGCTGATCGGCGCCGGGATCATGAGCGCCACCTTCGGCGTCCTGTTGAAGGAGCTCAATCCGTCGCTGACCATCATGGCGCTCGAAGTGCTCGAGGACTGCGGGCTCGAGAGCTCAGACTCCTGGAACAACGCCGGCACGGGCCACGCCGCCAATTGCGAGCTGAACTATACGCCCCAGCGCGCCGACGGCAGCGTCGACATCTCCGAGGCGCTGAAGGTCAACACCGAGTTCGACCTGTCGCGGCAGGTCTGGGCCCACCTCGTCTCCAACGGCGCAATCCCCGACCCCGGCGCCTTCATCCACGCCTGCCCGCACATGAGCTTTGTCTGGGGCCAGGAGAACGTGGCCTTCCTGCAGACCCGGTATCGGGCGATGTCGGCCCACCACTGCTACCACGGGATGGAATACAGCGAGGACCGCGCGACGATCGCGAACTGGGCGCCGCTGATCATGGAAGGGCGGGGCGACGACGACCCGGTTGCGGCGACGCGGATGATCACCGGCGCCGACGTGGACTACGGCGCCTTGACCCGCCTGCTGTTCAAACACCTTGAGGCTCGACCGGGCGTCGAGCTCCGCCTGAAACACGAGGTGCGCGACCTGAAGCGCGCTGACGATGGCCGCTGGCGGATCCTGGCCCACGACGTCGAACGCAACGATCCGGTCGAGATCTCCGCCGGCTTCGTCTTCATCGGCGCCGGTGGCGGCTCATTGCCGTTGCTGCAGAAGTCAGAGATCCCCGAGGGGCGCGGCTATGGCGGTTTCCCCGTCAGCGGCATCTGGCTGCGATGCGATACAGACGCGGTGAGCGCCCGGCAGGACGCCAAGGTCTATGGCAAGGCGCCCCACGGCTCGCCGCCGATGTCCGTACCCCACCTCGATACGCGCATCGTCGGGGGCAAGCGCTCCCTGCTCTTCGGTCCCTACGCCGGCTTCTCCACCAAGTTCCTGAAGCGCGGTTCGCTCACCGACCTCTTCGCCTCGATCCGACCCGACAACGTCCTGCCCCTGCTGGAGGTGGCGAAGGACGACGTGCAGCTCACGGAATACCTGATCACCCAGGTCCTGCAGAGCTCGAGCGCGCAGTTCGAGATGCTCCGGGTCTTCTTCCCGACGGCGCAGCGCCACGACTGGAAGAAGGCGATCGCCGACCAGCGGGTGCAGATCATCAAGCCCGACCCCCAGAGGATCGGCTATCTCGAATTCGGCACGGAATTGATCTCCAGCGCGGACAACAGCCTGGTCGCCCTGCTCGGCGCCTCGCCGGGCGCCTCCACAGCGGCCTTCGTCACCCAGGAGGTGCTCCAGAGGTGCTTCGCCCACCGCCTGACGGAGGACGACTGGCTGCCGAAGCTGCGGCGGATCATTCCGACCTGGGGGATCGATCTGCGCCAGGACGCCGACGCCACCCGGCGCACGCGCGCCAGCACCGCGGTTGTCCTGAAACTAGAGAATATCTGACAAGCCAGCACGCCCGGGGGTCCGCACAATCGTTTCCGCTTGGAGGAGAAGCAGAATGACCGGGATGCGCGTGGAGACGGACAGCCTGGGTCAGGTCGAGGTTCCCGCCGACAAGCTATGGGGCGCCCAGACCCAGCGATCCCTCGAGCACTTCAGCATCGGCCGCGACCTGATCCCGCGCGAGATGATCGACGCCTACGCCACGCTGAAGAAGGCGGCGGCCAATGCCAACCACGCCGGCGGCAGGCTGCAGGACGAACAGCACGATCTGATCGTCAAGGTCTGCGACGAGATTCTGGCCGGCCAGCACCGGGACATGTTCCCCCTGCACGTGTGGATGACCGGCAGCGGCACCCAGTTCAACATGAACGTCAACGAGGTGATCTCGAACCGTTGCAGCCAGTTGGCCGGAACGCCGCTGGCCAGCAAGACGCCGGTGCATCCGAACGACCACGTAAACATGTCGCAGTCGTCCAACGACTCTTTCCCCTCGGCCATGTACATCGCCGCCGCCGTCAATGTGACCGGACGCCTGGTCCCAGCGGTCGAGGCCCTGCGGCAGGCGATCGACGCCAAGGCGGGCGCCTGGAAGGACATC
>DATBEN010000011.1:0-3590 GCA_036276055.1 Caulobacteraceae bacterium
GCGTGGAGCGCTGGACCTGGCGGGCCAGCCAGCCGGTCACCTTCGTGCGCCAGCTCTTCCCCGGCGACCGCTACGACCTCGTCGCCGAATTCACCCCGGACTGATCGCGGAAGAACCAAATTCAATTGTGGCGCGAAGGCCTACACCCTACTGCCTGGGGTTGGGGTCCGATTCGCGCGCCGACCATGCGGCGTGGGGACCCCGGGGGCGGGTCATGCGCGCGGCGATCTGCGCTTTTCTGTTCGGCTTCGTCTCTTCCGGCTCGATGGCCGCTACGACGTCCCCGGCGCCGGTCTTCCCGCCCGGCGACACGGTCGACATGATCCATGGCGTCGAGGTCAGGGATCCCTATCGCGCGCTCGAGAACGGCGATGAGCCCCAGGTGAAGGCCTGGAGCGACGCCGAGAACACCCGCACTCGCGCCTATCTCGACGCCTTGCCGGGCCGCGCGGCCGTCGCCGCAAAGTTGACGCGGCTGATCAAGGCCGCCTCGGCCTCCTACACAAGCCTCCAGGCGCGGGGAGAGCGCATATTCGCCCTCTATAGCGACCCCGCCCGTCAGCAACCCTGGCTGGTGACCCTGGCCGCTTCGGCCGATCCGGGGACGCGCAAATCGCTGGTCGATCCGAATTCGATGGACCCAGGCGGCCATATCGCGATCGACTGGTATGTTCCCTCGCCCGACGGCGCCCTGGCGGCGGTCTCGCTCTCGCGCAACGGCAGCGAGGACGGGACGCTGCACATCTACGATGTCGCCACGGGGGCCGAGATCGGCGAGCCGATCAGCCGGGTCCAATACCCGACGGCGGGTGGCGCGCTTGCCTGGACGGCCGACGGGAAGGGTTTCTGGTACACCCGCTATCCGGGCGACGACGCGCCGGAGGCCGAGCGCCACTTCAACATTGCTGTCTATTTCCACAAGCTTGGGGCGCCGCTCGCGTCGGACACGCTGGTCCTGTCGAAGAAGGACGGCGTTCCGCGCACCGGCGAGGTTTTCCTGGACAACCGGGCCGGCGGCCACGCCGTGCTTGCCTCGGTCCAACTCGGCGACGGTGGTCAGTGGCAGCAGTTCGTACTGCGCGAAGGCCAGCCGCCGCTGAAGATCGCGGCCTATGAGGACCGCATCATCGCCGGCGCCATCGCAAAGGATGGAACAGTCTACGGCCTGTCACGCAAGGACGCGCCAGCGGGCAAGGTTCTGAAGCTCTCGCCGCCCTACGCGGGCGGCTTCGCGGCGGCCGGGCAGATCATCGCGTCGATGGCGGCGGCGGCGATCGTCGACGGCGGCGAGTTCGGCTCCCCGCTCAGCGTCACCGAGGCCCATCTCTTCGTCACCCGCATCGTCGGCGGCCCGGTCGAGGTCGACGCCTACGACCTGGACGGCGGACATCCGATGAAGCTGCCGACGCCGCCAGTGGCGGCCGTGAACGAAGTCGATCCGCTGCCGAACGGCGACGCGCTCTATTCGGTGATGACCTATCTCGACCCGCCCTTTTTCATGCGCTGGTCGGCCGCCACCGGCGAGGCCGAGCGCACGGCCCTGGCGATGACCTCTCCGGTGTCCTACGCCGACGCGACCGTCACGCGTGTGTTCGCGACGTCGAAGGACGGGACGAAGGTGCCCCTCAACGTCATCGCCAAGAAGGACGTCAAGCTCGACGGAAGTAATCCCGTCCTGCTCTATGGCTATGGTGGCTACGGCGTGAACATGACGCCGAGCTTCTCAGGCGGCTTCCGCCGCATGTGGCTGGACGCCGGCGGGATCTATGTGGTCGCCAATCTCCGGGGAGGTGGGGAATACGGCGATCGCTGGCACCGAGAGGGGATGCTCACCCACAAGCAGAACGTCTTCGACGACTTCGCGGCGGCCGGCGAAACCCTGATCAAGCTCGGCTACACCAACCATGACAAGCTGGCGCTGATGGGCGGCTCGAACGGCGGCCTGCTCATGGGCGCCACCATCGTCCAACGTCCGAAGCTGGCCCGCGCCGTCGTGTCGGCGGTCGGCATCTACGACATGATGCGCTTCGAGCGCGACCCCAACGGCGCCTTCAACACCTCGGAGTTCGGCAGCATCAGCGATCCCGAGCAGTTGAAGGCGCTCTACGCCTATTCCCCGATCCATCATGTCGTCCCGGGGACCGACTATCCGGCGGTGCTGATGGAGACGGGGGCCAACGACGGCCGCGTGAACCCGATGAATTCCCGCAAGTTCACCGCGTTGCTCCAGGCGGCCCAGGCCGACAAGGACCACCCGATCGTGCTGCGGACCTCACAGAACAGCGGCCATGGCATCGGCACGTCGCTCGACGAACGGATTGCCGAGATCACCGACGACCTGATGTTCCTGTACGACCAGATCGGCATGAGCGCGCAAGAGGCGGCGAAGTAAGTCCGGACCCGGCGGAGCGGGCGTGACACCAACTCCGCCGGGCCCTCCAAAAGGATGTTTAGCGCTTGGCGCCGTCGAGCATTTCGGTGAAGCCGGCGGGGGCGTAGGGGCCGACGCAGATCTGTTCGAGCACGCCGATCCCGGTCCGGGCGCCGTCGGTGGCGCGGACCACCTGCTGGGTGTGGAGGTGCCAGGGCTCGAGCGGGTTGAGCTGGCGCGGGTCGAAAGATTCGTGGCCGGTGGCCAGTTCGCCCTTCCACATGCCCTGGCCCCATTGAGGATGGCCGTAGCCCAGCCCCTTCATCTGGAACTTCAGGATCGGCTCCAGGGCGATGGTGCGGACCTGACCCTTCAGGTCGATCAGGTCGATCTCGGCGGCGCGGGCGAGGCGCGTGCCAGGGTGGTACTCGACACGATGGCGCGCGGTGGCCATGCGCTCGTCGCGTCCGTCCTCGACGCCGGGAACGGCCGCTTCGCTGGCGTAGAGCGGCGCGACGATGCCCTCGCGCACCAGCGCCTCGCCATCCTGGCCGTCGAAGAAGATGGCGTGGGTGATGTGGTCGTCCCAGAACAGCGGGGCCCACAGGAAGAAGATGCCGCGCCGCGTCTGCGGAGCGCCTCCGGTCTCCGGCTCGCCCACCCCGCGCACGCCCCACGAGCGGTCCTTGGCGCCGTGGCAGACCTCCTCGCGGACCTGGATCTGACCATCGGGGCTGCCGACCACGCCGCTCCAGCGGCCGAACTGGTCGAAGCGGGTCGCGTCCATCGTCCGCCGGGCCCCGCTCCAAAGGATCTGCCGCGCCTCCTGGATCGACGCGGTGCGCGCCGAGAACGTGATGTCGCAGGAGAGGCCGCTGTCATTGTCCTCCAGGACCACCCGAGCGCGTTTCATCGGCTCGAGGATCTCGATCCGAAATGGCCCGACCTGCATCTCGGTGCGCTCGCTCGGCGCCCGGCGCGAGCCGTAGAAGCAGTGCTGTCGCCCATCCCTGGTCACCACCGAGAACGCGCAGTCGAGGATGCCGCGATGCGGATAGACGGCCATGCCGATGCCGAAATAATACGAGCCGTCGGCGGCATAGCCGTTGAACCAGGTCCGGTCGTAGACATTGCGGTCGCTGGTCGCCGGATGCGCGATCGGCTCGGGCGTCTGGTGGATCGGAAAGTCGTCCAGCTTGTTCAGCATCGTGCGCGCTCC
>DATBEN010000012.1:0-12864 GCA_036276055.1 Caulobacteraceae bacterium
TCCGACAGGTCGAAGCGGGCGACGCCGATCTTGGCGATCTCGAATCCAAGGCTGGCGATCGACGTCCGCGAGCTCCGCTCGCGCCGTTTCGCCCTCTTCGATTTCGTCGTCGATTTCATGCCTGGCGATTTTGCACGGTGATGCCGCCGGGAGTCGACCACCCACAGGGCGAGGTCCTGGCCAAGTCGCAGGGCGTTCACGGCGACAAAGGCCTTGGAGGGGTCGTCGCCCGGCCGCCAACCGGTCCAGTCCCCATCAGGGTAGGGCCGGAGCTGACCATTGACGATCTCCACCACCTGCGGACCGGCGTGATCGCCGCGCCGCAGCGCGCGGGCAAATCAGTTCATCCATCGCGCCCTCCGCCTCCGGCGCCCGCGCCAGGCGCGAGTCCCCGGTCGGGTTTCCGCAAAACGGCTCAGCCTTGCGGCGATGCGGCGGGCGCGGACGCGGGAGCCGGAGCCTCGTCGCTCGTCGAGACGGGCGCCCGGGGCGAGGAGGTCGCCGAAGGGACGTTGTACTTGAGGACCTGCCCCAGGAGGTCCGACTTGGCCTTCAGCTCACGGGCGTTGGAGTCGCAGCGGTCCGGCAGGGCCCACGAGAGCCAGGCGCGGGCGAGCTCACGGTGGGTGTGCTGCTCAGCCGGCGCCCAGATCGAGCGGCCCAGCATCACGGCCGCGGCGCCCCGCGTGGAAATGACCTGGGGACTGGCGCGCTCGGCGGCCTCCACCGCCGCGGCAAGCACCTTGAGCTCGTCGTGGGCGGCCGCCATGTCGGCGGAATAGGGCCTCGCCTCGTTCTTTACCGACGAGCCGAACTCGCGGTCGATCGCCTGCAACTGGGGAATGATGTTCTCGTAGATGTAGAGATACTGGTCGAGCGCACCGTAACACCAGCCCGCCAGCTCGTAGGGATCCTTGGGCGCATTGGAGGGCAGGGGCTCTCCGACGTCGCCGGCCTTGGCGTCGGGAGCGGCCGGCGACGGCTTCTGGGCCGCCTGCGCGGCGCTGGCGCCGACCAGTATCGCGGCGAGGAGGGGGAGCGCCTTCATGGGCTTTCCTTCAAAAAGGGCCTTGCAGGGACGAGCGGCTGCGGCGCCGCGCGGCCTGCCGCACGTCATAGCGTGACAGGGCCGCTCATAAAGAGGCGATCGACGCAGGAGTTCCGCGACACCCGGAGCGGCGCCATGGCCAAGGCCGGATCGAGCGCGATCTGGCCGCTCTCGAACATTTCATTAGGTCGTCCGCCACCGAATCGACGCCAAAGGAGTTGACGGCGCGTGCAGTGATCCCGAAGAGTTCGGCATTCCCGCTGGCAAGCGGATACAGAGGCGCGCCCATGGCTTCGCTGGTTTCCCGTTCTTCCCGCGTTACGGTCCGCGGGGCTTCCCCGCTCCGGGGCCTCGCGTTGCTTGCCGCGGCCGTCGTTTCGCTCGCCGCGGCGCTCGTGGGCGCGGCGCTCGCCGTGTTCTTCGCCGCCACCCTCCTGGTCATCGCCGTCCTCGCCGTGGCGCTCGTCGCCCTGACGATCGCCGCGGCCAAGGTCAGAGGATCGGCCAGGCGGCGTAGCCTGCCGGGCCTGCTCGAGGCGCAGAGGATCGGCGGCCACTCGTGGGTGGCCTACGCCTGGGACCGCGACCTCTAGCCCACGCCTCCTGACGCCGCTAAGGCTCGCCTCCGTTCGACAAGACGGAGGACCCCATGATCGGCATCATCGCCACCATCAAGACCAAGGACGGACAGGGCGCAGAGTTCGAAGCGGTGTTCCGCGAACTCACGGCCAAGGTTCGCGCCAACGAGCAGGGGAACAAGCTCTACCAGCTCACCAAGAGCCGCACCGAACCGAACACCTACAAGGTGCTGGAGCTCTACGCCGACCAGGACGCCCTGAGCGCCCACGGCCAGACGGACTATTTCAAGGAGCTGGGACGCAAGATGGGCGCCGCGATGGACGGCCGCCCGCAGATCGAGATGCTCGACTCCATCGACTGAGTCCTTCAGAACGACGACCGAATGAAAAGCCCCCCGCCTTGCGAGCGGGGGGCGATTTCGGTCCCAAGGGCCTGCGGTCTATTGGCAGGAAACCTTGGCGGGCACGTACTTGCCCTGCTGCGCATCCCAACGCCAGCCGTCACAACCATAGGCGTTCGCCGGTGGGGCCTGATAGCCGTTCTGGTAGCCGTTACCGTCCGGCGCGTAGCCATTGGCGGGCGGCGGGTAGTTTCCCGCCGGCGGCCCGTAGCCATAGTCGTAGTAGTCGGAAGGGTAGTCCCAGTAGCCGTAGTCGTACGGCCACCACGGGTAACCCCAACCCCAGCCATAGCCGAGGCCAAGCCCAAGACCCCAGCCGAGGCCCCAACCGAAGCCCGGTCCAAAGCCGCCGCGGAAGCCGCGACCGCGGAAGCCGCCACCGCGGAAGCCCCCACCGCGCCAGCCGCCGCCGCCATGCCAGCCTCCGCCACCATGCCAGCCTCCGCCACCGTGGAACCCGCCTCCACCGCCGTGGAAGCCACCGCCACCGCCACCGTGACCACCGCCGCCGTGCTGAGCCAGGGCAGGTTCGGCGGCGAAACTCAGGGCTCCGATCGAAACCGCGGCCAGCGCCGCCGTGATCTTGTTACGCATCATCTTTCCTCGAAAACCTCAATCTAGACCGTTCTCACCCCGGTTGCCGTCTGGAGCCGGCGCCCCTCCGTGGCGTCGCCTTCGAGGCGACGTTAACGCGTGAAGCTGAACCCCGGCTGAATGGTCCGCGTTCAACATTCGATTCCAGGTTGACACGGCATTAGAAATTCTCCCGTGGCGACGCTCCGCGGCAACCCTTACACCCCCCAAAACGGGGAGCAAGGAGCCCTCCGCGGAGTCCGCCCATGAACCGTGAATGCCTGTTCGCGCCCTTTTCGTTCAAAGGCCTGACCCTCCCCAATCGACTGGTTATGGCGCCGATGACGCGCTCTAAGTCTCCTGGAGGCGTCCCGACGGCTGAGGTCGCCGCCTACTACGCCCGCCGCGCCGCCAATCAGATCGGTCTGATCATCTCGGAAGGCACGGGCGTGGACCGTCCCGCCTCCCTCAACGACCCGGACATCCCCCGTTTCCACGGCGAGACGGAGCTGGCGGGCTGGAAGGGCGTGATCGACGCCGTCCACGCCAACGGCGGGGTGATGGCGCCGCAGCTTTGGCACGTGGGAGCGGTTCGTAGCCGCCGGCAGGACTGGGCGCCTCCCGGGCCATATGACAGTCCCTCGGGCGTCTCCAGTCCGGGCCACCGCTTCGGCGCGCCGATGACCGACGCCGAGGTGGCGGACGCGATCGCCGCGTTCGGGCGCGCCGCCGGCGAGGCTGCACGCATGGGCTTCGACGCCGTCGAGCTGCACGGCGCGCACGGCTATCTGATCGACCAGTTCTTCTGGGACGGGACGAACGAGCGCGACGATCTGTTCGGCGGCCCCTCGATCGGAGAGCGCGCGCGGTTCGCGGCCGAGATCCTGAGGAGCGTCCGCACGGCCGTCGGCCCGGATTTCCCGGTGATCATCCGGATCTCGCAGTGGAAGCAGCAGGACTTCGCGGTGAAGCTCGCCCACACGCCGGCCGAAATGGAGGCCTGGCTGCAGCCGCTGGCCGAGGCCGGCGCGGACATGTTTCATTGTTCCCAGCGCCGGTTCTGGGAGCCGGAGTTCGAGGGCTCCGAGCTGAACTTCGCCGGCTGGGCCAAGAAGCTCACCGGCCGGCCCACCATCACAGTGGGCTCGGTGGGTCTCAGCGGTGAATTCATCGCCGCCTATGGGGGCGAAGCGTCCAAACCCGCCTCGCTGGACGAGCTCGTCCGCCGCCTGGAGCGCGGGGAGTTCGACCTGGTGGCGGTCGGCCGCGCCGTCCTGCAGGACCCGGAGTGGGCCGTGAAGGTGCGCGAGGGGCGCACGGGCGATTTGATGGAATTCGAGCGCTCGGCGATGTCGACGCTCTACTGAGCCTTGCCTCCGTACAATCGGCGCGCTTCGTGCTGCAATCGCACGAGACGCCATTGCCCCTCCAAGGCCAGGCCCTGTAGGCAGGAACCTCCGGCGCCGGCCGGCCCGGAGGTTCGATGGCGGTCGTTTCGCTGGCCCCTGCACGCCTGTCGCCCGCGCCTGCGCGGGCCGCCCCGTCACTTCGCGTCGCCTTCCTTTCCTACAGGTCGGATCCGCGGGTCGGCGGTCAGGGCGTCTTCGTCTCCCGTGTTGCGCGGGCGCTGGCTGCGCGCGGCCACCAGGTGGACATCGTTTCGGGCCCTCCCTATCCCGAGATCCCCGACGGCGTGCGCCTTGCGCCGATCCCGTCACTGGACCTCTACGCCCAGCCTCATCACGGTCACCGGGCCTTGCGCTGGCGTCACCTCCTCAGTTGGAGCGACACGGCCGAGTATTTCGGCCATCTCGCTGGCGCGTTCATGGAGCCCTACACGTTCGGGCGGCGCGCGGCGGCCTGGCTGCGCCGCCATGCGGCGAACTACGATGTCGTGCTCGACAACCAATCCCTGGCCTCGGGACTGCTGTCGATCGAGCGCGCCGGACTCCCTGTGGTCGGCGTCGTCCATCACCCCATCCGGCGCGACCTCGAACTCGCGCTCGCGGCCGAATCCCGCTGGGGCATGCGCTTGTTGCTCCGCCAATGGTACTCGTTCCTGAAGATGCAGGAGCGCGTAGCGCCCCGCCTGAAGCGCGTGATCGTCGTCTCGGAGGCCAGTGGGCGCGACGTCGCCCGTTACCTCAACGTCGATCCGGCGCGCGTCACATCCATTCCGTTGGGGGTCGACCGCGAGGTGTTCAGGCCAACGCCGTTCGAGGCGCGGCTTCCCGCGCGGCTGGTCACGACCGCCAGCGCGGACACGCCCCTCAAGGGCCTCCGCTACCTCCTGCAGGCCTACGCCGTCCTGGCGGCCGAGCGGCCCCTGTTGGAACTCGTGGTGGTCGGTCGGCTCCGCGAAGGGCCCACCGCCGAGTTGCTGGACTCGCTGGGGCTACACGGGCGCGTGACGTTCCGCCACGATCTTCCCGCCGAGGCGATGGGCGTCCTGTTCGGCGAGGCGACCGTCTGCGTCACGCCCTCGCTCTATGAGGGCTTTGGTCTGCCGGCGGCGGAAGCCATGGCGACCGGAGCGCCCGTGGTGGTCACGGACGGCGGCGCCCTGCCCGAGGTCGTGGGGAACGCGGGCGTCGTCGTTCCCGCCGGCGACGCCGAGGCGCTACGGATCGCCATCGCCGCGTTGCTGGACGATCCGGCGCGTCGCCGCTGTCTTGGGGCCGCCGCTGCGGTGCACGCCGAAACGACGTTTTCCTGGGCGCGCGTGGCCGAGCGATACGAGGATATCCTGCTCGAAGCGGCAGGCCGCAGATGCTGACCGTGCGGCCGGACCGGCTCGGGCTCGCGCCCGGCCACAGCGTGCTCGACCTCGGCTGTGGCGAGGGGCGCCACGTCCATGCCTTCCACTTGGTCCCGCGCGTCAGGACGATCGGCCTGGACGCGGATGGTCCCTCGCTCGCCAAGGCGACTGAAGGGTTGCGGACGCTGGGCGCAGGCGACGGGGGGACGCTGCTGGTCAGGGGGGACGCCTATCGCCTTCCCTTCGGTGACGGCGCCTTCGACGTCGTGGTCTGCTGCGAGGTGCTGGAGCACCTGCCCGACGTGGACGGGGCCGTGGAAGAGATCGGCCGGGTGCTGAGGCCCGGCGGCCGACTCGCCGTGAGCGTTCCCCGCGCCTGGCCCGAGCGGATCTGCTGGCGGCTCGCCCCAGGAGCGGGCGGCTATGCGGACCAGCCGGGCGGCCACGTGCGCATCTTCGAGGCGAAGGCCCTTCGCCGGACCATCGCGGGGCGGGGCTTCATCTGGCGGGAAGCGCACTACGCCCATGCGCTCCACAGCCCTTTCTGGTGGCTGAAGACCGCCCTCTGGGCGCGCCGGGACGACCACCCGCTCGTGCGCGCCTACCATCGGTTCCTGGTCTGGGACCTCATGCACCAGCCGTGGATCACTCGGGCGCTGGAGCGGCTGCTGGACCCGCTCATGGGCAAGAGCCTCGTCCTCTATTTCGACAAGCCAGCCAAACCGAGCGCGGCATGAACGCTTTGGTCGCGCTCCGCGCGCCCGATGTCCTGGCCGACCTCTCAGGCGCCGTGCGCGTTATCCTGGAGGCCCAGTGTCCTGACGGGGCCATTCCCTGGTTCACGGATGGTCCGTGGGACGCCTGGAACCACGCCGAGTGCCTGATGGCCCTCGACGCGGCCGGCGAACTGGACGCCGTTCGCCGAGGCCTGGACTATCTCGCGGCGACGCAGCGAACCGACGGCGCCTGGCTCTGCGGCTATGGCAATGCGCTGCCGATGGAAGGACGCGACCGGATTGCGCGCATCGAGGCGCCCAAGGTCTGCGACACCAACTTCGCGGGTTATCCGGCGACGGCCCTCTGGCGCTTGTGGCTCTCCCGGCGGGATGCGGCGCTCATCCAGCGCTACTGGCCGATGGCGCGCGCGGCTGCCGGGTTCGTGCTTTCGTGCCAGCACGCGGAGGGAGATGTCTCGTGGTGCGGCGAAGCACATGGGACGGCGGCGGACGACGCGGTGCTTTCAGGGTGCGCCTCGCTCCACGCCAGCCTCGGCCACGCCTGCGCTCTGGCCCAGGTCGTCGGCGATCCGCACCCCGAATGGCTGGCGGCTCGCCGGCGCCTCGCGGCGGCGGTGCGCGAGCGGCCCGACCGCTTCGACCGCGCCGGCGCAGACCGCTCGGGCTTCGCCATGGACTGGTATTATCCAATCCTTGCGGGGGTGGTCCGGGACGAGGCCGCGAACGAGCGTCTCCGTCAGGGTTGGCGGAGTTTCGTCGAACCGGATCGCGGCTGTCGATGTGTTGCCGCCGAGCCGTGGGCCACGGTCGCGGAGTCCGCTGAACTCGCGCTCACGCTGGCCGGCCTCGGCCGGTTGCAGGATGCCGCCGCCATCCTCGACTGGCAGGACGCTCATCGGGACTCGGACGGCGCCTGGTGGATGGGCTGGCAGTTTGCCGAGGACATCCCCTGGCCGCTGGAGAAACCGACGTGGACCCAGGCGGCCATGGTCCTGGCGCGGGAGGCGCTGGAGTCCGGAAGCCCGGTTTCGCGGGTCCTCACCGGCGCCTGAGCAGCCGAAGGCTCTTCACGGCGGCGGTCTCCTCGAAATCGCCGCTGGCCAGGGCGCGCCGATAGATCTCGAATGGCGGTCGGCCACCATCAGCGGGGTCGGGGAAGACATCGTGGATGGCGAGGACGCCGCCGGATTGGAGCTGGGGGCTCCACCCCTCATAGTCCGTGCTGGCCGCCTCCATGGTGTGGCCGCCGTCGATGAAGAGCAGGGCGATCAGGGTCCTCCAGGAGCGCGCGACGGTCGCTGATCGGCCTACGACGGCGATCACCGTCTCCTCCAGCCCCGCTGCGCGAAGGGTGCGGCGGAAGGCGGGAAGGCTGTCGAGGGCGCCGGCGTCTGCATCCCACAGGTCCGCGTCGTGCCACTCCCACCCCGGCTGGTTCTCCTCGGAACCGCGGTGGTGGTCGACCGAGAACAGAACCCCGCCGGCCGCCTTGCAGGCGGCGCCCAGATAAAGCGCGGACTTCCCGCAGTACGCGCCGATCTCGACACACGGTCCGAGCGGCGCCTGCCGCAGAGCCGCCGTATGGAGGGCCTCGCCCTCGGCAGGGTCGAGGAATCCTTTGACGTGAGACGGATCGAGGGGAAGGCGCATGGGCGTATTGTAGGAAGCAGCGGCGCAGTCGGTCGAGCTTGTCGTCGGCGGCATTAGCGCGATACGGAACACTGAGACGGGCGTAGACTCTGTCTGAACACGCTGCCGCATTGGAGGTCCAGATGATGAAGCGCACGGTAGGCGCTCTATACGAGACACGCGCAGACGCCGAACGGGCTGTGGAGGCCTTGAAACCGCACGGACTGGCTGGCCATGCGGAGATCCACGACATCGTGGGTTCCGATCGGCAGGGACCTCATGACGCCCATGGGGTCCATGGGCGGATGCACAACCTGTTCGGCCCCCACAAGGATGCCCACGTCTATGGCGAGGGCCTGCTACGGGGCCACGTCCTGCTGACGGTCAAGGTCGATGATAGCCGGGAGACTCTCGCGGCGGAAGTCATGGAGGCGGCCCAGCCGCTCGATCTCGAGCATCGCGAACAGAGCTGGCGGGCCGAGGGGTGGACGCCTCCGGCCCACCCGCCTCAGACCGATCCGGGCACCATCCGCTCGTGGGATGAAGCGGCGGCCACGTTCGGCCCAGGCATTCGCGTCCGTTCCTACATCGCGACCAACACCCTCTAGGATTGCGGTCTGGTGAGCCGCCTGCCCGCTACTCGGGCGGCGGCGGGACAAATCGAGCGTCTGCGCGAGGGGGCCGGGGCCGCCGATTGACATCGCACGCGGCTCGCTAGCTAGGTTTCGATCCGGACACGACGCGAACCGGCCTCCCAGCAGGCGGCGCGGGAGGGCTTTACGCTGAGGGAAATCGACGCCGCGCCCGCCACTCTCAACCGCGTGCTGGGGCCGGCGGGCGTGCTGCTCCTGTCCTTCTCCGCGCTCTCGCCGGTCTTCTCCGTCTACATCGGCGGCAACGAGGTCCTGCGCATGGCAGGCACGGGCGCCGCGGTCGCCTTTCTCATCGGCGGCGTGGTCAGCGCGACCCTGGCGCTGCTCTACGCCGAGGTGGGAGCCGCCTTTCCCGGCGCAGGTGGCATTTATCCAAGTCTCTCGGCCCTGCTCGGACGGTTCCTGACCTTCCCCTACATCGTGCTCATGCTGCCCATCACCCTGGGCCAGATCAGCTTTGCGGCACTGGGACTCGCCGATTACATCCGCTTCCTAACCCCATCCGCGCCTTACTACGGGATCGCCTTCGGTGGTCTGGCCGTGGCGGCGGTGATCGCCATCCTCAACGTCCGACACGGGGCGCTGGTGACCGGCGTTTTCCTG
Source organism: Caulobacteraceae bacterium (assembly GCA_036276055.1). Taxonomy (GTDB): domain Bacteria; phylum Pseudomonadota; class Alphaproteobacteria; order Caulobacterales; family Caulobacteraceae; genus Acaudatibacter. Next base: position 8,981 of record DATBEN010000012.1, read on the forward strand.
GCCGTGGAGGCGGTTTCCCTTGGGGTGCTGGTGACCGTCGCTCTGACCCATCCATCTCGAGGGCTCGGAGACCTCCTCTCCCATCCCGTCATGCTCAACCACGGCGCGGTTCACCCCACACCGCTGCCGGTCCTGGCGCTCGCCACAGTCTCGGGAGTCTGGGCATGCGGCGGGGCGAGCTGGGCGATGTACTTCGCCGAGGAAATGCGCGACGCCCGGCGCAAGATCGGCCGGGTGATCGCGTGGACAGGCGTGCTCGCCAGCCTGACCATCGCCTCGCCGATTATCCTGATGCTGCTGAGCGCCAGGGATATCCCTGGCGTGCTCTCGGCCGAGACGCCGTTCGCGGAGTTCCTCAAGGTCACGGGAGGCCCCCTGATCGCCGCGGTCGTGAGCGTGGGCGTGTCGGCGGCCATCTTCAACAGCATCGTCGCTACGATCATGGCGTACGGCCGCTATCTCTACGCGACGGGCAGGGACGGCATTTGGCCGGCTCCCATGAGCCGGTTGCTCGGCAGACTCAGCAAGCGCTTTCAGACCCCGGTCGTCGCGAGCCTCATTCTTACTTTCGGCTCAGGTCTCATGGCTCTGCTTGGCGAGCGCACGATCCTGGTGCTGATCTCGGGAAACGTGTCGGATTACCTGCTGATATCGCTGGCCTTGTTCGTCGGTCGCCGCAAAGGCTTGACCGGCCGCGACTTCCGGGCCCCTGCGCACCCGTTCGTGCCAATCTTCGGCCTGACCGTGACGGCGCTCTCGATCGTCGCCGACTGGCTGGACAAGGACGCCGGACGTCCGAGCATACTGCTGCTGATGGGCCTCTTCCTGGGGGCGCTGGCCTACTACCACTTCCGCCTCCGTCAGGCCTCGGCGAACTGGACCATTGGCGGGGCGGAGACGGAGATAGCGCCGGCGGCGGAGTAGGCCGACCGCCGGCCTCAGTTCTGTCAGTCGGGGTGATGGCGATAGGCGTGGTGGTGACGGTAGTAATGGTGGTGCGTGCGCCAGTGATTGCCAATGATCGCGCCGCCGCCGGCTCCGACCACCGCGCCCACGGGTCCAGCAACAACCGCTCCAGCCGCCGCCCCGGCGATCGCGCCCTTGCCGGTCTTGCCGATGGCCCAGGTTTCGCCTGCGGAGCCGAGCGCGGCAATCGCGCAAGCAACGATCAGAAACTTCTTCATGCGCTTCCTCGAATCTTCAGGGCGTCGCCCTGGATGGGCATCTAGAAGACGCCGCAAAGGTCAATGTTCCACCGTAGCCTATTGTGCGGGACCGCTGCTGAACTGGCCGCCCTGGCGGTATCCTCCTCGCTGACGTGACGGCGCCGCCCGATCAAGGCGTCGCCTGAGCCCGCCGCCCCCCCGCGGCTCGCGCCCGACGCAGCTCGGCCCAGGCCGGGGCGTACTTCAGCGCCTCGTCATAGTTGGCGAGCGCCCCCTTCCAGCGACCTTCACGCATGAGGAGGTCCCCGCGCGCCTTCAGCGGATCGGCGAAATGCGGCGCCTTGGCGTTGGCGGCGTCCAGGTCCGCGCCGGCGGCCTGGAGATCCCCGCGGCTCATCTCGAACAGCCCACGGTGGAGGTAGATCATCGGCAGGTCAGGCGCGAGCTTCAGCCCCTCGGCCCAGACGCGCTGCGCGCCCGCCGCATCGCCGGTGCGCGCCAGGACGTCGCCATGGAGGGCGTAGCAGCGGGACCACGGCCCGCCGCGCCGGAACACCGCCTCGGCGTCGGCCGCGCGGCCGGCGAGGCCGTAGGCAAGTCCCAGGAAGCAGGCATTGTCGGCGTAGGTGAACTGGAGGTTCGGGTCGGCCAGCCACGCCTTGTAGAAGGCCTCCAGCGGGGGAATGGCCGCGGCGGTGTCGGTGCGGTCGAGCGCGGCGTAGCCCGCGAGGAGGAGGCTCTCGGCCTTGGTCAGGGGATCGTCGGGATCGCTGGAGGCGATGTAGCGCGCGGCCATCTGCGGGTCGTGCATCAAGTCGTAGGTGTCGGCGATCTGCGGCCCGAGGATGGTCGCGCTCGTGCCCGCGCCGCCGTGAGCACGGGCGTCCTCCAGGTTCGAGGCGAGCAACAGCGGCAGGTCCCAGACGACCTGGGCGGGATTTGAGAGGACCCGCAACGGCGGACGCTCCCGCTTCGGCGCGTTGGTGCTTGCCCGCAGGAGAGCCTCGCTCTCCCGCCAGGCCGCTTCCTCGCCGAGGGCATATTGGACGTCGCCGACGATGTCGCCCCAAGTGATCCACCAGCGTTCCGAGTAGGGGTTCGACAGTGTCACGCTCAGGCGATGCTTCTCGAGCGCCCTGGCCGGCTGGTACAGGCCCGAATAGGCGTTTCCCCAAAGGTTCGCCAGCTTCGCCCGGTCCTCGCCGCTGATGGCGCGGGCGAAGGCGGCGGGCAGGAAGGCGAGCGCGTCGGCGTACCGGTTGGCGTCTTCGAGATAGGTCGCGTACTGCAACGGCTGCGAACGGCCGTAGACATACTCCGCCGCCTGAGCCGTGAGCTTGTCCAGGTCGCCCGGGCCACTCGTGAAGGTCCTGGCCGGCACGCCGTCCCCCCGCACCGTCAGGGCCAGGCCCCCGGTCTCGGTCTGCACCAGGTCGCCGTCGATGTGCAGGTCGTGACCGAAACGCACATGCAGCAGGCGGTCGATCTCGCCGATCGAGACGCCGGTCTCAGGCACCTCGATCTTCACGTCCGAGCCCCATGCCCCCTTGCTGCTCAATCCTTTGTCGGCGGCCCGGGTGGCGTCCTGCAGCTTCTGCAGGGTGTCCAGGACACCGGAGGCGACCACGTCGCCAGTGAGGCCGCGGCTGGTGAGCGCTGAAGGGGCCTTGAAGGCGTCGACCACCACCGAGCGGGAGGTGAAGGCGTCGTAGAGCATGACCAGAACGCCCAGGCCGATGAGGCCGAGGACCAGGCCGGTGATCACCTGCATCCCCAGGCGGATACGCTGTCCCACGCGGCGCAGCTTGCTCTCGCGCGACTGATTGTGGAGATGCCGCAGGCGCAGCGCGCGTTGCTCCGAGAGTTCGGCGGTCTGGGCGTTCAGGAAGGCCTCCGCGGCGCGCGCGACGCCGAGGTCGTATTTGGCCTGGTCAGCCGCCAGGGCGGCGGCGAAGGCCTCCGCGCCCGGGCGAACTTCGCCAAGCGCGCTCGCCTCGCGATCCTCCTCGTCGCCCCCGAGGACGCCGCCCAGCACGCCTTCAGCCACGCCCGCGCCCCCAAGCCACTGACGGGGCGAGATTCAACTGAGACGTTGCCGCTTGCAAGGCGCGTTCTGAAGCACCTCTGCCGGCCCCGCGGACGGAGGAGGAGCGACCGGTCTTTTGTCGGAATCAGGCGTTGTAGTTCAGCTTCAGGCCCGGCCTTGGCCAGCGGCACTTGAAGAGCTTGCCTGTGGACGAACAGGTCACCCAGGCGTCGCGCATGTCGGAGCCGCCAAAGCAAATGTTGGTGGTGACGATGTCCGGGAAGGCGAAGTGCTCTGTCGACCCGTCGGGGTCGAACGCGGTGATGCCACCGTTGAAGATGGTCGCCACGCACACCTTGCCGCCGGCCTCGACCGCGAGGCTGTCGAGGAACTGATATCCGGGCAGAGTGTGGATCACGCGGCCGGGCATGTAGCCGGGGACCGGACCGCCGGGAGGCGCCAGCTCGCCGGGGGCGGCGACGTCGAACGCCCACAGGCGCCCGGTCTGGGTGTCGGCCATGTAGACCACCGATCCGTCGGGCGAGAGGCCGACGCCGTTGGGCGAGATCATGTGATCGCGCGCGCGCGTGATCTTCGAACCGTCGGACTTGGCGTAGTAGAGGCCGCCGAAGTTGCGCCCTTCGGGCGTGGTGCAGCCGTGGTCGGTGAACCAGAAGCCCCCATGCTTGTCG
>DATBEN010000013.1:0-21650 GCA_036276055.1 Caulobacteraceae bacterium
GTTGGCGAGTACGTCGTCGAGCGTCCAGCGCGCCGGCGCCGGCCGAACGATGAGGTGATCACCCTCGGCCTGGATCTCCACCCTGCCGCCCGCATCCACACCGATCTGCCTGGCCATCGCACGCGGTAGCCGCAGCCCTAACGAATTTCCCCATCTGGCGACCTGGACGAGCATTGAGCGGTCCTGCACGAAGCAACGATATACATCGTCTATCCTGGCTTTGTCAGCCGCCATCGAGGTCCAGCGCACCCGTCACAGGTGTGTGTATGAGTGTGTTTCCATGCGCACCAATACGCATGACAGAGCCCCCTCCTCTTCTAAGGGGCGCCCATCACGCTGGAGCCGGAATAAGATCGCCGGCTCGGGGTGACGTCCGTCACGCCAGCCGTGAGGAACCACCATGCTTGTGAAGCGCGCCGGATCGCAGCCCTCGCAGAAGGGACCTGCGGAGTACTTCACCGGGACGGCCCGCATCGATCCCCTAAATACCGCGCCGGGGCCTGCGCGCGTCTCATGCGCGAGCGTCACCTTCGAGCCGGGCGCGCGTACCGCCTGGCACACCCATCCCCTGGGGCAGACCCTGCTCGTCACCGCGGGCTTGGGGTGGATCCAGTGCGAGGGCGAGCCGATCGTCGAGATCCGCGCGGGCGACGTCGTCTGGTGCCCGCCGGGCCAGAAGCACTGGCACGGCGCAACGCCGACGACCGCCATGACCCACATCGCCATCCAGGAAGCGCTCGACGGCAAGGCGGTCGAGTGGATGGAGAAGGTCTCCGACGCGGAATACCTGATGGGCCCCCACCCGGCCCATTCGCCGATCTAGCCCGACCGACGCCCGCCAGAGGCGGCTCAGAAGTAGATCGGATCTATGTACAATCCCCTGCCCACGGCATCCGCTGGCGGCGGGACTCCCGGCGACCAGTGGTTGAAGGCCTCGACCTCGTCGGCAAGCGATCGCAGCAGGTCGACGCCCGGAGAGTTCGGCGAGGTGAGGATGGTGAGCCGGTTCATTGCCCGCGCCGCCAGCGGGCCACACCATGCGCGGACCAGGGCCTCGAAGGCGGCTTCGCAGCCCGGCTCGAAGGCGTAGTCGAGCATCACACCCGGTTCGGAGAAAGTCTGCCGGCCGCCGCGCTCGGTGACCATGCGCCGCGCTCGTCCGGCGGGCCAGACGCCGGCGATCGCCCCATCGGCCAGCCAAAGATTGTCCCAGCCGTAGAGATCGGGCGCGCGCTCCAGCCGCGCGGCCAGTGATTGCGCGGTATAGGGGACGAACATCTCCTCCTCGCCGTGGAAGGCGTTCAGGCGCCCCACGATGGCGTCGGCGTCGGCAGGCGTGGCGGGGCGCCCGTGCGGAGGCCCGGCCGCGGAGGCCGTCGAAATGCGAACCGCGAGCACCGTCGTCGGCCACTTGTCGGGCGTATGGCGAAAGCCGTGCTGCATGCCTGCGTTGTCGACGGCGATGAAGGCGTTGGAGCCGGCCACCTCCGGCCAATACTTGTCGAGCACCCGGTTGGCGGCGCCCCACAGCCCCTTGCGCTGGTGCTCGGGCAGGACGCGCAGGTGCGAGACGGTGACGATCGCCTTGGGCTCGCCGCCGATCCGCACAGTGTGGCGCGCGCCGCAGGTGACGGCGGCGGGCGCCCCGTCGACGAACGCCAGGCCAACCGTGCAGTCCTCCATCAGGCGGGCGAAGGCGAAATAGTCGTCACCGCGGTCGAACCAGTAGCGGCTGTCGTCGAGCTCGATCGGGCAGCGCCGCTCGACGTCCGCCAGGATCGGGCCGTCCGCCGGCGTCGCCTCGCGCACCTCCAGCTGGAAGTCGTTGATCCGCTCCCACTCCAACCGGGTGATCCGGTGCGGCGGCGCGGGCTCCACATCCACGCTGAGTTTCCAGCGCCGGTCGTTGGTCGTGGCAAGGCTCGCCTCGAGCGCGAACTCCGACCGCTCGACAAAGGAGACCGTCCTGAGCGGTCCGATCCGGGCCGCATTGGCGCGTACACCCTCGCGGACTTCCTCGTCGCTCGCGACAGGCCGGAAGCGGGCGGCCAGTTCGGGCGCGTAGCGCTGGAAGTCGGCAAGGCTGGCGCCCTCGCCCTGGCGATGAAGGTTCGTCAGCCACCAGCCGGCCTGTCGCCCAGCCGGCGTGTCCGGCGACGCCGCGATCGCCGCCTCCACATCATCCGCCATCGCGCCGTCCCCTCATTTCGATCGAGTGTAGACCCCGCCTAGCCGATCTCAATTGGGGCCAGTGCGCGCTGGTCGACGGCCAATCTTCCGGCGCGTCAGCAGGCAACGCGACCAGCATCTACCGGAACGGCGGTTCGTCGAAGCTGCGCAGCTTGCGGGAGTGGAGGCGGGGGCCCTCCTTGCGCAGCAGGTCCACGGTGGCGATGCCGATCTGCAGGTGCTGGGAGATGGCGCGCTCGTAGAAGGCGTTGGCCTGGCCGGGCAGCTTGATCTCGCCGTGCAGGGGCTTGTCCGAGACGCAGAGGAGGACGCCGTAGGGCGTGCGGAAGCGGTAGCCCTGGGCGGCGATGGTGGCGCTCTCCATGTCGATCGCCACCGCGCGCGAGAGGTTGAAGCGAAGGGCGCCGCGCGAATAGCGCAGCTCCCAGTTGCGGTCGTCAGTCGTCACGATGGTGCCGGTGCGCAGGCGGCGCTTGAGGTCGCCACCGCTCTCGCCGGTGACCCTTTCGGCGGCGGACTGGAGGGCGATCTGCACTTCGGCCAGGGCCGGGATCGGAATCTCCGGCGGCAGGACCGCGTCCAGGACGTGGTCATCGCGCAGATAGGCGTGGGCGAGGACGTAGTCGCCGATGACCTGGCTGCCGCGCAGGCCCCCACAGTGCCCGATCATCAACCAGACCTCCGGTCGGAGCACCGCGAGATGGTCGGTGATCGTCTTGGCGTTGGATGGGCCCACGCCGATGTTGATCAGGCTGATCCCTCGCCGTCCGGGCGCGGCGAGGTGGTAGCCGGGCATCTGGAACTTGCGCCAGGGACTGGCGGCGGCCAGCGCCTCGGCGTCCTGCATCCCACGCCCGATGACGACGCCGCCAGGACAGTACAGCGCCTCGTAAGGGCCATCGGGATCGTTCAGACGATCCAGGCTCCAGCGGACGAACTCGTCCACGTAGCGGGTGTAGTTGGTGAAGAGGATGTAGGCCTGGACACGGTCGGCGCTGGAGCCGGTGTAGTGGGCCAGCCGCGCGAGCGAGAAGTCGGTCCGCAGGGCGTCGAACAGGGCCAGGGGACGGTCCTCGCCCAGTCCTGGCCGCCAGTGGCCGTCGGCGATCTCGTCGCCGATCGAGGCCAGTTCGGTGGAGGGGAAGCTGCGCGCCAGCTCGGCGGCCTCCACGTCCGCGCCGGCGAGATCCAGGCTCTCGTCGAGGACGTAGGCGAAGGGGATCTCCTGCTGCGAGCGGGCGACGGCCGCGCGCACCTCGAAATCCGTCATGAGCAGGGTCAGCTGATCGATCAGATAGTCGCGGAACAGGGCGGGCCGCGTGATGGTCACGGCGTGGGAGCCGCTGTGGCTGAAGCGCGCGAAGGACCGCGAGAGCCGCGGCGCCGGGCCCCCTCCGACATAGCTCAGGCGAAGCAGGGGATAGGCGTAGGCGCCGTCCGCGCGAGCGGCCGGATCGGGTGGCGCGCGATCGGAGAGGAAGGCCTTCAGGTCTACGCGGAGCCGCGAGACGGAGCGCTCGTACTCGGCCTCCAGCCGGTCGACGATCTGGGTGGCGGCATCGAGGGCGTCCATAGGGCCGTTCGAACCTATCGGCCGCCACCTGTCCAGAGTTCGCCACTGTATGACGTTGCTGTAACTGGCGGGATGTCGGCAGGCGCACTAGATTCCCAACGCCGCGGTCGATCGCGGCGTCCTGGGGGTTTGGATCGTGAAGCCATCTCTTCGCCGCGCAGGCCTTGTGGCGCTGGTCGCGACGCTCGCCGCGGGGCTCGCCGGCTGCGGCGTCAACGCCATCCCCACCAAGGACGAGGCCGCGAAGGCGCGCTGGGCCGACGTCCAGAACGACTACCAACGCCGGGCCGACCTGGTGCCGAACCTGGTGGCGACCGTGAAGGGCTACGCCGCCCAGGAGCGAAACGTCCTCGACGAGGTGACCCAGGCCCGGGCCAGCGCGACGCAGATCCGCCTGGATCCGTCGCGGCCCCCCTCCAGCCAGGCGGACCTCGACCGTTACGCCCAAGCGCAGGATCATCTGGGAGGGGCGCTCAGCCGCCTGCTGGTGGCCAACGAGCGTTACCCTGACCTGAAGTCGAACGAGAACTTCCTCGCCCTGCAGTCGCAGCTGGAAGGGACCGAGAACCGCATCGCGGTCGCCCGGCGCGACTACAATTCGGCGGTTCAGGACTACAACACCACCTTGCGGGTGTTCCCCACCAGCATCTGGGCCGCGACGCTGTATTCCAGCTCAAAGCCCATGCCGCTGTTCTCCGCCAGCGCCGGGGCCCAGAGCGCGCCGACGGTGAGCTTCGACACCACCGTGCCGGGCGCAGCGCCCGGCTCGCCGCCGCCCAGCCCCACTCCGGCCAAGCCATGAGCCGACTTGCTGGCCTGCTGGGCCTGCTCATCTGTCTGCTCGCCGCGCCTGCGGCCCTGGCCCAGGCGACCCAGCCAGCGCCGCAGTTCCCCCAACTGACCGGCCGGGTGGTGGACGACGCCCATGTGCTGCCGCCGGACGTCCGGGCGCAGCTGACGCAGAAGCTGGCCGACCTGGAGCAGAAGACAAGTCGGCAGCTGGTGGTCGTGACGCTGCCCTCGCTCCAGGGCTATGAGATCGCCGACTACGGCTACCAGCTCCTGCGCCACTGGGGCATTGGCCAGAAGGGGCTGAACAACGGCGCGGTGTTCATCATCGTGCCCAGCGAGCACAAGGTGCGGGTCGAGGTGGGCTATGGGCTCGAACCTATCCTCACCGACGCCCTCTCGAGCATCATCCTCCAGGAGAAGGTGCTGCCGCGTTTCCGGGCCGGCGACGTCCCGGGCGGCATCGTGGCCGGGACGGACGCCCTGATCGACCAGCTGAGCGCCGATCCCTCGACCGCCGAGCAGCGCGTCGCGGCTGCGGAGGCCGGCCGAACCCATGTTCGTCATGGCAGCGCCCTGGGTGGCGTGATCCCCCTGATCCTGCTCTTCTTCATCGTCTCGGCGATGTTCCGCCGGGGTCGCGGCGGAGGGGGCATGGGTTGGATCCTGCCGATGATGCTCCTTGGCTCCGCCCGGGGCTGGGGCGATCGCGACGACGGTTGGGGCGGTGGCGGCGGTGGCTGGGGAGGCGGTGGCGGCTTCTCCGGCGGCGGAGGCTCGGGCGGGGGCGGCGGCGCCTCGGGGAGCTGGTGAGATGCTGAACACGATCGACCAGGACCGTATCGCCGAAGCTGTCGACAAGGCCGAGCAGGGGACGTCCGGCGAGATCGTGTGCGTCCTTGCTGGCGAGGTCTCCCACTATCCGGAGGTGGCCATCGCCTATGCGGCGATCGCCGCCCTGGTGATCCCGCCGCTGGCCCTGGCGCTTGGCCTGCGCCCTCTGGCCGCGGTCGCGGACGCCGGCGTGTGGATGGCCGCGCAGGCGGGAACGCTGGAGAGCGAGTTCTCGCTGGGCCTCGGCCTCTACGCGGCCGCGCAGGCCCTGCTGTTCATCCTCGTCTTCCTGATACTCGAGATCCCTGCCGTCCGTCGCGCCGCCACCCCGAAGCTGCTCAAGCGACACCGCGTCGAGCGCAGCGCCCACCAACAGTTCGCCTCGATCGCCGCCCGGGCCCAAGGCAGCCAGACGGGGGTGCTGATCTTCGTGGCCCTGGACGACAGGCAGGTGCAGATCCTGGCCGACAAGGGAATCCACGATCAGGTCGGCGATCCGGTGTGGAACAAGGCCGTCGGCGCCATCGGCGAGGCGATGAAGGGCGGCCACGACCCGACGTCCGGAATCGTCGAGGCGATCTCCATCTGCGGTGAGGCCCTCAAGGCCCACTTCCCCGAGACGGGATCTCACGCCCAGGTCTTCTCCAACCGGCCGCTCGAGATCTAGCGCGGATCATCGGAGCGCCTTTGCGGTCCGTGTCCGGATGCCCTAGAGGCGTCACTGCGGCTTCAACGGGGACGACATCTTGAGACCGAATTTCTTGCGCCGGTCGCTGATCGGGCTGGCGATGATCGCCGCCGCGTCCGGCGCGCTTCCCGCCGCCGCCCAGGACGCGAAGCCCGCGGCGAGCGCCGAGTCGAAATCCGACCGGCCGGACCTGCCCCCCTTTCCCGCCGACGCCTCGGCCAAGCAGAGCATCGTCCTGAACGGCCGGACCCTGAACTACACGGCCACGGTCGGCTCCATTCCGGTCCGCGACGAGAACGGCAAGAAGATCGCCGAGGTGGTGTTCACCGCCTATGTCCTCGACGGTCTGCACGACTCGCGCCGTCCGATCACCTTCGCGTTCAACGGAGGCCCCGGGGCCGCCTCGGTCTATCTGAACCTGGGCGCCATCGGGCCCAAGCGGGTGCAGTTCGGCGCCGGCGGCGACAGCCCGTCCGATCCAGCGACCCTCAAGGACAATCCGGGCACCTGGCTCGACTTCACCGACCTGGTGTTCATCGACCCGGTTGGCACCGGCTATTCGCGCTCCCTGGTCAAGCAGGACGAGACCGACAAGCGCTTCTTCACCGTGGAGGGCGACCTCGCCTACCTCTCACGGGTCGTCTACGACTGGCTGCAGAAGAACGGGCGCATGACCTCGCCCAAGTACGTCGTCGGCGAGAGCTACGGCGGCTATCGCGCGCCGGCGATCGCCCACCGGCTGCAGACGGCCGAAGGCGTCGGCGTCAACGGCGTGGTGATGGTCTCGCCCGCCCTGGACGGACGAAACGGCGCCGATCCCGACACCTCGCCCCTCTCCTGGGCCATAACCCTGCCCTCGATGGCCGCCGCCAATTACGAGAGGGAAGGCAAGGCCCTGACCCCGGCGCAGATGGCGGACGTCGAGACCTACGCCCGGACCGAATTCGTGACCGACCTGCTGCGCGGGAGGGAGGATCCGGCGGCGGTGGACCGTATCGTCAAGCGCGTGGCGGCCTACACCGGCCTGCCGGAGGCGTCGGTGCGCGAGGTGGGCGGCCGCATCGACAGCCGCTGGTTCCTGCGCGAGCTCTATCGCAGCGAGGGCAAGCTCGGCTCGTGGTACGACTCCAACGTCACCGCCTACGATCCCTTCCCGTGGTCGCCGATGCAGCGCACGGGCGACCCGATCCTGGAATCGATCCTCGCGCCCACCACCTCGGCCATGGTCGACTTCGTCACCCGGCAGGTCGGCTGGAAGGTCGACGCCCACTACGAGGCGCTCAATACCGCGGTGAACCAGCACTGGGAGAAGAACTGGTTCACCTCCATCGAGAGCGTCTCGGACCTGCGCCAGGCGCTCGCCGTCGATCCGAAGATGAAGGCGCTGATCGTCCACGGCTACGACGACCTGTCGTGTCCCTACTTCGGATCGGAACTGGTGGTCTCGCAGATCCCGCCCATGGGCAATCCCGGCAGGCTGCAGGTGAAGGTCTACCCCGGCGGCCACATGTTCTACTCGCGGCCGGACAGCCAGGCCGCCCTGCGACGAGACGTGATGGCGCTCTACGGAGTCGGGTAAAAGGCGGCGTTCCCGTCGCCGAAACCACCTTCCGCCCTTGGCTGGCGCGCCCTAAACAGGCGTTTGAAAGCAAGGGGAGGCGACGTTGGCGCAGGCGAACGGACGCAAGGCGATCTTCATCACGGGCGCGGCCTCGGGGATGGGCCGCGAGACGGCGCGGCTGTTCGCCGCCAAGCGCTGGTTCGTGGGCGCCTTCGACGTCCAGCAGGATCTCCTCGACAGCCTCGAGGCCGAACTCGGAGCTGAGAACGGCCTCTTCCGCCGCCTCGACGTGACCGATCGCGACGCCTATCGCGCGGCGATCGACGCCTTCGCCCAGGCCACCGGCGGGAAGATGGACATCCTCTTCAACAACGCCGGCATCGGCCGCGGCGGCCCCTTCGCCGATATGGCCTGGGAAGACGTGCGCGCGGTGATCGAGGTGAACCTCGTGGCGGTGCTGAGCGGCGTCCACATGGCGATCCCGCTGCTGACGGCGACGCCCGGATCGCTGTGCTTTTCCACCTCGTCCTCCTCGGCGACGTTCGGCATGGCCAACATCGCCGTCTATTCGGCGACCAAGCACGCGGTGAAGGGCTTCACCGAAGCCCTGTCGGTGGAGCTCAAGTCGAAGGGCGTGCGCGTCGCCGACGCCCTCCCCGGCCTGATCGACACGCCGATCCTGCCGGAAGCGGCCAAGGCCGGAGCGCCGAGCGAGGGCATGTGGCGGCTCATGCCCGCACGCTCGGTCGCAGAAGCCGTGTGGGGCGCCTATCATGAGGATCGGCTGCACTGGTACGTGCCGCCCGAACTGCGGGACTTCGACCTGCAGGCGACCGCCTCCCCCGAAGGCGTGCGCGACGCCATGGCGGCCGGCGGCGGCCTGTTCCGCCAGGGCGATTGACGAACAGCGCTCAGGCCGAAGAATCAGAACCAATCGAACGAAAAGAACGTCACAGGGAGATGAAATGGCCGATCTGCTGGAGCGCCTGACTGTCGCCGCCCACGTGGGGATGACCGCGAGCATCTGGGCCGAACTGAAGCCCGACGTGGTGGCGGTCGTCGACCCGATCGGCCAGAGGACGTTCGGAGAGCTCAACGCCAACGCCAACCGGATCGTGCGTCTGCTGCGCTCGCAGGGGCTGAAGGGTGGGGACGCCGTCGCCCTGCTCTGCAGCAACCGCGCCGAGTTCGTGGAAGTCCTGCTGGCGACGCAGCGCGGCGGCTTCCGCTTCACCCCAGTGAACTGGCACCTCAACGCCGACGAGGTGGAGTACATCATCAACGATTGCGAGGCGAAGGCGCTGTTCGCCGAGACCCGTTACCCCACCGGCCTCTCGGCCAAGGCGCCGGACGTGCGTGCACGGATTTCGATCGGGACGGATGCGCAAGGGTTCATCCCCTACGCGAGCTCGATCGCCGGCTTCTCGGGCGACGATATCGACGACCCGGCGCTGGGCGGCGCCATGCTCTACACCTCGGGGACCACGGGTCGGCCCAAGGGGGTGCATCGCAAGGCGGCCGCGGTGCTGGTTCCCGGTCCCGGTGCGCCGGACGACGTGCAGATGTGCGTGGGCCCCGCCTATCACGCCGCGCCCCTCGCCTTCGACGTCCGCTCCGCCATGAGCCAGGGCAACCCGCTGGTGTTCATGGACCGCTGGGACAGCGAGGGCGTCCTGGCGAACATCGAGCGCTATCGCGTCACGCGCATGCACCTGGTGCCGATCATGTTCCAGCGCCTGCTGGCCGTGCCGCCGGAGGTGAAGGCCCGGCACGACATCTCCTCCTTGCGCTACATTATCCATGGCGCGGCCCCCTGCCCGCCGGAGGTGAAGAAGGCGATGATCGAGTGGGTGGGCCCGATCATCCACGAGTACTACGCCGGTTCGGAGGGCGGCGCGGGCTTCGTCACCACCAGCGACGAATGGCTGGCCAAGCCAGGCACGGTGGGCAAACTGCCGACGCCGGACGCGATCAAGCTCTACGACGAGAGCGGCGAAGAGATCACCGAACGCAATCGCTCGGGAATCATCTACTTCAAGGTCTCGCCGGTAGCTCCATTCGAGTACTTCAAGGACCCGGCGAAGACCGCGTCCGCCCACCGCGGCGGCTACTTCACCCTGGGCGACGTCGGCTACCTGGACGATGAGGACTACCTCTTCCTCACTGGCCGAACCGCCGAGTGCATCATCTCCGGCGGTGTGAACATCTACCCCCAGGAGATCGACAACGAGATCATCAAGCACCCGGCGGTGGAAGACAGCTGCGCGATCGGGGTGCCGAACGAGGAATGGGGGGAGGAGGTGAAGGTCGTGGTGACCCTGCACCCCGGGCATCAACCGTCCGAGACCCTGGGCAAGGAGATCCTCACCTTCGCCCGCGAACGCCTGGCCGGCTTCAAGACGCCGCGCACCATCGAGTTCGTCGAGGAACTTCCGCGCAGCCCCGCGGGGAAGATCCAGCGCGGGAAGGTCCGGGCGCCCTATTGGGCGGGGCGGGCGCGCCAGATCTAGAGGGTCAGCCGGAGGAGGTCGACCCCCGAAGCGTTCAGGCGCTGGGGGCGGCCATCGAGGAGGGCCTCGAAGCGGAAGCGTTCGAGGCCGCCCGGATCGGTTTGTCGCGCCCAGTAACCATCGCGGCGCGTGAGAGGGCCGGCGCCCTCTAGTACGAGGTTGTCGCCGCGCGCGAGCACCACCGCGCGCCCGACCCAGGGATCGCGGTTGACGTAGAGCCCCGAGAGCGCCCGCAGCTCGGCCGGCGCCTGGGGCTGCGGGACGGCCTGGTCGCGGCCGAACAGGGTCTCGCCCCACCACCAGCCGACGATGCGCCCGCCCTCTCGAACCGCGTCGAGACAGTGGCGGCGCAGCAGCGGATGGTCCGTGACCAGCCGGTCCGCCCGACGTCGAAAGGCGCGTGCCGAGCGGCCCTGGAATGTCAGGGCCAGTCCCGCGCCATCCGGAGCAAGGGTGAACGCCCCGTCGGGTCCGACGAAGGTCCCGGCGCAGGCGGTGGCGTCGCTCACCCGCCACGGCGTCATTTCGTCCGGCGGCGACGGGAGGGGGGCGGCCGCCCGTGCGGCGCGCATCAGCTGGACCGCGTAACGCGTGACCTGGCGAGGGCGGTAGAGCTCGTCGTCGAGCATGGCGTTGACGCTGGCGAAGCAGCCCACGCTCGCGGCGGGGTCGGCGTGGAAGGACGAGGCGAAGGCCATCATGCCGCCGGTGTGGTGCAGGCAGGCCTGGCCATCGACAGGCGCCACCGCGACACCCAGGGCGTACTGGGCTCCAGGGCCGAACTCCGCGGCGGCGAACACCGGCGTCGCGAACCGCCGCGCCGAGGCGTCGGTCAGGACCGGCGCGCCCTGGCCGCTGGCGAAGCGCATCAAGGCGCGCAGATAGATCGCCATCTGCCCCGCCGTGGCGCCGACCGATCCCGCCGGCATGGCGAGTTGGTCGAAGGTCGCGGGCTCAAGGCGGCCGCCCGGCAGGGTGGCGGCCACCGTGCGATCCCAGGGCCAGTAGCCGACCGCGAACTGCGGCCGCGTCGCCTCGGCGAGCACCCCGGTCATGTCGCCGATGCCAAGCTTCTCTCGCACGAGGCTGTCCACCGCCTGCTGGAACGGCGCGCCGGTCACGCGCGCGATCACTGCGCCGAGCAGGTCGAAGCCGGTGTTGCTGTAGGAGAAGCTGGAGCCGGGCGGAAAACCACACCAGAGCCGCCCGTCCGGCGTGCGGGGGAAGAGCTCAGCGCCGTCGGGCAGGCCCGCAGTGTGACTGAGGAGTTGCAGGAGGGTGACCGGCTCGGGCGGGAGCGGGACATCGGGTAGATAGCGAGCGACCGGCGACGAGAGATCGACGCGCCCCTGGTCCGACAGCGCCAGCAGAGTCAGGGCGATGAACGACTTGCTGATCGAGCCGATCTGGAAATAGCGGTCCGAGGTCAGCGGAACACGCCGCTCCATGTCCGCCCAGCCGATCGGAAGAAGGGCCGTGAAACCCTCGCCGTCGGTGACGGAAATGGTCATGCCCGGCAGGCCCAGCCGCTCCACCTCTTCGACAGCGTAGATCCGGAGCGCCGCTAGCGCAGCGACGTAGTCGCGCCCCCCCGTTCCCCGCGCCGTGACCAGGAACTCGTTGGGCGGCAGCGGCGCGCCAGGCACATACGGGACCGGCGCAGCGCGGGGAGCGCCCGTCAGCACCTGGGCCTCCACGCTCCCCGCCGACGCGAGCGCCGCCGCGCCGGTCAGCCAGCCGCGCCTGGTGACAGCCATCTCGATCCCCCCTGTCGTCCCCCACTTCCACCGTTTGGTTGGAGCGGCCTCGGGACGACGTCAAGCCACGCTGGCGACGGCCTCGGCCACGACGGCAGGCTTCTCCAGGATCACCATGTGTCCCGCCTCCGGCACCTCGACCACGCGGGAGCCGGCGATGCCGGCCTCGAACCCGCGGGCGTAGACCGGCGGGATCATGCGGTCGCTTTGACCCCAGACGATCACCGTCTTGGCGCGGATCCGATAGAGGCGCGAACCCAGGCCGCGTTCGGGGATCGGGAACAGCAGCTTGCCCGCCATGCCCATCTGCCGCGCGTTGCGCACGAGGTAGGACTTGAGGAACTCCGGATCGTCGATCCGCAAACCGGCCGTCATCAACTTCGCCCCGGTCTCCGGGTCGTGGAACAGGTACTTGGGCAGCTCGAACGGCAGCAGGGTGAAGATGTCGGGCGTGGGATGCTCGTCGATCCACAGGCCGGCGGGGGCAATGAGCACCAGCCGGCTCACGTCGTTGGGAGAGACCGCAGCCATCTCGGCCGCGATCATCCCGCCCATGGAGTGGCCGACGAGGATCGGATCCTTCAGGCCCAGCGCCCGCACTACGTCCCAGGTGTGCAGGGTGTAGTCGAGCATGTCCCGCAGATCAGGGCGGTCTTCGGTCTCGCCGTAGCCCGGCAGGTACGGCGCATAGACATGGTGGGTCGCGGCCAGGGCCTCCAGGATCGGATCCCCCGCCGTCATTCCGCCCGCGCCGTGGAGGTAGACCAGCGGCTCGCCCGATCCACCTTCCAGGTAGGGAATCTGGCCGTGCGGCGTCTCGATCGTCTTCTGCTGCATCATCGCCGGCTCTCTCACGCGTGCTCGGTGGCGCGGGCCGGCGCGTAGGGCGTCGGCAGGCTTCCCGGCGTCGCCCGCCGGTCGATCGGATGACACCAGAAGCGCTCGTCATGATCCCATTCAGGCATCAAGGTTTTGAGCTTGGGCATTACCTTCTCGGCGAACAGTTTGCTCGAGTACATGCATTTGTCTGCCGGCATGTTCCCTACGTGCATGAGGCAGAAGATGTTGCCCACGTGCAGGCCCTTGATCAGTTCCTCCATCCGCTGGCGGACGGTCTCGGGCGAGCCGGCGATCACGTGGCCGCCTTCAGTCAGGTCCTTCCAGGTGAGTTCGCCGAAGCCTCGCGGCGGGGCGTATTGCGACAGCGCCCCCGATTGGATCGTCTTGATTGTGCGGTAGCCCGGCGCATCGGCGAAGCCGGGATAGACGTGCAGGCAGCGGTTGTAGAAGTAGTGGACGTGCTCCGAATAGAGCCGCTCGGCCTCCTCGTCGGTCTCGGCGACGCAGATCGTCTGGGCGAAACCGGCACGGTAGGGCGATGTGTCCGGCGCATTGCGCTTGGCCACCTGATCCCAGTAGCCCTGCAGCAGGGCTTTGGCCCGGATATAGCCGGTGAAGCTCAGGTAAGAATACGAATAGGTGTTGTCGATGCAGAAGTCGTAGGTCTCCACCGAACCCCCGCCGGGGATGTGCACGGGCGGACGCGGCTGCTGAATCGGCCGTGGCCAGATGTTGACGTGCCGCAGCTTGTTGTAGCGGCCGTTGAAGGCGAACGGCTCGCGCTCAGTCCAGGCGCGGATGATCAGCTCATGGGCCTCGGCGTACTTCTCCCGGGTCAGGGCCGGGATCTGGCCGTAGCAGTAATTCGTGTCCATCGACGTCCCGACCGGGAAGCCCGCCACCAGCCGCCCGCCGCTGATGCAGTCGAGCATGGCGAATTCCTCGGCAACCCGAACCGGCGGATTGTAGAGGGCGATGGAGTTGCCCAGGACCACCAGGGCCGCGTTCTTCGTACGCCGGGCAAGTCCCGCAGCGATGATGTTCGGCGACGGCATGATGCCGTAGCCGTTCTGGTGGTGTTCATTCACGCCGATCCCGTCGAAGCCGAGGGTGTCCGCGTATTCGAGGAGGTCCATGTAGGTATTGTAGACTTCGTGAGCCTTCACCGGATCGAACAGTCTCTGGTCGATGTCGACCCATACCGACCTGTTCTTCTCCCGGAAGTCGTCCGGAAGGTAGGGCCATGGCATCAGGTTGAACCAGGTGAACTTCATCTGATGGGCTTCCTCTCGAATATAGTGACCCGGCGGGCACGGGTTCATTATCGGCGTTCAGGAAAACCCGAGCCTATGATGCGCCAACGCGGACGCGCAACGTCAAAAGCGAACGCGTCCGGCGTGGCGGCGCTGTTCGTTTTTCTCCCGCCACCTTGTCGGCAGGGCGGCGCCTGGGGCGTCATCCTGTCAGACGCCAACCCTGGTCGGAGACGATCGCATGCGCTTCATGATCCTTCTCATCGCCAATGCGGTTACCGAGAGCGGCGAACTGCCGAGCCCGGAGCTGCTTGCGCAGATGGGCGCCTATAACGAGGAACTCGCGCGGGCCGGGGTGCTCAAGGACGGCGGAGGGCTGACGCCAAGCGCCGCCGGAGCGAGGGTGCGCTTTGCCGGGCGCGACCGCCAGGTGGCGCAAGGCCCGTCCGCCGCGACCGAGCGTACGGTGGCTGGCTACTGGATTTTCGAGACAGCCTCGCTGGAGGAGGCGATCGAGTGGGTGAAGCGATGCCCCAACCCCACGGGCAAGACAGGCGAGATCGAAATCCGCCGCCTGCACGGTCCCGAAGACTTCGCCGAAAGCGACCCGTCCGGCGAGCTGAGGCGCAACGAGGCCGAGCTTTCGGCGAGAATCCGGGCCGGGACTTAAGGCTCCGCGCCCGGTTAGCCTGAGACCCAACCCATCACACGTCCGGAGCGGTCCATGCTGTACGCCTTCCTCTGCTACAACAACGAAGACGCGGTGTTCTCCTGGACGCAGGAGGAGGACGACGCGGTGATGGCCGCGCTGGGCAAGGTCCACCAGAGGCTGATCGAGAAGAAGACGTTCGGCCCGGCCGTGCGCCTGATGCCGACAACCGCGGCGACCACCCTGCGCAAGGACTCCGACCCACCGCTCGTGCTCGACGGGCCCTATGCCGAGACCAAGGAACAGCTGCTCGGCTTCTACGTCATCGATTGCGAGGATCTCGAAGAAGCCCTCGGCGTGGCGCGCGACCTCGCGAAGGCCAATCCGGGCGGCGCGTACGAGGTGCGGCCGCTGAAGCTCTTCCTGCCCGGATCGTTCGAGCGATGAATGATCTGGCCCGGATCGACGCGGCGATCACCGCCGCTCGGCCCCAGGCGGTTGGCGCCCTGCTGCGCTATTTCCGCGACCTGGACATGGCCGAAGAGGCGTTCCAGGACGCCTGCCTGCGCGCCTTGAAAGCCTGGCCGCGCAATGGACCGCCGCGCGACCCCGCGGCCTGGCTGATCCTTGTCGGCCGCAACAGCGGGATCGACGCCGCGCGGCGGGCGAGCCGCCATGCGGCGCTCCCGCCCGAGGAGGCCATTTCGGAACTCGACGATGTGGAGGCTCCGATGGCCGAGCGGTTGGATGGCGGCGACTATCGCGACGACGTGCTGCGCTTGATGTTCATCTGCTGTCACCCGGACCTTCCTCCGAGCCAGCAGATCGCGCTCGCCCTGCGCATCGTCTCCGGCCTGACGGTCCCGCAGATCGCCCGCGCCTTCCTGGTCGGCGACAGCGCGATGGAGCAGCGGATCACGCGGGCCAAGGCGCGCATCGCGCGGGCGGATGTACCGTTCGACGCGCCAGGGCCGGTCGAGCGCGCCGAGAGGCTCGGGGCGGTGGCGGGCATGATCTACCTCGTCTTCAACGAGGGCTATTCGGCTGCGGACGATCCCAGGGGCGCCCGCGCCACCCTGTGCGGCGAAGCGATCCGGCTCGCCCGCCTGCTGCTGCGGCTCTTTCCCGCCGAGCCCGAGGTCATGGGCCTGCTGGCGCTGATGCTGCTGCAACACGCGCGCGCTGCCTCCAGGGTCGACGCCGCGGGCCAGATCGTGCTGCTGGAGGATCAGGACCGTTCGCTCTGGAACCCGGTCATGATCGGCGAGGGTCTCGCCCTGCTCGACAAGGCCATGCGCCATCGCCGCCGGGGCCCCCATCAGGTGCGCGCCGCCATCGCCGCCCTCCATGCGCGGGCCTCACGGCCGGAGGAGACCGATTGGGCTCAGATCGAGCGCCTCTATGCCGCGCTCGAAACGCTCGAGCCCTCGCCCGTGGTGACGCTGAACCGCGCGGTCGCCGTCTCGAAGGCGTCCGGTCCGGCCGACGCGCTGGCGATGATCGAACCGTTGCAGGGGCGGCTCGCCGGCTACTTCTATTTCTTCGGCGTGAAAGGCGCGCTCCTCATGCAGCTCGGCCGCGCCGCGGAGGCGCGCGCGGCCTTCGACCGGGCGATCGGCCTGGCCTCCACAGCCGCCGAGGCGGCCCACATCCGCGGCCATCTCGATCGTCTGAGGCAGGACATCGCCAACGCCGGCGCGTGAGGCTGCGGCGCTCGCGCGTTTTCTCCATCCCCATGTCGGAGGGCGCGCACGTTGGGCGTCCTTGGGGCGAACTCTCGAGCAACTCAGCAGGAGGAACCGATCAATGGCCGTCCAGACCGACCTCAGGTCCAACCCCGACAGCCTGACCAAGGGCGTAGTGCCCTACATCCAGGTCGAAGGGGCGGCCGCCGCCATCGACTTCTACAAGCGCGCCTTCGGGGCCAGAGAGGTCTCGCGCACGGCCAACGACGACGGCTCGCGGATCATGAACTGCCAGCTGGAGATCAACGGTGGGCTGCTGATGGTGATGGACGCCATGCCCGAGCACGGCTTTCCCCTTCAGCCCAGCCACAGCTACACCATGCAGCTGATGGTTCCGGACGGGCAGGCCTGGTTCGACCGGGCGGTCGAAGCGGGATGCAAGGTCACCACGCCGTTCCAGAAGATGTTCTGGGGCGATCTCTGGGGCGCGGTGATCGATCGCTTCGGGATCCACTGGGGCGTCGACCAACCCGCGAACGGCTGAGGCGCGGTCTTCAGGCCGCCAGACGGCGCGCGGCGGCATGCGCCTCAGCACGGATCTCGTAGATGGCGGGGTCCTCGCGGAACAGGGCCTCGATCTGGCGACGTACGGGGGCTTCGACGGCGTAGTTCGCTCGAAGCTCTCTTGCGCGCGTCAGCACCCAGGGCGGGGCCGCGTCCTCGGGGATGCGCAGAAGCGTCGGGACCGCCAGCCGGCTCGCCGCGCGCTGGCGGGAGGTGTGGAACGACAGCGCCGCCGACAGGGCGAGGGATAGGAACACCGGACCGGCCCAGACGAGCAGCGAGCGGTCGGTGAGCCAGGCGCCGATCCCGCCCGCCAGGCCGAGGGCGACGTGCCCGCGGTGGGCCCGCCAGGCCTCCTTGGAGCTGATCTCCGCACCTTCGCGCCGCTGGGGCTTCCAGCCGCTGTCGCGCCCGACCAGCACGTCGAAGACGCTCACCGCCTGCATCACCATCGTGACCGGCGTGAGCAGGACCGAGGCGAAGGTCTCCAGAGCCACGCCGGCGACGAGGCGCGCCGAGCCGCCGAACCCCTTTCGGCGCTCGGGCGAGGCAAGGGCCAGGGCGAGCGCCAGGAGCTTGGGAATGGCCAGCAGCGCCATGGTCAGGCTGAAGGCCCAGGTCACCTCCATCACCTGGGTCGAGCCCCGTGCGAAGTGCTCGCGGGACCAGACCAGGGAGCCGAAGACGAGTAGGACCAGCCAGAGTGGAGAGGCGAGGTAGGCGGAGATGCCCAGCAGCAGGTGCAGCCGGCTCACCCAGTGCAGGCCGGCCGTCCGGAGCAGGCGTGCGTGCTGAAGGTTGCCCTGGCACCAGCGCCGGTCCCGCACCGCCGTATCGAGCAGGGTCGGCGGCGATTCCTCATAGCTGCCGCCAAGATCGGCCATGGTCCGCACGGTCCAGCCGCGCCGGCGCAGCAGCGCGGCCTCGATGAAGTCGTGGCTCATGATGTGGCCGCCCCACGGTCGGGGTCCCTCAAGGTGGGGCAGCCCGGCGCTCTCGGCGAAGGCCGCCACCCGCAGGATCGCGTTGTGGCCCCAGTAGTTGCCCTCCTGGCCCGACCACCATTGCTGGCCCGCGGCGAAGATGGGTCCGTAAAGCCGTGAGGCGAACTGCTGCAGCCGCGCGAAAGGCGTGCGGGCGTTGACGATGGTGGGCACACTCTGGATCAGGCCGGCTGACGGATCGCCGGCGATCTCGGCCGTGAGGGCCAGGATCGCATCGGCGGTCATCAGGCTGTCGGCGTCGAGCACCAGCATGAAGCCGTAGGCCGCGCCGAACCGCTCCACCCATTCGCCGATGTTGCCGGCCTTGCGGTCCACGTTCTCGGCGCGCCGGCGATAGTGGATCTGCCGGCCGCCGTTCAGCCGCGTCCGGAGCCTCAGGAAGGCGACGTGCTCGGCGCGCGCGATGGCCGGATCGCGCGTGTCGCTGAGGATGAAGATGTCGTAGCGGTCCGACGCCCCCGCGCGTTCGAGATCCTCCCACATCGACTGGACGCCGGAGAAGATCAGGCCCGGATCCTCGTTATAGGCGGGCAGGAGGATGGCGGTGCGCGCGGCTGGGATCGTCGCGACAGCGGCGCGGGAAGCGGCGCGCGTCGACCACGCCGCTGCGAAGCCGGCGAGAGCGCTGGCGAAACCGAAGCCGACCCACGTGCTGAGCAGGATCGACAGCATGACCGTCGTCGCCTCCAGCGCCGTGAAGCCGTGAACGCCCAGCGCCGACAGCAGCAGCCAACCGACGAGGCCGCCAAATGTCATCGCGCCGACCAGCACCGCGACCCGGCGGCCGCGCCTGGGCTCGGCGCCACGCGCGACCGTCGCCGGCGCGAGGCTGAGGTCCTGTTTCGGCATCGCCAGAGAGGCGGCAGCCGGCATGGCTTCCAATGGTGGAAAGACGTCATCCTGCGAGGGATTCGCCTTGCCGACGGCGGCGGACGAGCGGACCGGCCGCAGGACCTCCGTGGCGCGGCTGCCGGCGATCGTCCGCCGTCCTAGCCGCAAGGGGTGAGGCGCCGCATCGGCTGCGGCAAAGCTGCTTGCGAGATTCGTCAAACGACGGCCCTGAGTGAGAGTACGCGTGCGTTGTCGCGCGCGTCGGCGATCCTGTCAGACACGCGCCACGCTTATCCTTCCCTTCTGCGTCCGGCGAAAGCAGGGCGCAGCCGTGTCCGGAATGAAGATGCGGCTGAGCCGTTCCAACAGCACCGACGAAGTTTGCGACGCGAGAAGAGATACCGCATTAGGCTGAACCCGCGCTGAATGACCAGAGAAGGGGGAGCGATCGATGGCGAACGCGGAAAAAGAGCTCGATGTCATCGTCTATGGAGCCACCGGCTATACGGGCCGGCTGGTCGCCGAACATCTTCTGCGGACCCATGGCGCCGATGGATCCGTGCGCTGGGCCATGGCGGGTCGCAGAGCCGAAAAGCTCGCCGAAGTCCGCGGCCTGATCGGCGCGCCCCAGAGCCTCCCCCTGATCGTGGCCGACGCGCACGATCCGCGGGCGCTCGAGGCCATGGCGCGTCGAACGAAGGCCGTGATCACCACCGCCGGCCCCTATCAGCTCTACGGCTCCGACCTCGTCGCCGTCTGCGCCGCCACGGGCTGCGACTATGTCGACCTGACCGGGGAGTCGAACTGGATCGCCGGCATGATCGCCGCGCACGAAGCCGCCGCCAGGGCTTCCGGCGCGCGCCTGGTGTTCTCCTGCGGGTTCGACTCCATCCCATTCGACATGGGGGTCTGGTTCGTGGAGCGGGTGGCGCGCGAACGGTTCGGCGCGCCGGCCAGGCGCGTACGTGGCCGGGTGGCGGCGATGCGCGGCGGCTTTTCGGGGGGCACCTTCGCCAGCGGCATGGCCACCATGGCGGCCGCCCAGAAGGATCCGTCCGTTGGAAAGCTCCTCGCCGACCCGTTCGCCCTCACGCCCGGCTTCCATGGCCCTGCCCAGCCGGACGGCGATCACCCGTATGAGGACAAGGTTGCCGGTTCGTGGGTGGTCCCGTTCATGATGGCGGGCATCAACACCAAGGCCGTGCACCGGACCAATTTCCTGCTCGGCCATCCCTGGGGCGAGGACTTCCAGTACGACGAGATGCTGATGGTCGCCGGGCCGCCCACAGGCGCCGCGCCGGCCGGCTTCGACCTCGGCGGCGCAGCCCCGCCCAAGCCAGGCGAGGGGCCGACGAAGGAAGAGCGGGAAGCGGGCTTCTACGACCTCCTGTTCATCGCCGAAGGCCCCGACGGGCGCACGGTCCGCGCGCGGGTGAAGGGCGACATGGACCCCGGCTACGGATCGACCTCGAAGATGCTCGCCGAGGCCGCCCTCGCCCTGGCCTTCGACGTTCCGCGCCAGACCACGCCCGGCGGCTGCTGGACGCCAGCCTCGGCGATGGGCGAGGTTCTCCTGAAGCGCCTGCCCTCTCACGCGGGCGCCACGTTCGAGGTAGAGGGCTGAACGAAAAGGGCTTGGAGTAGACGCGCATGAGCAAGCGGATCGGAGTCATTGGCCTTGGCCAGCGCATCGCCCACGTGCTGGCGGCGATGGACGAGGTCGGCTGGACGATCGATCTCGCCGGCTATGCCGATCCCTCGCCCGTGGGCCTGCCGATCCTGGCCGAGGCGGGCATCCGGCCCGGACGGGCCTATCGCGACGAGACCGAGCTGCTGGCGGACGGGCCGTTCGACCTGATCATGATCGGGACGCCCAACCACCTGCACCGCGCCCACCTCGACACCGCCTTCGCCGCCGGCTTTCCGGTCTTCAGCGAGAAGCCGATCGTCCGGACGGCGGAGGAGTCCTTCGACCTCGCCCGCACCTTGGCCGCCGGGACGACCCCGCCCCTCTTCATCGGCCTGGTCATGCGCTCGATGCCTCTGGTTCGCGAAGTGATCGCGCGCGTCGACGCCGGGGAATTGGGCGACCTCATCTCGATGGACGCGACCGAGCACCTGCACCCCGAGCATGGGGCCTATCTGGCGCGGAACTGGCGGCGGAAGGCGGAGTGGGGCGGCTCCTTCATGCTCGACAAGGTGTGCCACGACTTCGATATCTTCAGTCGCCTGGCGCGGTCGCGGGCGATGCGGGTGGCGAGCTTTGGCGGCCGGCGGATCTTCACGCCCGATCACGCGGACCTGCCCAAGACCTATGAGGACGGTTCGGCCGCCTATGCCCAGCGGGACGCGGGCTGGATGGGCGCCAACGACGCCTTCCACTCGGACATGGACCTCAATGACCACCAGGTGGCGATCGCCCACTACGAGAGCGGCCTGGCCCTCGCCTTCCATTCGAACAGCCACGTCTCCCTGCAGGAGCGGCGCTGGTACGTCGTGGGCACGCGCGGGACCCTGCTGGCTGACCTCGTGCGCAACAAGCTGATGGTCCGGCCGTCGCTGCACCGGGGAAAGCCCGAACGGATCGATTTCGCCGCCCGCACGGCTGACCTGCACAACGGCGCCGACCAGGCCATGGCGATCGATCTGCTGGCCGCGCTGGACGGGGAGAGGCGCTTTCCCGTGACGCCCAGGGACTCGCTCGAGGCCGGCCTCACGGTGATGGCGATGGACGATGCGGCTGAGCGCAACGAGGTCGTCGACCTGGCCCCTACCTGGCGGCGGCTGGACGAGGCGCTGGAGGGATCGGAACGCGTCGCCGCCTGACGCGACGTGACCGTTTGCGCCCCCGCGCGGCTGGTCTAGGAGTCCTCCCGCAACGACAAAGGGAGGACGGGTGGAGGCGCTGATCGAGCCCCTGAC